>NZ_JBYSWU010000012.1:0-164608 GCF_058781505.1 Paraburkholderia sp. FW306-2-2C-D06C | reverse complement strand
GCTGGAAAACTCGACTTCTCACGCTTTAATGAGCATGCCCGATGAGCCCCGTTACCCACTCCGTTTTCAAAAGAGCCAGAAAAGCTCGCGTCCCTCCACGGGGGCCACGCCGTCGCGATTCCACTGCACCAATGCAAGAAAACCGCGTGCCGTTCCGTCGACGGTATAGCAGTCCCGGTAGTCCAGCGCGAATTCCTTCCTGAGAAATCCATACTGCAGCGCCTGATAGAACTCCAGTCCGCGCTCAGCGCGTTCAGACAGTTCTGGCGTATATAGATGGCACGCGCTGATATCCTTGCCTTTACCAACTGCTTTGGCCGCATACATCGCGAGGTCAGCACGTGTAAGAAGATCGAATGCGTTGTCTCCGTGCTGCACGTGCTCGACCACTCCAATGCTTGCCCGCATCCGATAGCTATTCGCGCGCAGCACGTAGGCGAGATCAAAGTCTTCTATGACGCGGTTTGCCAGTTCCTGCGCTGTGAAGCGGGCAAAGTCACCGCTAACGACGATCACGAATTCGTCGCCGCTAACGCGAATGACCTGCGGCTCATCTCCGGCGACGCGCTGCAGGCGTTTCGCCACCTGCTTGAGCAGTTGATCCCCGTCCCTGTGCCCGAGGGAGTCATTGATTCGCTTGAAGTTGTCGAGATCGATAAAGAGAAGCGCGAGTCGACCAACGCATTTCGGACTCGCCATCAGATGGTCGAGGCGGTCCATTAGGTAGTTCCGATTCCTCAAACCGGTCAACGTATCGGTATTCGCCAACTCGGCCAGGCGATCGCGAGCCTGTCGTTCTTCTGTGATGTCGATGCCCGAACAGATCAGAAACGTCTCGTCAGGGCGATCTCCCGTTCTGGCGAACTTGTTGCGGAACTGGAACAGTCGCGGACCCCTGATCGTTTTTACCGTCCGTTCCACCTCGTACGCCTCGCCGCGCAGGAAAAAACTTTCTATGTTCTGACGGGACTCACTTCCGTCCTCGTGGGACATGAACAGGTCCCACGCATTTTTCCCGATTACGTCAGCTTCCCTGAGGCCGGAAAGTTCTTCGGCGAACCGGTTGAACCGTTGAATAGAGCCGTCGCGATTCAGGATCACAACCAGTGAATTGACTTCCGACAGGACCGTCTCTGCAAATGACAGCCCGCGCGCCAGATCACCCGCGACAGCTTCAGCATTGATGCTCGGAGAGGCCGTTCCGGCCCACCTCGTTCGATCGATTTTCCGTCCGACCAGGTGAAGACGAAACTTCTTTTCAAACAGCAGCGCGTCGACAGTCACGCTCGAGGTGACACCGGCAAGTGTGCGGATCTGTGTGGCCTGCTCGGATGACAGCTTCACAGCTGCGGCGACCGGCCCGGTAATCGGGCTCAGTTCGAGGGCATTGCTATCGTGAGATAACTGCCAGCGGGGACTCAGCGTTTCAAACGTTGCCCGGAACAGATCTATCGCTTCGTGTTCGTACATGTCCATCCGAAGAACCATAAATCGTCTAACGAATCGGACAGGACGTTTTTACAAAACGTTACATGCTAGGCAATCATTTTTATGCGGCTCGCATGCGGAAAAAGGTGATGTGTGCTTCATCGCCGTTGCGGGCATGCGTCTCCGAACGAACCGACGTGCAATGCTTTCCGAAGCTCTCCTACAGAAAGGATCGCTTCTGAACGCATCGCGGACAGCTAACGTGCGAGATTTGCAGGGACATAGTGGCTGGCGAGTTTTTCGCGCATCGCTGCATGAGGTCCGCGACGCCATTGACTGATTTCGGGCCGAGCACCATAACGATCAAGATCGCTGTCGATGATTCGCCCGACTTGAACTCCGACACGTGCTTACAGATCTCCTACTGTTGTTTGGAATCCTTATTATATACGAGATGATCGACGGCACCGATATTGCCTGCGACCCAATGACCTTCTCGAGATCGGAGCCCCGGTCGACCAGAAGGTGTTTGCTCTGCGGAAAGGAACAACACCGCTTTCTCTCGACCGGCAGACAAAAGTGGCCGGCAGATCAGGCGCTGAATTAGCGAGGATGCCGGCATTCCCAATTCGGCGTGGACGCTGCTTTGCGATGCGGCTGGGCTTGGCCGAATATCGCGGATGCGTAACCACATCTGTCGCGAAAGAAAATGGAAGACCGGCTTGGCACCTCAGAGTTGGGTTCCTTCCCAGACGGACTTTTTTCTTTATCGAACTACCTTGACCAGCGCTCCCCCGTCGTTTACACGGAGCACATTGCCTTCGGGCGTCATTATTCGGGGAAGGTCTGCCGCGCGCGGCACCGCAACCTTCTTAAGGCCATTCCCCGCGTGCTTGTTCGCTAACGATTTCACTACCGGGTCTGCGCCCTGGCGCGGTGTAGCGTTGGATGTGTGACGTGAGAGAACCGCAACCTTGCCTAGTTTCGGCTTGCCGTTTCCGGACGGCTGCATCCGCGCCTCAGGCGGGTTCCAGATTTCAACGTAGTGTTCGCCTGCGACTCCGGTCGATGCAACAGCAAGCAGCATTACCCCCGCGCTCAAAAATCGAAACATGTTCTCTCCGTATGTTCTGGTGCCGTTCACGCCCGGCACGATTTCGCGGTGCCCACACATAAACCGTCGCAGCCAGCACAGTAATGACGGTTACGCACCGCCCCGTCAACACGCCAGACGTTGGTTTGCGTCGGCGTAGGGGTGCCAACAGTACGGCCATTTTCGCACGCGTAAAACGTCGGTTCCCCCGCCTTGCTGCGGCGGATGGCTTCATCGATTTCCTGCTCGCCGAACACTGCTTTCATGTCTGCAACAAACGCCGCGATTTCCGGCATCGGATGGCTGGCGGCCTTGCGAACGCCTGTATCCATCTAGCCTCTCCCCAAAAAAGTGTCCGTTCGTCGCCACGAATTTCCGTGTAGGATACTGTACATCCATACAGGTATTTGCGCAATTCAATGACCGTCCCGTCCCCCATTCCGGAAGCAATCCACCCGTCCCTATGGCGCGCTTCGCAGCTGGCCGCCGGCTTCGATCGGGTGGTGTCGTGCGGCCACGTCGCGCTGGCCGCCGAACTGCCGGGCAGCGGCTGGCCCGCGGGCGCGCTCACCGAACTACTCACGCCGCAGGCTGGCTGCGGTGAACTGCGTCTGCTGCAGCCCGCACTGGCGACCGTCGGATCCCGCCCCTTGCTCCTGCTGCAGCCGCCGCATCGGCTACAACCCGCCGGACTGGCGTGGCTGGGCGTTCCCGCAGGACAGGCCTGCGTGTTGCGCGCACCACGCACGGCTGATGCGCTGTGGGCCGCCGAGCAGATCCTGCGTGCCGGCACCTGCGGCGCCCTGCTCTTCTGGCAGGCCGAAGTGCGGCAGGAAGCGCTCCGGCGCCTGCATCTGGCCGCACAGGCCTCGGACACGCTGCTGTTCCTGTTTCGCCCACTCGCGGCCGCCCAGGCGACGTCGCCAGCGCCGCTGAGGCTTGCGCTGCGAGCCGCCAGGGGCGGTATTGAAGTGACCTTCGTCAAGCGCCGCGGACCGCAGCGCGACGAACCCGTTTTCGTTCCTCTCGTACCTTCACCTGCCCTGTTGAGCCGATATGCAACTCTGGATCGGCGTACATCTGCCGCACCTCGCCCTCGAGTCGTTTCTCCCGCGCTGGTCGATGCCACGCCATGAGGCCGGGTTTGTCGTGCTGGAGAAGGACCGCGTTGTCGCGCTCGACCGCACGGCGCACTCGGCCGGCATCGTGCCCGGCATGCGCCGCGGTGGCGTATTGACGCTCGTCCCCGACGCGGTCATCCGGGAACGTGATCTCACCCGTGAAGCGGAGCTGGTTCGTGGCGTGGCGTTCGCCCTGCTGCAGTTCACCCCCCACGTGGTGCTGGCGGAGGAATCGGTCGTACTGGCCGACGTCTCGGCGAGCCTGCGCCTCTTCGGCGGCATCCGGGCACTGCGCCGGCGGGCGGGTGAAACGGTGAGCGCGTTCGGCGTGACCGCGACACTTGCCATTGCCCCTACGGGGCAGGCCGCGTGGCTCTTCGCCCGGTCATCGGCTGGCATCGCGCTCACGTTGCGCTCCGTCGACCGTACGCTGCGTCGCGTGCCGTTACCTGCCCTGCCGCCGGCGCGCCCCTACGCCGAATGGTTCGACGGACTGGGATGCGAAACGGTCGACGACATCCGGCGACTACCCCGCGCAGGCCTCAAGAAACGCTGCGGCACGGCCCTGCTGGATGCGCTTGATCGCGCGACGGGCGCGGCGCCGGAAGTGTACGAATGGCTGGAGTTGCCCCCCGCCTTCAGCGCGCGGCTCGAGCTGCCCGACCGGATCGAGCATGCGGAAGCCGTGCTGTTCGCGGCGCGGCGGCTGATCCTGCAGATGACCGGCTGGCTGTCGGCGCGACAGCTGGCGATCGCGCGGTTTGTACTTGAGCTCGAGCATGAACGCGGCCGCGCGGCGGTGCCGCCGACGGCAATCGAAATCGCGCTTGGCGAACCGACGTCACGCGAGGAACACCTCGTGCGCCTGCTGAAAGAACGGCTGGGCCGCGTCGAACTGGCCGCGCCGGTCATCGCCGTTGGCCTCGATGCAAAGGACGTTCGCGAAGCGGACGCACCCAGCGAGTCACTGTTTCCGGAGCCCGGCGGCTCGCCGCAGGATCACGCGCGCCTGATGGAGCTGCTCGTCGCCCGGCTCGGCGCGCAGAACGTGCTCAAGGCGGCGCCGGTTGCCGACCACCGCCCGGAAGTCGCCGCACGCTGGCTTCCCATCGGCGAGACCGTCAGGTCCACGCTGCTGCCGCCGAACCTTCCGCGGCCCACGTGGCTGCTCGACAAGCCGGTGCAGCTCATCATGCGTGGCCACCGCCCGTTCTACGGCACGCCGCTGCGCATGGTCTCGCCGGGCGAACGGATCGAGGTCGGCTGGCAGGATGGGCACCCGGTGACGCGAGACTATTTTGTCGCGGAGTCCGAAGACGCGCTGCACTACTGGGTCTTCCGGGAGCGCGTAAGCGCCGTCGAGGAACGCGAGCCGCGCTGGTTCCTGCACGGCCTGTTCGGGTGATCGCCCATGGCGCCGACCTACGGCGCACTGCCCGACTATGCGGAGCTGCAGTGCGCGTCCAACTTTTCCTTTCTGCACGGCGCATCGCACGCCGAGGATCTCGCCGCTCGCGCCGCACAGCTCGGGTATGCCGCGCTGGCCGTGACGGACGAATGCTCGCTTGCCGGCGTCGTGCGCGCACACGTCGAGGCGAAGAAGGCCGGGCTGCCTTTCATCGTCGGGTCGCACTTCCACCTGAGCAGTGCCGACGGCTCGCCGGCCCTGTCATTCACCGCCCTGGCGATGACGCGCGAAGGCTATGGCAACCTGTCCGAGCTGATTACGCTCGGCCGCATGCGCGCGCACAAGGGCAGTTACCGGCTCGCGCCGCTGGATCTCGCACACCCGGAGAAGCCCTTTGGACACCTGCGGGGACTGCCCGAATGCGTCGCGATCCTGTCACCGGACTACCCCGCCGATGAAGACAGACTGGATACGCAGGTCGAGTGGTTCGTCCAGACCTTCGGCGATCGCGCATGGGTCGCACTGACATTGCACGCGCGTGCAATGGACGATATTCACCGCGGCGCCGTCGAACACGTCGCGGCGCGCCACGGCGTTCCCGTCGTCGCGACCGGTGCGCCCGTCATGCACGTGCGTTCGCGCAAACCGCTGCAGGATGTGCTGACGGCGATCCGGGTCGGCAGACCGGTCGCCGAATGCGGCTATGATCTCGCGCCCAACGCTGAGCGGCACCTGCGATCGCGTCTGCGGCTCGCCAACCTGTATTCGCAGCGCACGCTCGAGGAGACGCTGCGGATTGCGCGACTGTGCACGTTTTCACTCGACGAGCTGCGCTATGAGTATCCCGACGAGCTGGTGCCTGCCGGCCATACGCCGACCAGCTACCTGAGACAGGAGACCTACATCGGCGCACATCGCCGCTGGCCGGAAGGCGTCCCGCATCAGGTGCAACTGCAGATCGAACACGAGCTCGCGCTGATCGGGGATCTGCGCTACGAGCCGTACTTTCTGACGGTCTACGACATTGTCCGGTTCGCGCGCAGCGAAGGCATCCTGTGCCAGGGGCGCGGCTCGGCGGCCAACTCGGCCGTTTGCTTTGCGCTTGGCGTGACCGAGGTGGATCCCGCGCGCTCGTCGATGCTGTTCGAACGGTTCATCAGCAAGGAGCGCGGTGAGCCGCCCGATATCGACGTGGATTTCGAGCATCAGCGCCGCGAGGAAGTCGTCCAGTACATCTATCGCAAGTACGGGCGCGATCGCGCGGCGCTGACGGCCGCCGTGACGACGTACCGCCCACGCAGCGCGCTTCGCGAATCGGGCAAGGCACTCGGCGTGGATCCGGCAATCGTTGATCGCGTCGCGAAGGCCTATCAGTGGTTCGATTCGAGCGGCGATCTGCTCAACCGCTTCGCCGAGGCGGGGCTCGACGCCGGGTCTCCGCTGATCATGCAGTGGGCAAATTTCGCGGCGCTGCTGGTGGGCTTTCCACGACATCTGTCGCAGCACAGCGGTGGCTTCGTGATCAGTCGCGGCAAGCTGTCGAGGCTGGTGCCAATCGAGAACGCCGCGATGGCCGACCGCTCGATCATCCAGTGGGACAAGGACGACATCGAGGCACTTGGCCTGCTGAAGATCGACGTGCTCGCACTCGGTATGCTGTCGGCCATCCGCCGCGCGCTCGACGTCATTTCGGAAAAGCGTGGCGAGCCGTTCGAACTGCAGGACATTCCTGCCGAAGATTCCGAGACCTACAAGATGATCTGTCGAGCCGATACCGTTGGCGTATTCCAGATCGAGTCGCGCGCGCAGATGAGCATGCTGCCCCGCCTGCAACCGCGCTGCTTTTACGATCTCGTGATTGAGGTGGCGATCGTACGTCCGGGCCCGGTACAGGGCGGCATGGTGCATCCCTACCTGCGCCGGCGGCAGGGACTGGAGCCCGTCAGCTATCCAAGCCCGCAGATGGAGCAGGCGCTCTCGCGCACACTCGGTGTGCCGATCTTCCAGGAGCAGGTGATGCAGGTCGCGATGCTCGCGGCCGGTTTTACCGCCGGCGAGGCCGACCAGTTGCGTCGCGCGATGGCTGCATGGCGTCGCAAGGGCGGACTCGAAGCCTACTACGACCGCATCGTGAACGGGATGCTCGAGCGCGGTTACGACCGCGAGTTTGCCGAGGCCATCTTTGCGCAGATTCAGGGCTTCGGCGAATACGGCTTTCCGGAGAGCCACGCGGCCAGCTTCGCGCTGCTGGTCTATGCGAGTGCTTGGCTGAAGCGTCATGAGCCGGTCGCGTTCCTCGTCGCGATGCTCAACAGCCAGCCGATGGGATTCTATTCACCCTCACAGCTCGTGCAGGATGCGAAGCGCCACGGCGTAAAGGTGCTGCCCGTCGACGTGACGCTGAGCAACTGGGATTCGGAGGTTGAAGGCCAGACAACTTCTTCCCCGGTACGCCTCGGCATGTCGCTCGTGCGTGGCCTGAAGGAGGAGGCCGCTGCGCGCATCGAGCTCGCGCGCGCCGTGCGACCCTTTACCGATGTCTCCGATCTTGCACGACGCGCGCAGCTCGATCGCAAGGATCTGCAGGCGCTCGCGGCGGCCGACGCGTTACGCTCGCTCGCCGGCGACCGGCGCGCGGCACTCTGGCATGCGGTGGCTGCGGTACCTGACCGGGATCTGCTGCGCGGCGCGACTGATGACGACGCGACGCCGGTCCTCGCGCCGATGACGGAAGGCCAGCAGATCGCCAGTGATTACCGGACCCTCGGTCTGACACTCGGCCGGCACCCGCTGGAACTGCTGCGCCCTCGCCTGCTTGCCCAGCGCCTGCTGCCGGCGTCGACGCTGGCCGGATTCCGGAACGGGCAGCTCGCACGTGCCTGCGGCATCGTGACGGTCCGGCAGCGGCCGGGCACGGCCAAGGGTGTGATGTTTGTCACGCTGGAGGATGAGACCGGGCAGGTCAACGTCATCATCTGGCCGTCCCTGCTCGAAAAGCAGCGACGCGAAGCGCTTGGCTCGTCACTACTTGCAGTGTACGGCGTCTGGCAGCGTGAGGGTGAAGTGCGCCACCTCGTCGCGCACCGACTGGTCGACGTGTCCCCGCTGCTCGGCTCGCTCGTCACGTCGACGCGAAATTTCCACTAGGAACCGGCGTACCATATTGGCGCACCGTCCTTCAAGGAGAGCGAGCATGTGCTATTCAGCCCAGATCCAGGCGGACTACCGCAAGTACGTCAGGATGTTTGGCGCGCACATGAGCATCCGGGAATTCGCCCAGCTGTACTGGGAACGCGCCGAGGGCAGCAACATCAAGATTCCGAAGGCGATGGACGCCGCGTTTTCGGTTCCCCAGACGGATGAGGAACGCCGGATCAGGGAAGCGATCGACCGGTTCAACGGCGACCAGGCCACAAAGCTGGAGCAGGAACTGTTCAAGCAGCGCGCGCGACTCGCCGACGCGGAACGCACCCTTCAAAGCAAAACGACGAAAGCGGCCACCGAAAGCAAGCGGATCGCAACCAGCAAGATCGAGTCGGCGCTGCGCGGGCTCGACGATCTCCGGCGCACCGAACTGGAAGATCGCGATTCGCGAATTTTCCCCGGTAACTATGCTCCGGTGATGGTCATGGAAGACGGCAAGCGCGTCATCAAGCCGATGCGATATCACTGTCGCCCGGCTGGCAAGCCTGCGTTCTACGACAAGAAATATCCCGGACTATACAATGCCAGGTTTGACAACCTTGAAGGCTTCTGGAAGGGAGTTTTTGGGTATTCGCACGGACTTATCGTCGCGAATGCCTTCTATGAAAACGTCAAACGACATCGCCTTGAAGGGCGAGACCTCGCTGAAGGCGAACTGGAGGAAAACATGGTCCTGGAGTTCAAGCCACAGCCCGCTCAGGACATGCTCGTCGCCTGCCTGTGGTCGCACTGGCAAAGCCCTGGCGAGCCCAATCTGCTCTCGTTCGCGGCCATCACTGATGAGCCACCGCCTGAAGTTGCCGCCGCCGGCCACGATCGCTGCATCATCCCGATCAAGCCGGAGCATATCGACGCGTGGCTCAATCCCGATCCGCGCGATCTTGCGGCACAGTACGCGATCCTCGACGACCGCCAGCGCCCGTACTACGAGCATCGGATGGCCGCATGAACCGTAGGGCCGGCGTCCGAATGCCGAAATAAATCGTTATCTACGGCGAACGTCGCAACCCACTTTCGACTGCGTCGCAAGCGAAGTAAAGATAGCGGCACCTATCGCCGACGTCGGCGGCGACGTCCTGCGGTCGGTTTGAACGGCCGTTATCGGGCGGATCGAAAGTCCCATGAGGTCGCGTGCTGCCGTTCGTGGCAAGGCACAAGTCGATCGCACGACGATCGGCAAGGTTCGGCCAGGAGGAGACTGTCGACGTAGCGATTCGAATCGTCAACAATGCCATTTTTCGATTTCGGGCATGCTGGAAGTCCGGTAGCTTTTCGAGGTAATACGATAAACGAAGTTTTGACATGATTGTCTGAAATCAGTCCGCTAGCCTTGGTGGCCAACACGCCCTATCAAGCCAGGGGCTGTTCCTGTAGATTGCCACCTGCCAACCTGACGCACAGCCCAGCTAAAATACCTGGAACGCAAAAAACACACGATCGGGGCTCCCCCATGACACCATCAGACGCGTCGGACTGGCAGAAATTGCCCGTCCGGATCCAACACGCATTGTTAGCAGGGTGGAATGCTGGCGCAATGCCCGCCTCAGCTTCAGCGCTGTACAGCCGCTGGTGGCAGCTGGAAACGTGGCTGCGCTCGCTGATCTACGTGGAATTGCGCAGCGCGCTTGGTGCCAAGTGGGCGGACCTTTTGCCGTCTAATTCGGCGAATCGTCAGCAGCAGGACGAAGCGTACCACTACATGCAAACGCCCGATGCGCAGGATCAACTCGCGTATTTGGATGCATCGCTGCTTCTGCAACTGACACACGATCAGTGGCAGTTGTTCGGTTTGTATTTGCCGGCTCAAAAAATCTGGGCAGGCCGAATCGAGGAGCTCAAACAGATCAGAAATCGTATTGGCCATTGTCGACGGCCCCACGACGACGATCTTGATCGCGTGGAGCAGACACTGCGTGATCTCGACCGCGGCGCCGTCCGAGCAACGTCATCCTTCAACGATCAATCACGGCCAAACGTGGCATGGTCGGATGTCCTGGTCCGGGATTGGGTGCACAAAGGCCACCCCTACGCGCATCTGATTGACCATGCGACTAGACAGTACGACACGAGCTTCCGCCTCGCGGTCTCAACCCGTCCATGGGCACAGTCTCCTGCAACCCACGACACTCAGCTTGGCGCCCGGGCGGGCTTTGTGTGGCACGCCTGTTGGTATTTCCGGGGGGGACGCTTCTTCGATCTTAACCAGTTCTGGCGTGAGATCGAAGACGATAAGGACTGCATCATGCTCGTTTGCGCCGATTCCCCGTCGAGTCTTCAGGTTTCGTTTTCGGCAGTTGAAGATCAGAGTCAGGTCAGCGATGTAATCGGCCGAAGCTTCGATTCTGCGCTGGCAAACCTCCGCTTCACTCACTACGACGAGGATCCCGTCACATGGGCGAAGCGGTTCGCCAATATTGATCCGCGTGTGCACGCGGGGACGCCTTGGGCGGCAATGGATCCCGCGATGCGAGGCGTCAGCCTATTTTCCGCTTGAGCGAATGCTCAGCATAGCGACCGTTCGGCGATAGCAGACTTAATGGAGGCGCTCGGCGGCCTTGTGTTCTGAACGTCCGTTTTGAAGGAGCTCGACCGGCCGCTTCACGCCATGAAGCGGCCTATCGCAGTCGAGAATTTTGCTTTTCACCGTGCTACTTCCACATCTTTAAATTTAGCCCGCATCAGACGAGGGGAGAATTAACTCGTAGCCTCACTATAATCAGCCATCTGGATCATTTGTGTTATCCAGTCGTTAAAGGATCGTCGGAGTATGGCAAGAAATAACCGTGACGACTTCACCCTTGCCACTAAGCACGCGTTATGTCTGCGCGTAGGCACCCATTGTTCAAATCCAGAGTGTAGGAAGCCGACGACCGGTCCGACGACAGTCAAAACCAAAGTCAACAACATTGGTCAGGCCGCGCACATCGCTGCAGCAGCTTCGGGACCCGGAGCCGCGCGCTACGACCCAGCTATGACATCGGCTGAGCGCAAAAGCATCGATAACGGAATTTGGCTTTGTCAGAACTGCGCGACAAAGATCGATCGCGACCCTGAGCGCTATCCGGTTACGCTGCTGAAAGAGTGGAAACGCCAAGCTGAAGAAGCCGCTGACGCAGAGCATGGACAGCCTCCCGTCTCCAAAGCGGAATTCGAACTCATGAAAGCGGCAGTTTTCAAGACGCCGCTGAGTCGTACCGTTTCAACCGCTGTCGCAGAGATCACACGTTTGGCGAAGGAGGAGCTGGAAAGGGCGGATCCTAGATTCGCCGTCCAGGTGAACAAGTTTGGAAACACTACGCAGATAATTTTTAGCGCGAAGGAGCCGGTCCAGTTTCGGGCCAAGGTCGCCCCGGACGCTCAGACCGAGTTTCGAACGAAGATGCGGGCATTAGCCGAACATGGATTGCCAGTTGAAATGGATGCTTCAACCATTCGGTTGGAGGGTTCGGCGCTGCTGGACATAATTCCACAGGGAACAGGAACGATCAAGATCGACACGCAGCTTCGCAAAAAAGCCGTGCAAAAAATGCTGTTACACGATCCCGCAACCAACGCAGTGTTCGTAATGGATGATTTCGTAGGCGAAATTGTCGCTGGCACTCAGTCGCTTACCTTCGAAGGGCACGCATTCGATGGTCTATATGGTCTGCGCTATCGGTTTGAACACGCGTCCGGACCTGTGCAGCAGGATCAATCCGTAGACTTCACGTTCAGCTACAACAGTTGGAGAGGGAGAACGGTCCGTGGGCTCCCGTATTTTGACAAGCTGTATCGATACTTCGATGCCCTACATAAGGGATGGACAGTCTCCTGGGCTTTGGAGGTGGAGGGAGTCGAGCTACTAACCGGAAGTAGCCCAAGGCTTACGACGCCAGAATTCATCAAAGAGGAACACTTGATGCTGACGTACATTAAGTGTGCGCGAGAGCTCCTCGTATTGTGGAACTTCGACGTGCCGTTCAATGACACGCCGATTTCGTCGGCGCACATTGACGACGTCTACGCGCTTTGGTCCCTACTGTGCAAAGCCCCGAAACAACCGAGCGCGGAACTTGGTCGGGTGCATTGTCGAATCGTGCCTCAAAATGAGGAAGAAGCGACGGCTTTGCGAAATTCGGTGTTGGCTGGTCAACCCCTAGCAACCGCGTTTAGCCGGGAATTTCCTGAAGCGTTCAACTTGGTGGGGAGCTTTATAGCGGTTAATCCAGTTCGTCTTAATTACTCTCAAGTCTACTTGAGGAAAGGCGTCCGAACGAACGACATCAAAGCGGGGAAATCTCTTCGATTGGAGATTGTGCCAACCAAAGATTGCATCTTCTCGATTGAACAGCAGGAGCCCGCATGTGTAAGTGTGGTCGGCCCAGGAAAGAAAGTTGATCACACGGGTGAAATCGAGACGACCGCGCGGTAAGCACCTTCTTCTGAGCACACGTGTTTCTGAAACGGTCGCGGTTTCTCGTACTGAACGGCCGCTAAATCCAGAAAATCGGTCGTTCTGGGTCCTGCAGCAAAGGTCGGCGTCCTATGGAATGATCATCGGCCACCACGCCGGCATGTTTTCGTGTTGGGCCAGCACCGCACCATTCTTTACGATGGCTACGGGACGATGAGTATTCTGCCCGTCGTCCCGATCCCGTGAGTTATCGAAGAACATTGCAAGCGGTACGATCTGTAGGGCCTTTTGTGCGTTGGCAAAGACGCGCGGGAACCGAGTGTGCTGCACGTCGGAGGGCACATCATGCCCTCCCGACGCAACCCGACCGTGGACGCGCTCTTGGGCAAGATCGACGTCATTGAGCCCAACGAACAACATCACAACGTAGTAGCCTGCTTCCACTCCACGTTGCAACTCCGCGAGCTTGTAACCATAGGGGTCGGAAAAGACGGTCTCGAAGACGAAATGACATTGAGCGCCAGAGGACGCGGACAACATCAGTTCACGACGACGCGTTGCTTCGGATTGCGCCTGAAGGGCAGTCTCCTGAGTCTGCGGCGCGTCCGGATATTCCTGAGCCGCCTCGTTCAGCTCACGCTCAATCTCGTCGGCGTTGATGTACTCAGCCCCCAACGCATCCTCGAGCATCGGTTCGAGCAATTGACGCCATAGCGTGCTCTTGCCCGCCCCATTGGGGCCGGCGATCATGACCATCAGGGATTTGTTCCCCGCGCCTGCGCCGAGCTCGTCAAGGAACGCGTCGAAAAGCTGCTCACCTGTCAATCCAGATCCATCCCGAACTTGTTCGCGTTCTTCCGCAGGTTTCCGATGCCCTTCTTCAATGCGACGTGCTGCTCAGTGCGATGTCGTTGGGTACGCGCAGTCGGGCTGGTGGCTCTCGCCAGCAGCTCATATACCTGCGCGAACTCGCCAGGATCCAGCTGCGGTGCGCAGAGTATCTGTAAAAGCGTCGTGCTTCGCTCTGGGACGGGTTCGACCAGGTATTTCCCGGCAAGCGGCGCGTAACTGCCCCATTGCTTGGCCAACTGATACAAGCGCCACAAGCGGTTGCGGTTGGACAGATTGAGTTTTTCCATCCGTTCGGTACGTAACCATGCGTACACCGTGATGCGCTCGATGTGCAAGACTTGTGCGAGCTGCGTGACGTTGAGTCCGAATGCCTCGCGCAATTCTTCCACCATCTCTGCTGGCGTAGTCAGCTTCGGTTCGGACTGACGCTGCGACGAACCGAGTTTGAAGGGTAGCGGCACCGCAGTGTTGACGCTCGTCCCAAGGTATTGCCAGAGGTCGCTAAGGCCGATCACTATTGTCGGCACGGCCGTGCCACAGTCGACCGACTCGGCCGTCACCGGCCGAACACTGGTGGCTCCGGATTGACGCCACATTGCATTTGATCCGATCGTCCAGCCCAACTTCGCATCACGCTCGGAAGCGTAGATCATGTGTTGTCTCCTGTTGCTGCTTCGGGATCCCATTCGCGCCGCGCCAGCGGAGTAATCATGGTGCGAAACGCCGACGATACGTCGGTGTGCATTTGGGTGAACAGTTGGCTCAGTGTCGCACGATCGGCGCGGTGCTCGCCGTCTACCCATCGGTCGCTGTCGATTACGCCGCACTCTCCAGGCGAAGCTTGTGCTGACTGTTGGCGAGGACTCAGCATTCCCTGGAGGTCCATCGGCAACGAGGGCACGCCGAATCCACGCATGAATTGCAGGCGCATCCTGCCAACGTGATAAGCGACATCCACCATGGAGACGTGTAGATCTGGTCCACGCATGGCGCCGGGCAGCGTTGGCATGCCGGTTAGGTTCCACGGTGCGTTGACATAGTCCTCTGGCCGCCGGCCATGCGGAGGCACCAAGAAATCGACATAGCGTAGGCCAAGTCGCGTTACGGTAGTGACGTGCACATCCGCGAGTGCTTCGCTGATGTCGAGCCAGGCCTCCCGGAAGTGAGACGAGTCGACGTACGACGTAACGGCATACGTGAGAGCCCCTTGCTGGACACGCACCATTGCGTTGACGTCGTTGTTGACAAGGTCATAAGCAACCGCAGGGGTAGTCCGTGGCGCGTTAGGAGCGGCGTCAAGATTAATCTCAATGCTCACGCTATTGGTCTGACTAATTGTCGGAAACCGCGCTCCGAGTCTCGTCACGATGGCGTCGCGCAGATGCTCCGGAGCTGCTGTCGCACTCGGCAGAAATCGAACCTGGGCGAGTACAAAAACCAAGGGCGCGTGCGCCCACTGCCCCCTCTGGGGGACGGTATCCCTAGTCAAGCAACCTCCTTTCTCAATTGTCCATAAAAAGATTTTACACCAGACTTTACACCTTACACAAAATCTGACACACTGATTCCATCTTACACAAGATCTAACAGTTGATCTGTTGATAGGAGTCGACACCATGTCTAATGCCGCGCAACCCACGACGAAAATCGTCCTCAATCTCGACGAGATCGAGGTGCACCAAGAGAAGCTGACGTATGCGCAGCTCGTGCACCTGGCCTACCCGCAGGACCCGCCAGCGGATACATCGGATTTCATCTACACAATCACGATCACCTACCCGGACGGGGAAAGCCTCTCGCTGGCGCGGGGGGATAAGCCGGTGCCGGTCAAGGAAGGGATGGTGTGCCATGTCCGCAAAACCGGCCGTTCTTGATTCAGTGCTCGCCCCGTTCCTTGCGGCGGGGCTGCGAGTAACGGTGCAGGGGGCCCACCTGCTTCTGCACGACGTGCCCGTGGTCGACAACCAGAGGCAACTGCGGCTAGGCACCCTCGTCGCCACGCTCGTCTATACCGACAGCCAGGTGACACCACCGGCGACCCATCAAGCGTGGTTCGATGGCCCGTTCCCCTGCTTCGCGAACGGTTCCATGATGGAGCAGTTGCGACACACGGACGTGGCGGGGGGAATAGTGGCTCCTGGCGTTCCGGCCACGTTCTTCTTCTCAAACAAGGATGACGGCTGGACGGGTTACGCCACCCACTTCGACCAACTGATGCACTACTGGCGGATCATTACGGACCAGGCGCGAGTAATTGATCCAAACTGCACCCGGGCCTTGGGTCCTGGATCGTCGCTGGTGGCACCTCGAACTGACCCATTCCGCTATCCGGACGCCTGCTCAGCGCGCGGAAACTTCGTGATGGTCTCAGAGCGGTTAGCGAATCTCCGCATTGCAATCGTGGGACTAGGCGGGACCGGGTCCTATGTGCTCGACCAAGTAGCCAAGACACCGGTTCGCGAGATCCATCTGTTCGACGGCGACATCTTCGAGGTCCACAACGCCTTCCGGGCGCCCGCGGCAGCCAGTGAATCTGATTTCGGCAAGACCAAGGTCGCGCACTTCTCCGCTCTGTATGAACCGATGCGGACAGGCATCATCGAACATCCGGCGTACGTGACGGAAGTCAACGTCGGACTGCTCGGGCAGTTTGACTTCGTCTTCGTCTGTGTAGACAAGGGGCCCGCGCGGAGATTGATTTGCTCCCATCTCATCGACCAGGGCGTGCCCTTTATCGACTGTGGCATGGACATGTCGCTTTCCACCGCACAGCAGATCTTTGGCACGTGTCGGGTCACGATAGCTACGCCGGCCAAGAGCAAGCATTTCTTCGATCGAGCCCCAACGATGGAAGATGCTGGCGATGCTCTATATGAACAGAATATTCAGATCGCCGATGCAAATGCCCTCAACGCCATCCTCGCCGTCATGCGCTGGAAGCAGCACTTCGGCTTCTATGCGATGAATTGGGACTGGCATCACCTCGAATTTGCTATCAGTGCGATGGCTCTGGCGAGGGCCGAAAGATCGGAGGGAACGGATGCGAATTGACCGGATCACGCCGGAACTGGTCGAACTTGCTCCCCGCGTGTTGCAGCCGGGGCGACTCTACATCAGTGAGAAATATCGTGCGGTCGTGCACCTTTGCTGTTGCGGATGCGGGGAAAAGGTAGTGACACCCCTCTCCCCTGCAGAATGGCAAATTCAGTTGGCGCAGGGGCGCGCTACGCTACATCCCTCGATCGGGAATTGGTCGATGGCCTGCCAGTCGCATTACTTAATTCGCGACAACCGAGTGATCTGGAGCGGGCAACTGTCGAAGAGGCAGATCAAGGCTGTCTTCGAGCGCGACCAGCGGGATCTGCAGGCGATGCATCGCGGCACCCAAGAGCAGCCGACGGTGGAGCAGAGTACCCCAAGTCCCTCCCCATCTGGAGGGGAACGAGCGGACGCAGGTTGGCGCGCACGGCTGAAAGCGTTCTGGCAATGGCTGACTCGCTGACCTCTTGGGGACGCAGCGTAAACTAGCGACGGGACAACTGACAGTGATGGCGAAAAATTGCCATTTTCCGAAGCCTGTTCACGTCCGTGCGTATGTCCGCTTCCGTCAAGGCCGCCTTGAGACGGTTTGAGAACATTGCCGGTCGTGGCCGTCCGCTTAACAGCGGAGTTGTTTAGAAAAGCTGGAGTACATATTGCCCCAGCTTGTTTTCCACATCGCAATACGGAAGTAGGGAAGAAAATCCATGAGCACAAGCAACACGACGTTCAAATGCGTGGCCAGAAGGATGGAAGGGGGACAGGGCCATGAGCACATTACCTTTCTGTGGTGGATTAAAGTAATTGACGGCAAGGAAACCACGGAGCAGGGCCACTCAACCCGAGAACAAATGGTGGCATTCATCGAAGCACAAGGTAACAACTCGGTTTGGTGCCCTGACCGGAATCCGAACGTCACGGGAGCCTGGGTGCACACGCATAGCAATGGGCGGATTAAATACGTCCAGACAGTTGCGGACAGCCGTAAGACCGATAACCTGCTTTCGCTTCCACTTCGATAGTCAGGCCCGCGGTCTGGGTGACATCAGCAGCGCCGGCATCTTGCCCACCACGCCCGTACCGCCTTGGCTTCATCGAGCGTGCGGCACAGTGAAAATGCCTTGCTCATCGCGAGCGCGTGATCGGCGAAGCGCTTCTTGCCATCCCTCTCGCCAAGCACGAAGTTTGCCGCGTCGCTCCTATGCGGGGGAGTACCATTTTCATTACGCTCTACAACGGCCACGCCGAGTCGACATGCGCTCATGGCTTTCTGCCTGCGAAAGTTATTCAGCAGCTTCGTTGCCAGTAACAGAAGTGATGAGGCGCACGCTCAGGATGCAGAAGTCCCTGTGGAGCGCCTCATCGGACACAGCACATGGCTCCCGTGTTGACGTAATAGAAGTGATCTCCGCTATACAGGTGCGGCCGGTATACCTCGACATCGAAAACTCGTACTCCCGCAGTTCAAGCAGATCCCCGACCTGAAAATCGCGATCATTTCGGCGCAATTCGTGGGTCCGCGTGCCGAGTCGAATAGCATCAAAGAAACGAGGCCAACTCTTAAGGACGTGTGTTGTTTTCGACATCAGTCTTCCTGAACGACGAATTCGGAGTAATCAAAATTCAGTTGAAACGGACCGGCTGTGACGGGAGGCTCCACCGTACCAACCTCCTCAAGGACCTCACGGGCGGCGGCGTCGAAGGGGTCGCGCTCGATAGATGAAGTCTCCACCTGGCTGGAGGATCGGACAGGTGGCGCCAAGTTGCTTAAACGTTCAAGCGGTGTTTTTCCGAGTGCCTGAAGACCATCCAAGAAGCCCTTCGCCATCCACACGATGCCCTTAAGGCTTCCATCATCTATAAAAAAATCGTCCGCTTCGCTATCGATATAGATCACGCCTGCGACCGCGCTTGGGGGGCTGTGTAGCCCGGGATCCGTGGGCTCAAGAATTGGAATCGCAATGACGAATCTGACCTTCGTCGACATCAAGCGTGTTGACTCCCTTAGCCGTCTTGACGGCGAAGACATATAGGCGTGGAGCTTCCCAGGGTCAACAGACGGCAAGGAGCGGATAACTCGCCTAGTATAAAACGCTAAGCCAATGGTCCCCATATGGATGGGGAAGGTTCTTCCAATCCCAGACTCGTCTTTCCTCTCTAAGGCGACACCCTGATAGTTACACGCTTGCTGTAAAACTTCCTGGCCGCCAAACGACGCAACTCGATGCAATGTCACTCGTAGCCGCCGGCTTGGGTTGTGACCGTGACGCAACGCGCCCGCAAGACTCGCGCAAAATGCCGTTGCCATAAGAGCGGTTGGGCCCGGCAAGTATTCCTTTTTCCAAGCGGATTTGGTGCCTTCAGGCAGCCGCTTGGCGTCGTCAGCCCGACCCGGAAAGCCGAAATAGCCTCCGGTCCAATTTGGTATGTGCGGTTGAAGGAAATACCCTCCATCATGCTTCGCCTGCATTTGTTCTATTACGTCATACAGGTGCGGTGACAAGACGCTTTTCAGAACTTCGTCTCGCCGGGTCCCATGGCGACGCACCACACGTTCTTCGCTGACCTCGTTCTCTTTCTCGAGGCAATCGGTGCCGCGCGATGACGGGAAGAAGCCGCCGCATTTATAAAGGAGGTACACAAGCACCCGGTTTTGGAATGAGATTCTTCGGGTCGCCGGGTCAAAAAGCTCGGAGAATTTCTTTACCTGCAAGCTTAAAATTACCTCTGTGTCTCGCCTCAATCGCTGCGACATGCGCGCGCGCACCGCCTCAAACGCGACTCGGTGGCTAGAACTGACAGTTTCGAGCGCATCGAATAAGCCCTGTTTGGCATCGGGGCCAGTATGCTCGCTCTGAACTCTTCTGAGTTCATCGATCAACGCACGCTCGCCAGAAAAGAGCTCGCCCAAGATGCGATCCTGGCGAAACTGGGAAACACGGAGGCGCAACAGATCCATCATGGCGCCATCGCCTTGCCCGGAAACGACAAATGTATGTCGTTGGCTATCTAGACTGGGTTGAGCGTAAGTCTCGTTTCGCCAGTAGGACTGTGGCGTGTCACGCTCGGTACCAAAACCAACGGCGAGAATGACGATGTCGAATGACTCTGAGCTGCCAGTGTTGACCGATTGATGCCTAGGGACGCCGTGTCTCGCGTCAGGAGCGTAGGCCGCAATGCCATCTTGCGGATCGCGTTGCTCGCCGACCCATTCAATGCGTAGGCCGTCCCTGTCGCTACCGATTTCATGCACTTGGACGTGCCGCGCATTGCAGTACAAACGCAACTTACGCTTCGACTGCTCATGCCAGTCGTGATATGCCTTTTTCCACTCACCGAGGATCTGAACGACCACATCGGAGGCGCGCGCCGCAGTCCAGTTAAGCACTGGGAGCAGAGCTGCACCCGATAGGCTGCCAACTGCAGGCCAATCGTAGATGTGTGGATGCAGCCATCGCGAATCACTGCCTTGCTGTAGCGGTAGCAACGTATCGCGCTGCTCAAAAATAGTTATGTCCGCTTCAACATCCTTTCGAAGAAGACCTGCAGCAGCAGTAAGGCCAGCGAAGCCGCCGCCGATGATGGCAATTCGTTCCGCACGTGGCTTCGCCAAATCCTTGCGTGGTGCGACTCGCGAGAGGACCGTACGCTCTTCAACAAGAGACCATATTAAATTCAACGCCCTCGCCTGCTGGTCCAACACCGTCACGCCCGCATCGAACGTACCGAGAACATAAATCTGGTGACCCGGAACCTTGTAGCGCGCAAGCAACTCTTTGGAAGTAGAATTTTTAACGCTCACTGGTCCTCCCGCGAAGCCAGTGTTCAAACAAATTCCGAATGTTCACAAGGTCTGCGTCGTCTTCCACGCGCATTACCTTTGCACTGGGTAGTTGCTGTACAAGCTCGTCCAAGCGATCGGCTGCATCGCTTATTTCAGCTGTTGAAATATTTTCGCCCGCTCGATTGCGCAGTCGGAGTCGCTCCGCGATCGTGCGCTCTGGCGGCCGCAAATGGATGTATCCAAGCGGAGGCCCGACCGACTTCAACAACGCGCTGTGCACCGTTCGATAAGCGTCAAGGTCATCGTCATTTAGACGCATAGATGCCCAGAGGTCATCAGACGCAAATGACCAATCGCATAAGGCGACGCCATTGTGCGAAGCCGAAGGGCACGATGCTGCCAAATAGTGGTGCTGTAGCAAGAACGACAAGTCGTACGCCAAAAAGCCCGTGGCAGCGTTTGCCCCAGGAGTATTCCAGTAGACGTTATGCTCGTGCCGCTCTAGCATCAGCGGCTCGCGGCCATTAGATAAGTGCTGTGCGAGGGTCGTCTTTCCCGAACCGAACACGCCGAGAATTTCGATTCGCGAGCACAGCATTGCTTGCCTCTGCGGATGTCGCAGCAGTGTCACCATTTGAGATCGAACCTTCTAGGCTGCATGCGCAGTAAGTTGCGGGTGCGTTTAAGTTGACGCCGTCGCGACAATCAGCCCGCTGTTGAAGGCCGCCTTAGTGGCTGACTGACGCTATGTGCCATGGTACCAAATAGATCACCAACCCCAAGGCGGTGCCGAGATGATCCGGCGGGTTTTCCAATGGCACCCAGCTCAAACCGCGCGTTTTCAATGGGCCGCCTGATGTTTTACCGTCGAGAGGCCGCGAGCCCATAGTTTGACTGTCGGTTGCTCGAGCAAACGGTTGACTCTGTGGATGTAGGCCGCGACTTCGTTGCGCGGCGGCGCCGAACGATTGGTTTGTCTGGCGATGAGGCCGTCCGCCGCGGCGCGGACGTAGGATGCCTCGGGGATAGTCCGGATATGGTGTGTTAATTCCGCTTCGATGAACGGCCCTCAGTGAAGCGAAATACAAGCGGGAGCCGTTCAGCACCAGCGTCGACAGCCCTAACCTTCAAGCGTCCGAAGTTGTCCGGTCGACTACGCTCGCCATCGCGTCAAGAAAGTGTTAGAGAGCTGAGTTGACGACGACAGCAGCCGGGCGACGACTGCTGATGACGCTGCGCTACCAATCTAACATTCTTGCCTTGGCCCATATAAGCAGCGCAATTTCTTCTGGATTCGGATCCATCAAGCCGGCGGTGGCGCCTGCCGAACCAGTCACCCTGTTCACGCCCCAGATTCTCTGATGGGTCACAGTCGTCGAAACAACTGGTCAGCAGGCTGAGGCGGTCGCTGGTCCGCAACCGCATCGCACGGCTCACAGACAAACCCGAGGCGAACCCCGCGCTGGCCGACGCCAGCGCCCTGCCTGCTCTTGCCTGCAAGATCCCGGGTCGCCGGCGACGACCGGAACGCGCTATGCAGCAAAATCGCTACATCTGATAACTGGAGTTATCACGAGTGGCGAATTTGCTTGGCAGATTTTGCGTGCTCCGCCATACTTCGCTGGAAGGCCCGCCCGGCAAGGCTTTGCCGGAACCTGTTTTTTCTGGACAGCGACTTAACCCGGAGACCGCCCGATGACGCAGCCCGAAATCGACCTGACGCAGCCCGACGCCGTCAGGCGCGAACTGCTCGACGACGACCGTGCCGTCAAAGACGAATTCGCGCGGCACCTCGACGGCGAGCTGAACGAGCTTGCCGAGGTCCTGGCCGCCTGCTTTCGCCTGCTGCCCGCGATCAACGAGGCGGCCAACCGGCTTCAGACGCAACGCAGTGCGCTCGTCGCCGGCTTCGCGTTCGGCGTGCTGGACGACCTCGTGATCTCTACCAAACTCATGCTGTCCGGCAAGGCGCCTGCCGCAGGCAATGTCATGCGTCAAGCGGTCGAAGGCATCGCCATGTCCATGCTCTGCTCGACGGACGAACTGCTGGTGGTCGAAATGAAGAAGAAACAAACGCCCGTCCGGGCGCGCTATTGGGAGAAGGTCTGGAGCGGCGACAGCCGGACACAGGGACACCTCGCAGTCACGCAGCTGGACTGGAACGCCGCCACACTGAAGCTGAACGGCGACGGGGTCGCACGTCTGCGTCACGCCAGGAATCACTACAACACGTTCAGCCACTGCGGCACGCTGACGATCGCGAGCCGGGTCGCGCTCGACGTGCCCGGGATGGTCTACGTCGGCGGCCACTTCGATCCCGCGAAACTGGACGCATATCGCGTCGAGATGAATGAGCGGATCGGCCTGTGTCGCGTGCTGCCGCCGTTCATGGACCGCCTGCTTGCCACGATGCCGCGGCCGGCCGGTCGCCCGCTCGCGGCGGCACAGCCAGCGGAGCCGGCATGAAGCCCGCTGCGCGCCGGCTCACGCGTCAGCACTTCGCGCTGTATCGCGGCTGGTTGGAAGGCGCCGCGATCGAGGGGCTGCACTCGGCCTACGGTGAGGCGGGCAGTGACGTGCGCCTCACGCGCCGGCTCATCACCACGATGCGAGACGCGCTGGCCGTGGCGGCCCGTCGCGCGCGCGACATCGAGGCGGCCCACCTGCTGCGCCTGAAGCCCGGCAGCATCCCCCTCGTTGAACTGCACGGCCGCGACGACGTGCCGACGCTCGAGGACTACCGCGCGCAGGTCGATCCGGACGGGGTCTACGGCGAAGCGGAGCTCATCGAGCTCTACCGGGGGGATTTTCCGCCGCCGCCTTCGCCCACCCTTGACCGGAAAATCGCCCGCAATGCGCGGCTGCGCGCCCGCCAGGCCGCAGCGCTCGAGCGCATGGAACGCGCGCTGGTTCAAGACCCTGCGCCAGAGCACCCGCTCGACGGCTGGTTCGAGCCGGCGGTCGCGGCGCGCCTCGCCGCTGCGGGGCTGACCACCCTCGCCGACCTGCTCGCGCTGATCCAGCGCCGCCGGCAGCGCTGGTACACCGCCGTGCCCCGGCTCGGTCCGAAGGGCGCGCAGCGCATCACCGACTGGCTGGATCTGCACGCGCGTTCGCTGCACTGCATCCTCTCCCCGCTTGCGACCACGCCGCGCAGGCAGTTCGCGGTGGGCCATCCGGTGCTCACGCGACCGGCCGTCAGCGCTGACGTGGCGCCACTGGAGTCGCTGCGCGTGCCGCCCGAACTGGATGGATCGCAGGGCCTGAACCGGGCGCCCGTGCCCGCCCACCAGGCGGAACTCGCCACCGACCTGGACGCCGTCAACGCGTGGATCGCGATCCGCGGCGAGCGCAGCGCGCACACCGCCCGCGCCTACCGGCGCGAAGCCGAGCGGCTGCTGCTGTGGGCGATCATCGTGCGGCGCAAACCGCTGTCGTCGCTCAACACGCTGGACTGCCGCGAGTACATCAACGGCTTTCTGGCCGACCCGCAGCCGGCCGAGCGGTGGATCGGCAACGGCAAGGCCGAGCGGTTCGACCCGGCCTGGCGGCCGTTCGCGAAGAAACTGCCGCCGGCAAGCCGGGAGACTGCCCGCAAGATCCTGTCGGCCCTGTGCAGCTGGCTGGTTGAGGAACAGTACCTGCTGGTCAACCCGTTTCACGGGCTGCAGAAGGTGGACAGTGCGAAGCCGCTGGTCGACGTGACCGGGCGCACGCTCACGCACGCCCAGTGGCGGTTTGTGCTGCAGACCGTCAGCCGGCCGCTGAACCTGCCCGGCGGCTCGCCCGCCGACCAGCGCGACTATTTCGCGCTGCTGCTGGCGTATGCGACGGGCCTGCGCCGGGCCGAGCTGGCCACCGCCACCACCGGCGCGCTATCGCGCAAGGCACTGGATGCGGCCCTCGAGGACGCCTGGACCCTGCGGGTTATGGGCAAGGGCCGGCGGGAGCGGCAGGTGCCGATGCCGCACCGGCTGATGGAGGCGCTCGCGGCGTCGCTGCTGCTGCGGCCGACGGCCTGCACGTTCGAGACCGCGCCCGCCGGCACGCCGCTGATCGCTCACCTGAAAACCGGCAAGCCCCTGTCGCCCGATGCGCTGGCCCGGCTGTACAAAGCCATCTTCAAGCGGGCCGCGGACGCACTCGCGTCCACATACCCCGGTGCCGCGGCGGATCTGAAACGGGCCAGCACACACTGGCTGCGCCACACGCATGCGAATCACGCGCTCGACGCCGGCAGTGACCTGCGGGACGTGCAGACGGGCCTGGGCCACGCCAGTCTCGGCACGACGACCCTTTACACCAAAGGCGACGCGGCCCGGCAGTACCGCGCGGTGGAACGGTTTTTTGATGCGGCGCTGGAGGATGCTGCCGCCGCGTCGCCAGTCTGATCCGGCCGAATTCTGGCCAGCAGGCTCGAACTTTGAGAAATCTACATGACTGGCCGCGTGCGCTGTCGTAAGGTCCGAGGCGGGGCGTAGCTGACCAGCGGATCCGTGGACACTTCTGGGGCAGTTGTCGGCACATCTCGGCCCCATATGCGGCCCCAAGTGGCCTGTGCTGCCACGTCCAATCGGCACTCGCGGTAGCAGCCATAATCCGTTCCGAATAGCGTTCGGATCGCGACACTCCACCCATGGCATGCGGCCGCGGAGCATTTTCGCCGCGGTACATGACTCGGGGCCCCTCGCAAGCAGGGCCTCCTCCGGCGAGTGTGCCTAGTAGCACACTCTTCCTACGCCCCGCCGCTAAGGAGGCGCCGTCGGGGGTGGGCTAACTCCAGCCGTACGGCCCCAAGGATTTCACGGCTATTCATTCGACTCGGGTGAGTCGCCTCGGAAGCGGGGCTCGTCCAAAAAGTGTGCCTAGTAGCACACTTCCGTTCGTCACCCTGCGCCTCCGGTGGACGGCGAACCGCGCCTGCCACCGAGGAACCACGCGGGTGAGCGCACATCGGCATCGCGTGCGCCGGCAGTTGTATAAGCACCCTGAATCTTGCAGCCGAAAAAAAGCCCGCACCGGAGGCGGGCTCCACACCTAATGGCAATGCCTCCACTCAAGAGGGGTCGCCGTTAAACAACTCGCTTATGACCTGGCGGATCCGGGTCTCCTGTGCATCTGACAGGACACCCGTTTTGATTTTTACGGTGAAGCTGTTCACGTCCTTGGTAATGCTGCCTGCGTGATTTTTCCCCGCAAAAAATTTTTCAATTGAGCGCTCGCGAGCCGTCTTGCTAGATGCGCGACGACCGACCAGGGCAGCAATCGCCGGCGCGTACTTACCTTGGTCTAGGTTTCCCGATACGACGTCCGGCCAAAGTTCGAGGGCAGCGGCCACCGCTTTCTCACCATGCTTCTTGATCACGTTCGCAATCGCATCGGCGGCATTGCCACCAATAAGCGTCGGATTGATATCGAGGTCGCTGGTGATGAACGCGGGTAGGCTGTCGAATGCAAGGTATCTATACAGCCCGCGCCGACTCATGCCGACAGCTTCGGCCAAACGCGTGCGATTTGGAAATTCCTTTTCGGTGCGGCGAATGGAGATGGAAATCTCATAGTCGGCCAGGTCATCCCGGCCGATGTTTTCCACCAGCGCCAGCACCGCCATATCCTGGTCCGTACAATCAACGACGAGGACTTTGATCTCCTCAGATCCGACCAGTTTGTGTGCGCGCCAACGCCGCTCGCCAGCAACGATCTGATAGGCAGACTCCGCTCGACGAACGACGATCGGTTGTAACAGCCCAACCTCGCGAATCGACTCCGCGAGTTCAGCTAACTTCGCCTCGTTGAAGACCCTCCGGGGCTGCCAAGGGTTCGGCACTATCTCTGACACGGGCAGCACTGATTGCGCGCCGCGCGTTTCCAGTTCCTGAATTTTGATATTGGCCGCAGCCAGGGCAGCAGCCATCCCCGGCCCGGTCTTCGGCTTATCGTTCGTTTGTCTAGAGGCTGTAACTTCGTCTTTCGGGATATCTGAAGCAGCGCGCAGATTGGCAGTCTGCTCGGCCATTCGAGCACGGATATTCATTTGCCGAGTCTCCACTGTTCGACATACATATCGTCAATCCACTTGCAGTATTCCCTGAGCGGCTGACGAACCCGCTCGACAGTTTTCGAACTCGCGTCCTTCTTGCTCAGGTCAAACACCGTCGACAATGCAAGCGCGCCGCTACTCATTGCCGAGCTTGCCGGAATTTCGGTTGTCGTAAGCCAGTCGCCATAGGCCCGTTGTGTCCATGGACGAACCACAGAAGCCGACGAAGTAGGGCTGTTATCGACCTTTGAAAGGATGATCGAAATGAAGTCGTACGCCTTGTTGGCCTCCCTCTCCATGAAGTTACTCGCGATGTCGGAGAACAGCCCCCAGAACGACACAGAACTGATGAAGTCGAGACTTTCCGGAACCAGCGGCATGACCATCGAATCCGCAGCCATCAACGCATTGAGCGTCAGGTAGGACAATGAAGGCGCCGTATCGAGGATGATGTAGTCGTACTGGCTGCGTAGCGACGCGAGACCTTCCCGGAGGATTGCCCAGAATTGAAAACTGGGCTTAGCCTTGAGCATCGACGGGATGTAGAACTCCGCGCTGAACAAGGAGGGGTGGGCTGCGATGACGTCCAGACCGTCCCAGTAGGTCTGCTTGATGAATGATGACAGTCCGCCTTCGATCGTCTGGTCATAGATGAACGGCAAAACAGTTGAATCTTCATCAACCTCCTTCTCTGCATACAGGCCGCAAAGCTCGGAAAGTGATGCCTGCGGGTCCAAGTCGATGGCGAGCACTCGCCGACCGCGGAGCGACAATCCTTGCGCGAGACACATTGATGTCGTCGTTTTGGTCGAACCGCCTTTGAAGTTGGCGACGAGGATGACCTTCCCGTCCGCACCGCGCGACCCGGTGACTAGCGGCGACTGATATATTTCGGATAGCTGCTGCACATACGTCCGCGCCTCGGCCAGTGTGAAATGGCGGCTACGACCAGTACCCGATGCCTCACCCGCAGGCAGCGTGCTTCCTTCCCTTGTGGCCTGGTAATGAATCTTCGTACGGTCCATTCCGCAAAGTTCGGCGACTTCCGCCGTAGTAAATGACGGAGCCGATTTTCGCGGTTTCGGCGTGAGGATACTATTACGCAAGTCTTCCGTGAGCGTGTTGAGCGTCTCCGCGAAACCCGCAAGTTCACCCAAGGTCACTCTTCGCGTAATTGCCGGGAATTCTGCTTTGGACATGGTTTTTAAGGTTTAGCCCGAAATCGATACGAAGCGTAGAATACTAGAAAAATACAAAAATGTGCCCGTGACTTAGCCCCGTTTCCTAGAAACCGACGTTAAGTGGCTATTCCGCAACCAAAAACGCGTGCTAATTTCATAATATGGAATAACGCCGGCCCCGTGAGGCGTTCTACACATGTTTTTCCGAATGAATTTTGAAAGGTCATGGTGAGGGAAATTGTTGGATTAGTGACGGCTCGGTCACGAAGGTGGGTGAGAAGTTTTGTTGAATACATACCGAGAAGAGGCGAGCGGGTTCAATTTGAAACGGGCGCGATCCGTCTTGCAGAGAATCACTGCGCAAAACCGGGCGCCCCACAATATTCCTCACCATCATCGCTCGCTTTGTCGGTCCGCCCTCCCAAGCCCGCTCACCATGAGTGAGCAGCGTCGACAGCGATCCAACAAAACTTCTCACCATGCGATCACGGGAGTGCAACTCGGCACCCGCCACAATTCTCCTCACCATCGCGCCGGCAAAGTCGGGTTCTGCCTGGATACTCCCTAACTAGCGAGGCCATAACGCTTTTTTCCTTCTCCTCGTTTCGCCGTAGATAGCGCTGGCCAATACAAATTTGTTCACCGTCGCCAACAAAAAGCCTCCACCACCGTCGCGGGTTAGGTCGCAGGAGCCCCCGCAACATCAGGCTTTGTCGGCAGATCAGACGATCTTCAACAATTCATCTCACCATCGTCCCGCCCGCAGGAGAAGATCTCACCCTGAACGGGTAAACACTTCACTTTCATAGAGGAATTTCATCCACCTTTGCCTACAAAAGGCCTCACCTTTTAAACAAAATCACTCACCTTTGTAGGGCTAATTCGTTGTATTTGTTCGAGTTTGATAGGCCCTGTAAGTTGGTAAGTTTGTTTTTTCTAAGACTTTAAAAAACACAAAACAAACAACTCGAGCCTCCCAGACAGAGCAACTTACCGACGCCATGGAGGTTCTGTTCTTGATCAATCAAGTTGCGAGGGTGGGTGAGCCGATTTGTTGAAACAGTATTTTCATGGTGAGCCTTTTTGTTTTGACATCTCACCTACGCGTGCTAGAGTTTCCGCGGCTAACAACTAAGAAGAGAGGGCCACGATGTCAACCGCCGTATCGACAAGCGCAACATCGCGGCAGATGTCGCTCGAACTGTTTGAGGAGATGCTGGCGTCCGACACGCCGATCCATAAATCAACCAAGGAAATCGGCTATCAGCGGAACAACGTTTTCGTTGATGTCACCGACGTCGGAGTCACGGCGCGTCGCCTGCTCGATGCAGCGCACTTCATTGTGGCGCAGGAGCCGACCACTCCGAAATATTACGACGTCGAGCTGAGCTACTTCAGGTGGCTCATGCGTTATGACAGCTACAACTATAAGCATCTGAGAACAGTCGTATCCGAAGCACAGAAGGCACTCATCCAGGTTTCCGCGGCGCCGCACGGTAGCACCTCACCTGAAAACGAAAAATGGGTATCCGTGCAACTGCTCGGCATTGTCGGTATCGACAAGGGACGCATAACGTTTGAAGTCCCGCAACCGCTCATCCGCCACATCAAGGACCCAGAAAAGTCGCACTGGTTGAGCCTTCGCATCACGTCGGCCTTCACCCTCACTTACGCACGTGCAATCTATGACCACGTCATTGCGTACGTGACGGACGGCATCACGGATTGGTTTGAACTCGATGTGATCCGAAACTGGCCCGGCAAAGCGGGCTCCAGCGCAACAGTCTTCAAGTATTTCAAGCGGGACAGTCTCGAGCCTGCGGTAAAGCAAATCAACGAAGTCTCTGACATCGAGCTCAGCTACGAGACGCGCACCGAAAGCCCGAAGTCCAAGAAGATTGACCGGATACGTTTCAGGCTTTCCAGGAAAGAAGGGGCCGACACCGTCCGCGCGAGCTTGATTGGGTTGAAGGAAACCTACACCACGTTGAAAAACGAATTCGCCTTCACCGAAAAGCAGTTCAGTGTCATCTCGCAGAACCGCGCCATCTGGTCCGATGAACGCATCCTTGATGCAATCGAATACACCCGCGCAAAGATTGATGACGCGAAGGTGACAAAGAGTCCTGCGGGCTATCTGATGAAGGCCATCACTGAGGGCTACAAGCTTTCAGAGGCTGAGCGCCGGATGAAAACGGTACTGGCCCAGAAAGCTACGGAAGAGCAGGCTGAGGTGACTGCCAGAGCCTCCACGAGAATCGCGGTTGAAGCGAACAGTGCCGCTCGTGAGGAAGAAGCCAAGCTGCGATTGGCCGACGAGGTTCGCGCTGGTCGCGAAGCTTTCGACCACGCCGACGCGCGGGCAAAGAAAGACTTCATGCGCGCGTACATAGCGTCTCCTTCTGGCAAGCTGGCCATCAAACGTCTCAAGTTCGACATAGCCACCATCGGCGAAGCAGATGTCCTCAACCACGCGGACCTTTCCTTTGCCTTCTACCATTTCGTGTACCTGCGCAACAAACCCAAGGCAGCCCGAGCGCGCGCCTGACCGGCAGAAAACTAACGGGAGCGTTGCCAACCTGAGGAAAAACGCGCACACGTTGGTCAACTACAGCGCCCGGCATCGCAAGGGCCTGCCGATCAGCAGCAGCATCGCCGAGTCCGCGATGAATCAGGTCATCAGCCACCGCATGGCCAAGAAGCGAAAGATGCGCTGGACTGACGAAGGGGCGCACTGCATGGCGCAGGTCAGGGTCGCGGTTTTGAACGGGAAATTCTTGCCCCACCGCATCTCGGCGCTCGAGATAGCCGCCCCGCGTCACGGCAAATGCATCGGCGCAGCATCGCCTGGCCGGCACCGACCAACGAACAGAACAGACCGTGCAACCATGCCGCACGCCAAGGCGGCCTGACGAAATCGGCCTCCCCAACTTTTGCACACTCCCGCCTGCGCGGGTCGTCGATCTCCCCCAAAGGGGGTTTGGGGGCGATCATTCGCTGAAAGTAACCAGCAGTCCGGCCCGGACCGGCGATGCCCTGGCAGCAACTACCGTCTCCGCCATTTTGGTATAAAATAAATGCCAAATGGCAGGAGGTGAAACCGTGAACGTCATCGAGAAGGTATCAGCCGATTCATTACTGGGAGGCCGGTCGGTATTTCCGCGTTCTCCCCGATCCGGCCTTGAATGGGTGGAGGTCGTCCGCCACGGCATTTCGTCGCGGGCGCTGGACGCGATGCTCAAATCTATCGGACTTTCGCAAGCAGAACTGGCGCAGGCGCTCGATATCCCGGAGCGTACCTTGGCGCGTCGCAAGCGGGAAGGGGTGTTGAGCCGTGAGGAGTCAGCCAAGCTGCTGCGACTCGCGCGTGTCGCCGCGCGCGCTGCCGAGGTGTTTGATGATCTCGACCTGGCACTCGCCTGGCTTAAGATGCCGGTTGCTGCCCTGGAAGACGCCACGCCACTGAGTCTTGTCGATACCGACATTGGCACCGATAGCGTGATGGATACGCTGGGACGCATCGAGCATGGCGTGTTTGCGTGATGTTCACGGCATGGCGGGTAGTGACTGAACGATATGCGGATACCGCTTTTTCTGGGGAAGGAGCGCGATTGTACGGTGGCCGGTGGAACCCCAAAGGCGTCGCGATGGTGTATACGGCGCAGACGCAATCGCTCGCTCTGCTCGAGATGTTGGTCCAGGATTCACCGCTGCGCGCCCGCTATGTGATGATCCCGGTCAGTATCCCGGAGAAAATCGTCGAACGTATCGATCCCGCCAGTTTGCCTCGCGACTGGCGGGACACTTCAGCGCGGGCCGAACTGCAGCAACTAGGATCGGCGTGGGAGCGGAAGCGAACCAGCGCCGTGCTGGCTGTTCCCAGTGCGGTCGTTCCTGCGGAATCCAATTATTTGCTCAATCCCAATCATCCGGACTTTGCGCTCGTCCTGGTTGGAACGCATGATGAGTGGTTGACCGACCCTCGGTTATTGCGGCGCGCGGCTGCAAAGGGATCGTGACGAGCACCTCGTGTGGCGTTGGCAAGCGGACGATAGCGTGTGATCAACCAATCCGCCGGTCATGCTTCGCTGGATGCCGCCATTCAAGGTGCCTGTGTGTTGTCAAAACCGGTTACATCATGCGTTCAGGGACGTAGCCAGTCAGGGACCACTGACGGAACCGGTCCTGCAGGATCTTGAACTGACTCGTGCCGATCCAGTCAGTGGGAGGTTATTTTTCGTTACGGTCACGGTCGATGTAACGGTTAAATGCGGCTTCGTCGTCGTAAAGTGACCTCGAAAACGTGTCGTCGGCCCAGTCGATCAGGCGCTCGATCACCGCGCGCCGGGACAGGCCGAAGTGCGCGCCCAGCCGCTCCAGCGCGAAAAACTGGGTGCCAGTCATCGTCAGGTTCAGACGCCGCTCGCCAGAATCGGCGTCTTCCTGACGCGGAAGCCGTCCGAGGACCGCCGCCGCATCGGAAGGGGCCCGGGCGGACGGCTTCGCCCGTGACACAGTCTCAAGCTCGCGCCGCGCCTGTACCAGTTCACCACGCAGCTGCTCGCACTCCCGCATCAGGGCGTTATGGGCGTCGGCAGGCGGAGGGATATTTTTCGTTACAGTAACGGATTTTGTGCGCGCGCCATGTCGGGCTCGCCACGCTGCCTGACGCTCGGCGTTCGACATCGCATCCGGCTTCCGTGGCCGGCCACGGCCACGCTTTTCAGTGGTGCCGGTTACCTTGTCGTTTGCCGGTGAAGGCATGATCCATCCTGGTGCGGTTGACCACATCTATTTTACGTTATTCATAACGATAAATGTGGCATCCCGTTACGCGTAACGTAAATGTGCACAAGCTGCCTTGCACGGCATGTATTCATCCGGGCAGATGGTTGCAGGTGTCGGGTCCCAGCCCGGGTGTCGTTCCTCGGAGAGGATCGATCACGGCGCAAAGCCGATTGCAGCCCGACATGACATCGCTTTATCTTTTTTCGTTTTGTTACGTGACACACTCGGGGAGGCCGTCAGGGAAGAGGGCATCTGAAGATTCGGACATACTGGGACGGCCCCAGCCTCACGTACGTAAATGTCCGAATCTAGAAGGGGCACCCCGATCAGTCGCGACCCCGGCGTGATACGGGAACCGCAGGATTGCGAATCATCAGCGTATCGAGGCTATTTTTCTGTCTCCCAGATGTGGCCAAATCCGGCGGCATGGCAGAGTAGCGCCCATGCGGAATAGGGGATTTCATTTTCGCCGCTGATCCAACGACGTATCTGCCGCCCGCTCTTGTCAGCGAGGTCCAGAAATTCCGCTGCACTACGTCCGGTAAAACCGGCCAGCCGGACTACCTCCTGGATTTCAGCCCCGGTCGGTTTGGCCCAATAGATCGCGGGCTGCAAGCATTCGCGTCGGATTGTCGTGGTTGTATCAACTGCCATATGCTTTTCCCCTGGTACTCTTACGTTCGTCTCAACTACTGGCGCATAAGGCGTGCGCCCGGAATCTAAAGCCACTGCGGCGGGAGCTCGCCTTCCTTCATGTCGAGTGTGGCCCTTCGTGCCACTCACGCGGCCGCCACGCCCCGCGATGCAGGTCGATAAGATCGCGGCTATACGCTCCGAGTCGCCAGCTGAAAAGTGTAGTTCGATCGGCAGCTGGCGTGCAGAGTCCCCGTCAATCGCCACCGCGAGCGTCATATCGCAATAACCTGGTGCTTCCTGATTCGTCACGGAGCGGGCCTGATAGCGTTCGCCATGAACCGGCGCCGGCTCCGGCGCGGGGCGTTTGTCCAGATTCCAGCGCGTGATTATCTGCTGCCAGCGCTGCTCACCGCCAGGAAAATAGCCGTGCACTTCAACAGTCGGGCGGTGGTCGAGTCGCAGCACGGCGAGACAGTGCTCGAACAGATCGTCGTCTAACGCCCGCAGCGCCGTGAGGTCGAAACGGTAATCGGTGCCGTTGTACAGGCCCGCGAGAAATTCGGCGACGGTCTCCGCCTGTTCGGTGGCGCCTTCGGCCACGTCAACGAGCTGCAGGAGCGAATCGAGGCCGCGGTCACGATCGCCAACGCGGATCTCCGCTGCGCGCTGCGCTGGCGTCTGGCCGCCGTGCGCGTTCGCAAAAGACTCCGTGATGGTGTTCCGGAACGCCTCGAGGAGGTGCTCGGGCACGTCGCTGGTAATCCGGTGCGTTTTCGGGCGGGGCGGAATGTTCATGGTGTTACCTTGATGGTCCGAAGTAGGAGGCTTCGGCCTCGTACCCGCGTTCGGTAATAAAAGCGGCGATGCTGAACGACACTGTTGCATCGAGGGCATCGGCCAATGCAAGCCCGGAAACCATCCCGCGGAAATATTCGCTACTGTACCCAACGCCAGTTCCTTGCTGCCGTTCGCGCCAGGTCACAACCATGTGTGCCTTGAGACGTTTCAGTTCGTCGGCGCGAGCGTAGATCGTTCTGCCTTCCATGTCAGGTCCTGTTGATTCAATCCGTATAAGGGATCGTACGACAGCGCTGGCCTCAGCGGGCCGCAAGCCGATCCAGGATCCAGCCCCCACGGCTTCGCCGCGGAGGAAACACGCAGCCTCCGGCTGCTTGACGACCCCGGCCGCGGTTCGCTTGCGCTGTACCGGATCGTCCCGGCGCTAATGCGCCGCGCCGGCGCTCTCCCCACGCCTACTGGCGCGGGTCCCCGTGCGCCTCGATCCGGGCGCGTCGGCGCGCGCGTGACGCCTGCGGTTATCCGGGCTCAAGGTTTGGCAGGAAGGGGGTGCCCTTTCCGGACGGCTGGGACGCCCATGTCGCTGAGGCTATTTCGGGCAGGCATGAGCCGGAAGGAACCACCGCAGCCCAGGGTCTCAGCGTCAACTCCTGTATTGGTCAACAGCCCCGGCATGAACCGGGGCCGACATGCATCATTCCTGACGCCGCGCGAGTTGCGCCCGCTTGAGTTCGCCAGGCGCGCCGAAGTCGAAGTTATCGACCGTGAAGTTATATCCGTAACGCTCGATGCCTTCACCGTCCGTGAAATCGTTGTTCGACAGCTTCGCCTCAACGATCAGTTGATCGCCCTTCAGAACGTTTCTGGCGATGGCCTCACCACGCGAACCAAAGGCGGTGAACTGGATTTTCACCTGACGCTCTTTCGCTTCACCGCTGCCTTCGTCGCGACCGGCGTACTCGTTGGAAATCAGGGTGAATTTCGTCACCTTCGAATCACCGTGATTCGCAAGCACAGGGGCGGCGACAACACGGCCAGTAAAGAAAAGCTTGTTCATGATTGGTACTCCTTAAAGTTTGAATGAAACAGAGGACAACTTTCGTTCAAAATCCTGACTCGGGTAGGGCAGGCTGCGGGGCACGGGGTGGCACACGATGAAACTCGGAGAGAGCGTTGCGGGCTATCGCGCGCAACTCTTCCCGGTGCATGTCGATTGGGTGCCCGTCGCGGTCCAGCATGTTGGCAATCCGGTCGAGTGCTTCGGCGGAGCGCGCTGCGGCATCGGCGGACAAGGCCATGCGGAACAGTTCCGCGCGGACCAGAGAACGATCGCCGTATTGATAGACGGCCAGCAGCGGAAGGAGGGCGGACAGCCACGTTGGGCGGATGTGAGCGGTATCCATGTCGGTTTCCATAGTTGAGGTCATGCCCGGCCCGAAGGCCGGGCGCACCTGTCAGCCGCGCAGGCGGCACAGTTCGTCGGCGAGCACCCAGAGGGCGCGGTTAAGCCTGATGTTCCGGTCAATGCCGGTCACGGCGCGGGTTGTGGTCGCCCGCCCATTCGCATTACGACCGCGCAGGCCGCCGTTGATCATTTTCTCCTGCACTCGATTGAATGTTGTCCACAGGTCTGGTGCGCGATCCTCCATGCGATGCGGTGTCAGAAGTTGCTGTTCAGTGATCGGCGCGGGCCTGTCGTCGTCGTACCGCAGCGTAAGCGCGGACCGCGCGAAAGCGGTCTGTTCGCCGTCGGTCAACGCGAGACCAGCCATCTTCTCGCGCTGCTGGGTCGCCGCCTCGAAGCTGTCGAGCACCTTGAACGCTCCCTCGATCACCTCGCCGACCACGTCGCCCTTATGAGGCACGCGGATATCACCAATGGTGTCTCCGCAGACCATACCGTTCTGGCACACAAACCGGAACATCCCGGCGAGCATCTGGTAGCTGCTGCTGCCGTCGTGGCTGTTCAGAAGGATGATTTCGTTGGCTTCGCGGCCCGCGATCTGGTCGGCGTGGCGCAGGCGGACCATATGTTTCGTGTGCGCGCTTGTCGTCGGCGCGTACGCGGGTCTGACAGGCCATGAAAGGCTGAAAACCTTCCTTGCGCAGGCCGTCTAGTACGTCGCTGGTTGGAATGTAGGTGTACCGTTCCGAGCGGCTTTCGTGCGCGGACAGCGCGAAGATCGACGGGGCAACCTCTGCAATCTCGTCATTCGTCAGCGGGCGATCCGAACGTGTGCCAACTGCGTTGCGTCCGAAGCGGCTTGTCAGGTAAGTGGTGTCCATGCTGTTCCCCAATATCAGGATCAGCCCCAGCCCACAGGCCGGAGCCGTGAGTGGTCAATGCGTCAGTCGATGGCGCGCAGAATGTTGGCGGCCTCTACGTGCTGCGCCGCGTAGGCCCGCAGCGCGTGGTAGTGGTCAATGATCCTGTCATCGCCGCACTTTTCCGCCAGATGACACAGGGCAAACAGCGTGACGACGATGCCGAACGCGTCAGCGCCCATCGTGTCGCTGTAGCCGTTCATGTGCCACCGCACATGCACCCGTCCGCAGTTCGCTGGAGCCATATAGAAGCCGCTGTTCGACAACTGGAAGAAGTCCCACGAACCGCCCTTGTAGGCACTCGAAAGGCGGGCAGCCCAGTCGTACACCAATGCCTCGCCCCGAAGGTATTGCGCGCCCAGGTAGTGAGGAAGGAAATTCAGACGCAACTCATCGACGACGACTGCCGACGAGATTCTGGTTTCATTGTCAATCACGGTTATCTCCGGAAATGGGCCGCAGCGGAATGCCGGGCCACGCTTTTATATTAGGTCGTATTGACCGTTATATCAAGATTTTAACGATCTTGTTTTTCAATCATAAATATAAATCTATTTAAAATATAAATCTAATAATTGCGTTCTATAAGGGCAATTTGACCTATCATATCCATGTGGCCCGGCATTCCGCTGCGGCCCATTTCCGGAGGCATCCATAATGGAAGTCGTTGAAATCCGTGTAACTGAATCCGTTCTCGAAGCTAACTTCGGCAACGAAGCGCAGATCGAATACGTCCCGTACGGACGGCTGTGCCGCTCACCGCTGAATGTCCGCAAAAAGGCACCCACCGGCATCGAGGCGCTGGCCGGGACGATTGTGGGGAGTGGACTGATTCAGAATCTCGTCGTGCATCCCGTCAAAGGGTCGCGCGCGAAGCAGCCGAAGCTTGGGGTCTGCGCCGGTCAGCGGCGTCTCGCCGCGCTCGATCTGCTGTTCTCGCAGGGCAAAATCACTAAGGACTTCAAGGTGCCGGTGCTGATCGTCAGTGAGGGCGAAGCCGTCGCCGCGTCGCTGATCGAAAACCGCGAACGCGAGACGATGCATATCGCGGACGAATGTGGCGCGTTCCGGCTGCTGACCGAGGAAGGCAAGAGCATTGCGCACATTTCGGCACTGTTCAAGGTGTCGGAAATGGTCGTGCGCCGTGCGCTCAAGATCGCAAACCTGTCGCCGGTGCTGCTCGATCTTCTGCGCGATGACAAGCTGGACTACGAGCAGGCAAAGGTGCTTGCGCTGGCCGACGATTACGCGACGCAGGAGCGCGTGTGGAATGACGCCCAGACGCCCTGGCTGCGTCGTCCCGCGGAACTTCGCGCAGCGCTGACGAAAGCGGAACTCGACGCCAGGGAGAATCCGCTCGCAAAATTTGTCGGGCTGGACGCTTACCAGGCCGCAGGCGGTTATGTGCGTCGCGATCTGTTTTCCGACGACCAGAACGCCGGATACATCGCGGATGCGGACCTGCTGCATCGCCTTGCGACTGACCGCCTGATCGAGCTATCCCAGGCCGTGGCCGCTGAGGGCTGGTGTTTCGTGGAGACGCGGACCCGCCGTGACCAGGCCGAGCTGTTCCAGTTCGACCGGATTGCGTCGACGACACGCAAGCCGACCAAAGCGGAAAAGGCCGAGCTTGCGAAACTTGTTGCCACGCGCGACGAGGCGAAGGCCGCGCTCGATGCGTATTACGCCGATCAGGACAGCGAGGAAGACGAGGTGCTTTGGGAAAAGCTGGACAACGCGCTCAACGATGCTTCGGCTGCTGTTGACGCTTATGCGGAGCGCTTCGAAACGTTCACCGCCGACGACATGAAGCAGGCCGGTGCGTTCGTCGCCATTGACGAGGACGGGAAGGTGCAGATCACGCGTGGCCTGTGCTGCCGGGAAATCAACGCCGCAGACGCGGGCAGTATCGCTCACTTCACGCATGCGCAGCGAAATCGCGACCTGCCCGCGAAGGCCAGGCCCCTGCACGGCGAAAAGCTGTGCAAACGGCTTACCGCGCACCGCACGGCTGCGGTACAGATCGAGCTTGCGCGGCAACCGACCGTTGCGCTGGCCGTGCTGATGTACCGCATGATTCCGGCTGTGTTCGATGACGTGTACGGACAGTCATATATCGATCATGCGGTGCGGATCGACGTACATACGTCGCGCAATGCGCTGGTGTCGAACGCCGACGACATGGCCGACAGCGCCGCGTGGAAGGCGCTTGAAGATGAGCGGGCGAAGTGGAGTCGGATGCTGCCGAAGCGCACCGATGAACTGCTCGCGTGGCTGCTGCAACAGGACGTGGACGTGATGTCGAACCTGTTTGCATTCTGCGTGGCCGCGACGGTAGACAGCATCAGTCCCGTTGACCGGGCGCACCCGGTCAACGAAGTGGCGAACACGCTGGAACTGGACCTCACGCGTTACTGGAAGCCAACGCGTGGAGGGTATTTCGAGCACGTCCCGAAAGATCGTATCGTGACGTTGTCGGCGAGACGGTTTCGCCGCAGGCCGTAAGCGATCTGCGCGGGATGAAAAAGGGAGATGCCGCCGCTGCCGCCGAGCTTCGCATGACGGACTCGGGCTGGTTGCCGGAAGTGCTGCGCAACCGTGAGGTGCCGAAACATGTCACGTACGGCCATTGGGAGGATGACGAGGAAAGCGACGTCGACAGCACGCAGGATGAGTGCAACGACGGGGATGCGGAGGAAGCCGAAGCCGCCTGAGCCCTGATGCACTTTGCGTAAGTGCAGGCATGTCACATGCCGCCGTCCGGGTGAAAGTCCGGGCGGTTTTTTGCTTTACGAGTACTGCATAGGAAAAAAAGAAGCCGGTACGCAGACCGGCTTTCCGAGGCTCCTACCGCGTGCCTTTGGGGACCAGGCAGCGGCACGACGATTATGCCAGGCCGAGCGCCTGATGAGACCGCGATTTGCGAAAAAGAATGTAACTACGCGGTGCGAGCCAGGGCGGCATCGCGCGCGCCGCGCGCCCGTATCGAGGGCCACGGGGACCCATGCAGAATGCATGGGGAGCGGCCCGACCCGGCGCAGAGCGGCGGGGCGATGCGGTTCAGGGTTTCGTGTGCTGAGGATATTTTTTCTTGAGCGCATCAATATCGGCATTGCTCACGCGAGGTTCGCCGTACTGTTCGGCGTAGAGGCGGTTTAACTGCATGCTTGAGAGGTGGGGATTCTCGGACTGCAATTGCTCGAAGGTTTTGATGCGAGTCTGGGCCGGTGCCGGTGCCGGTGCATCGGTCGTGGGAGGCGCAGGCTTGTGCGCTTCGAGAGGGGGCGTTGCTCGGGAGGCAGTCACGGGGGCCGGGGCGCTGGGGCGGGCTGCCGCAGCGCCGGATTTGCGTCCGGAACCGGGCGTAGAGGCGGTCTTTCGAAGCCTGTACAGGGTTCCGTGAAACGTCCGAAGGGAGATATCGAGTCCCTGTTCGCGCAAGGTATTCAGGATTTCAACGGCGGGAACGCGAGCGGCGAGCGCCGCCTCGATGTCCGGAAGGAGGGTCTTGAGATGGGAAGCCTTGCTGCGTTTCGGGCTTGTGCTGGCAAGGCGGCGCAGCGCGGAAGCAAGCTGTTCGTGATCCATTGGGCAAATGGCGAATAAACGTAGTATGGGCGTAGTATGAATGACGACAGCGTGTAGGGGCAAGCTTGTATTGTGTAGTATTCCGATGCAATGCGTGATGTATTGGTGTAGTAGGGCTGTAGAATATGCGTAGGAAATAATGTGTGGCGAAAGCGGGGCGAGGCACGTCGAATATGTTTACGCAACGCTACGCGTTCCGTAAAATATTTCGTGCCAAAGGGGCGAGCCCCTTTGAAACCCCGACGCGGTCTATTGCCGCGTCAGACTGGTCGGTGGCTCCGCCACCGACATTAAGCACTGCCTGGTATGCGTAATGAATACGGAGGTGCGGTCAATGATTCCGAGCAGCGAATGGGTGATCCAGCTTGTAGTGGGAGCGCGTGTTGATGAGCACGGCAGCGAGCCGCGCTATCTGCCGTGGGCAGGCTATACGCGGCCAATCACGGGCGACCAGGCAATGCGTGCGTTGCGCGAGTGCGAGTTGCGCTGGCCGGAATACGAGTTTCGCGCGCACCCGATCGATGACGACGGCAGGCAGTTCGCGACGGTCGGCGCTGACATCGACCGTAGTCGCTCGACGGGGCTCTGGTGATGCCAAAGCAAAAAAGCAATGGCGGGGCAGGGCTGGGCAAGCCGATCGCGTTCCGTCTGTCGGATGCGGATCGCGATGCGTACCTTGCAAAGGTGGCGCAAAGCGGGATGACGCAATCGGAGTTCTTCCGGCACGCGGTGCTGACCAACCGTACGCGAGTGATCGCGCGGCCGGTGGCCAGCGGGGACCGCAAGCGGCTGCTGTACATCTTCAACAAGACCAGTAACAACCTGAACCAGATTGCACACCGCGCCAACTCCGAACACGTTCGTGGGAAGCTTTCGGAAGCGACTTACGAGCAGTTGCTCACGCAGCTGCAGCTGATCGGGCAGTACCTCAGGGCAACCCTGAACAAGGTCGACTGATAGCGATGGGAATGGATCAAAAGCAGGCGGCCATCATGGCGGTGATCGAGTTGGAGACGAAGCTGCACTTCGATCGCGACCATGCCGGTGCGCATACGCTGACGCAGACGGACTGCGACAGCGCCCGGGCGTCGGTCTCCGCTGCCGGCCATCTGTTGCCGTCGATCGTGCACAGCACGCTGCTGTTCCGAATCGAAGGGGCGCAGCGCTGGCTTGCCGAGCGCAAGGCGCAGGGGTAGGGCGATGCTCATACGCGTACGCGGCTATCACGACGGGATCAAGGACTATCTGGAGAAGGGCCAGAAGCAGGGTCGCGAGATGGAGCGCGACGAGATGGATGAGCGCGTGATCCTTGCCGGCGATCTCGATCTGACGAACGACATCATCCAGTCGATCGACACGGACGCCGAGCGCTACCTGAATGTCACGATGTCATTCAAGGAAGACGAGGTTGACCGCGATCTGTTAGGTGAGATTGTTCGGGAGTTCGAGGCGTTTGCGTTTGCCGCGTACCGTCGGGACGAATACAACTTCTACGCTGAAGCGCATGTGCCGCGGATCAAGAGCTATGCGGACCGCAAGACGGGGGAGCCTGTCGAGCGCAAGGTGCACGTGCATATCGTGATTCCGGAAATGAATCTTGTGACAGGCCGACGGCTCGATCCGTTCGGGAAGGTTGACCATAACGAGCGCTACCTCGAGGCCTTTCAGGAGCACATTAACGCGAAGTACGGGCTCGCGAGCCCGAAGGACAACCGGCGTGTGCAGTTCACGGACGCGTCCGAAATGATCAGCCGGTACAAGGGCGATGTGTTCGAGGGCGCTAACCGCGAGCTGAAGGCCTCGATTCTTGAGGCGGTGATGACGCGTGATGTGACCCGGTATGACGACTTCAGGGCCTTGATCACGGAGTACGGCGAGACGCGCACACGCAATGCCGGCAGGGAGTCGGAGTACGAGAACGTCAAACCGGCCGGTGCCGCGAAGGGTGTGAACCTGAAGGAGTTCGTGTTTTCGCGCGAGTTCATCGAGCTCGATGCTACGGCCAAGCGTGAGTCGCTCGAATCGAATGTGCATGCGCAGTACGTCGAGCCAGGCGTATCGCGCGATACGCGGCAGATCTATCTCGATGCGCTCGGTGCGTGGCACGACACGCGCGCGCGCGAGATCAAGTATCTGAACAGCGGCAGCGGTTTTTACAAAACGTATCAGGCAGCGTCGCCGGCGGAGCAGCGGCGCATTCTCGATCACCGCGAACAGCGGTTCTATGACGCAACAGGAGGGCTTAATGAGCGCACACGACAATCCCACGATCGATCCGGACACTGGCGAGATTGGCGGCGAATCGGAGCCGCCGGAGCAGGAGGGCGGGCGCGAGAGCGCGGCGCCGGGCGGGAGCCGGAAGGGGCAGGGCAGTCGCAGCAATGGTGGAACGAGCTCGAACGCGCGCACCGGGAAATCACGGGGCGATGGCGAGCCGGAGCGGATCACGACTTTGACGCTCGCTTCGATCGATCCGGCGCGCCGTCCCAATCCGCCCACCGTGTGCATGGCGTGTCCGGCCGCGGTGTGGATGGCGACGCCGCGCGACGTCAAGTGCTTCTGCCGCCTGATGCACTACTGGAGCTGGGAAACCAGCAAGCCGAACGAATTGACGCATTGCGATGGTCTGGCGATCGCGAGCGAGGGGGAAGAGAACAGCTAGGCATTTCGGTGCCGCGGCTGCGATGGCGCGAAGGTGCCGACCGCGACTTCGAACCCGGCGGAAGTTACGACGAGAGGGAGGATCGTTGGCAATGGTCCGGCGAGCGCGATGCGGTTGACAGGTCCGCCGGCGAGCCTGAATGGAAAGCGATGGTCGATCGCATGTTTGTCGCGTGGGACCAGGCAGACGAGGCAGGGCGGACGCGTCTTGCGCGAACCGGTGCCGAGAAATTCATGCGGGCTGGAGGCCCGTTCGGCGCACGCGAGCCTTTTGGTCTGAGCGGCGGCCGCCTGCCTGCAGGGTTCGGACCACGTGAGGAAATCCGCAGCCTCGCGGATGTGCAATCGTTCGATGCGATCGATTCGTTGCCGTTCGAGGTCCGGCCAACTGATTCGCCGCCGACGACGGACGCTGCGTCGGTCGATTTCAATGCGAGTGCGCACGCGTCGACGGGCCGGGCAGCCGATACCGTTCGCGACCAGTTCGCACGTGACCTGTCCGAGGCTCGCACGGCGCGACGTGCCCGGGAGCGGGATGAATTCACCGAGATCCGTGCGACGCTAGACGCGGGCCGGCTGCTGGCCGCGCTTGCGCACTCGCACGGACTGATCGTCGAAAAGTATGCGATCGGTAAAGGCGCGGATGGCGGTGACAGAATCCGCGCCGGTTCGCGCAATCTGAATGTGTCTGACTTCCTCACCAAAGAGATGAACCTGTCATGGGAGGAGGCTGCGCAGCTGCTGCGCGAGACCTATCGTGCACAGACAGGACGTGATCCGGAGCATGCACCGAGGCGTACGCCTGAACGGGACCTATGGGGCGAGTTCCAGCAATGGCGATCGGCATACCGGAACGAGCTCCGTCGCGCGTGGGATGCGCAGGCCGATCATGAGAGTGAGCGGCGAAAGGCGGTCAAATCGGAGTTCTACAGTGCCCGCAGCGCGCTTGTCGACCGCATCGACCTGTCAGGCGCGCAGCGCCGCGAGCAACTGTCTGCAGCACGTGTTGCGCGCCTTGAGGCAGAGGCCGCGCTGCGTGTGCAGATTGCGAAAGAGCGGGATGCGCTGAAGGGCGCCGCAAGCCGGCCGTTGAGCGAGCAGTATCGTGACTTCCTGCAGGAGCGCGCTCAGAAAGGCGACGAACGGGCGCTGCGTGAGTTGCGCCGGATGCAGCAGATCCGCCTGCGGACGAAACGTGCAGACGACGCACGCGCGGTCATTTTCAGTGCGCTGTCTCATGCGGTGAAGCCACCTGCAGCCCACGACCGCAACGAGATCATCTACGCGGGCCCGGCGATCACGTACGAGGTGCGGGCCGGCGGCGAGGTCGACTACCGGAAGGAAGGCGTGGCGTTCCTCGTCGACGAGGGTCGCACGCTAAGGCTGTGGGATAGCGAGCGCGAGGCGATCGAGATTGCGCTGCGCTTCGCACAGCAGAAGTTCGGCTCCACGCTGTCGCTGTCCGGACCCGAGCCCTTCCAGGCGGCCGCCGCGCGCGTAGCAGCCGACACGCGCATGCGCATCGTGTTCGATCAGCCGGAGCTGGAGAGTATCCGGCAGGTCCGGCTTGCGGAGCTCGATGCCGAGGCGCTGGAACGTCGGGCAGCGCAGCGTCAGCGCGAGACATGGGAACGCGACGAGTTGCGCGATGCTGTGCGCCATCCGACGCCACCCACTCCGGAAGATCCGTCCAATCCAGATCAGGATGCGGCATCGCCTGCTGATCCCGATGCACCCGGCAACGGGCCAGATATTGACCGATGAATCGTCAAACTGAGAGAAGAAAATGAACCAGCTTGCACACCTCGACCGCGACGGCCTGGTTGCGGTCGTGCCCGGCGTAATATTCAGCGGCACGCCGTCGCAGATCGTGAATCTGCCAACCTACATCAAGGGCGGCGTCGGCGCGATCGCTGTTTTTGCCGCCTAAGATCCTCATCGCGGATGACCACTCGCTAGTGCGAGACGGATTGCGTCATGTCCTTCAGGAAGCGAGCGAGTTTGAAGTCGTAGGCGAGGCCGGCGATGGAGCTGGCACGATTGCGCTGAGCCGCTAAACCGACGCACACGTGCTGGTGCTCGACCTTTCAATGCCGGGTCGCAATGGTGTCGAACTGCTGCTTCCCGGCTTTTTTATCTATTGGGCCCTTCGGGCCCGACGCTGACCTCAGCCTGCGCCGGGCGGTTGAACAGATTAGTAGCTGTAACCGGGCATTTTAATCAGCGAGTCCAGTCGTGGAGAAATCGTTCTGTCGTAGATCTCGGGCTTCCACTGAGCTTTGGCGAACTCAGTAATGCCGACCGAAAGAGAGCCATCTGTTGAACCGAGGTGTCGTTTTAACACCTCGGTGAGCTCCGAAGCGATAGTCTGCCGGGCTTCGGCAGTCAGTTCCGGACGTTCGACAAACAGCAGCTCGATTTGTGGCATGGTCTATTCATCCTCAAGATCAAGAAACGTCAGGGCTAGGCTGGTGTGCCAAGGAACTGCCTACGCATATGTAACGCGCCGTCTACAACAAGTAGCCCGACAGCGGTCCAGATTGGAAGGTATGTCAGCATTTCGTCCGGCTTTATCCGCTCGCCGACTGCGAGCGCCACAAAAACGATCAGTACCGGCTCAAGGTATCCGAGAAGGCCAAACAGGCTGAAGGGTAGCTTGCGACTCGCGAGAATGTAGGACATGAACGCAGCCGCAGTAAGCATTCCCAGTAGCGGTACAAGGACGTAAAGACCGGGCGCGCGCTCGAAGGCTGCACCGACATTGGGATCCTTGAAGATGAAGTAAATCGCCACAGGAAACATGAGGAGCATGTCGAACCAGAGACCGCCGAGATTGTCGGTTCCCAGGTTCTTGCGCAGGGCAAAATAGACCGGGAAACCTGAAGCCACGAAAAGGGCGACCCACGAGAAGTGGCCGACAACGTAAAATTGATGCAGGACGCCTAGCGCGGCGCTTGCCGTAGCCATATTCTGCAGAAGCGAAAGCCTTTCACGGTAAAAGACCCGTCCCACAAGCAGGAGGGTCAAAGGGAGCATGAAATACCCCAACGACAGGTCGAGGCCGCGATCATTGATGGGAGCCCAGAGGAAAAGCCATTGTTGAGAGCCGAGGAGTGCGCTGCTTGCGCAGAGTCCTATTACGAGCTGGGGCTCTTTTCTGATTCGCGCGAACAGAGCCGTGACGTGCCGTGACTCTTTTCCTGCCACCATCAGAATCGTGAGGAACGGTAGCGTGAGAAGCATGCGCCAGGCAAAGATCTCTTTCCCATCAAGGGGAGCAAGAAGCGTTGCATAAAAGTAAAGGCCAGCAAAGAGGGTTGATGAAGCTAATGAAGAAGCGATACCGAAGTTAAGCAAAACAACACCGTACAAGTTTTGGGAGTACTGGATGAGCCGTTGGAAAACGCACTCAGGAAGCTGAATGGTTCCAGATCGGACCATTTTCAAATTTGGACACCAGCCAGTCCTTGAACGCTACTGTCTTGGCCGGTGAAAAACGTGCAGAGGGCCTTACAAGATAGACCGCTCCGGAGCCATCGAGCTGCCACTCTGGAAGAATCCGGACGAGCTTGCCGCTATTCAGGTCTCGGCTCATGAGCCACTCGCCCGCGCCGAGGATGCCGACTCCGTCGCGTGCCGCGGCCAGCAATGTTTCGCTATCGTTAGCGGTCAGCGCCCCTTTCGGCACGATTGTTTCATGCAGGTCTCCCTTGACCAGACGCCATTCCGGGAAGGTTGCGAGTCGCGTAAACCTCAGACAGCTGTGCCGGAGGAGGTCCTTGGGGGCGTCAGGCAAACCATGTCGTTCCACGTATTCGGGTGAAGCGCACAGAATACGATGGTGGTCACACAGTTTTCTCGCAATCAACCGGTTGTCACTGAGTTCACCGATTCGGATGGCGGCATCAAAACCCTCTGCGATGATGTCAACGAATCGCTCGCTGTAATCGGCAATGATGGAGACTTGGGAGTGCTTCTCAAGAAACTCAGGCAGCATCGGACCGATCCAGAGGCGTCCCATCGCGGCCGGAAGAGCGAGACGCAGGACGCCTCGAACTTCGGCAGCGCCGGACGAGGCCTCCTGTTCCGCCTCTATGATCGAGCCGATGGCGGACCTTAGGCGCTCGACAAGCTTCACGCCGGCATCCGTCATCCTGACATGCCGTGTAGAGCGCTCGATCAACCGCACACCCAGCCGTTTTTCCATTGCGGCAACCCGCTTCGAAACCACGGTTGGATGACGCTCAAGGTGCCGCCCGGCCGCGACGAAGGAACCTTCGGAAGCGACGGCAAGTAAGGCGGCAATCTCGTCTGTGTGCGTTGTATCGAGCGCTGTTTGATTCATGGTGTCAGAATGATCGCTCCTGCTGACTTACCGTTTTCAAGGTCCGAGTGCGCCGTTACTGCATCTGCCAGCGCGTAAGTACGCCAGATATGTGCCGAAATCGTACCTGCTGCCAGCGCGGACAGAACGTCCTTGGCGCGCTGCTGGTACTCGGCCGCGGTGCTCGTGTGGGCCACGATCGAAGGGCGCGTCAGGAAGAGTGAGCCTTTTGCATTCAACGTCGAGAGTTCCACAGGGCCAGGAGCGCCGCTCGACGCTCCAAACGACACGAGAAGACCGCGCGGTCGCAGACTGTTCAGTGACGCTTCAAAGGAGATCCGGCCAACCGGGTCGTAAACGACGTCGACTTTGCGGCCATCAGTTACCTTTGCCACCTCGTCAGCGAGCGTGGTGGGATTAAAAACAATCACGTGGTCGCAGCCTGCGTTCTTGGCGATCGGAACACTCGCGGGCTTCGATACGACGCCAATGACGGTTGCTCCCAGCGCTTTTGCCCACGGCGCCATAATCTGGCCTACGCCGCCGGCAACACCGTAAAGAAGTACGGTCGCTCCCTGTGCGACTTGAAACGTTGACTTCAGAAGATATTGTGCAGTAATACCCTTGAACAGAACTGCTGCTGCATCTTCGCAGGATACGTTGTCGGGAAGAGGCACGAGTCTTTCGGCAGGGAACAGACGTGCGCTTGCGTATGCGCCAATTGGACCTGTCGCATACGCGACCCGCTGCCCGACCTTGACGTTGTCGACGCCTTCGCCGACTGCGGCGACGCGACCCGCACCCTCAAGCCCCAGCCCGGAAGGCAGCGGGATTCGCACGGCTCCATTTCGCTGAGTGACATCAAGATAGTTCACGCCGATCGCTTCCTGCTCGAGCCAAACCTGACCTGCTGCCGGGTCGGTTTTTTCGCCGGTAATGACTTTCATCACATCTGGCGATCCTGCTTCGGTAATCCTGATTACGCTAATCATCGCGACTCGACTCCTGAGTGGACCAGTGGTTTTCCCTACGGAAACCATTCTGATAGCTGCATCAGATAAAAGCAATTATTGTAATTTGCATTTCAATGCTGCATCAGGCGCAGCAATATGAGCTATTTTCGTTGAAATGGTAAAAATTACCAATGAAGATCGGCCTCGCCACGCCAAAACTGCCAGCGTCTTTGGGGGAAACCCTAGATAGCAAAATGATATCGGTAGTGGGTACTACCAAAAACACCAACTCGGTAGCGAGAATTTTAATGGACCCAACTTCGACCTTCTCCGAGTACATCGAGGAAAGCTTCGCCAGACTTACTCCCGCCCAGCAACAGATGGCGCGATACATCCTTGATCACAAGGAGCAGGTTGCTTTCCGCACTGCCAAGCAACTGGCTGAGGACACCGGCCAGAGTGATGCGGCGGTCATCCGCTTTGCGCAGGCGATCGGATACGGCGGGTATATGGCGTTGCGGGAGTCGCTTCGCGAGAGCCTGCTTCAGCGGGTCGGAGAAAGCGGTATCCCCGAGCAAAGCGGACTAAAAAACGAGCAGGAGCTCAAATGCGCCGTCTTCGAGACTGACGCTGCTCTTGTTCAGCAGACCGCTCGACGCAATGCCGACGAGACTGTCTCGCATGTTGCGAACATGATCGTTGGCGCGCGGCGCGTCTACATTAGCGCACACGGGACTTCCTACTCCCTCGCCTTTTCCGATGCAGTTGAATCACTGCATCGGAAAAGGCGAGGTCTTCAACATGGGCAATGGCGACCTAGCCGACCGGCTTCGCGGCGTTGGCAAGGAGGATGTGTTCATCCGGATAGGGTATCTGCGCTACTTGCCGTACACGATAGATCTCATGAAGGCGGCCCGCGATGTGGGCGCGCAGACTGTAGCAATCACCGATCGCGCTTCGTCTCCGCTCGCCGAAATAGCCGACAAAACGCTCTTTGTAGCGCGCTCGGTCAGCTCGCCAGCCTGGTGGTCGCAAGCGGGCACGCTCACCTTGACTAACTGGCTCATTGCACTGGTGCTGGAGCGCGACGCAGCAAATGCAAATGCCCAACTGACGGCTTCCGACGAGCACCTCAAGCAGCTGGGTCATTGGCAGAGCGCTGGCAACGATAAGGACGAGTTTTCGTTGGCGAACCGGGCGAAGCCCTAAAACTGACCGGACAGCAGCATCCGACCATATCAATCAACCTGCAGGTTAAGTACTCCTATTGGACAATCATGAAGAAAACTGACCTAATTCGGAATGAAACAAGTTTCACCAGTCGTATTGATCGGCGCACGTTTCTTAAACAAACAGCAGCGGCCGGCGCGGCACTTGCGGCACGTCCGTTGTTTGCCAGGGATGCAGGCCAGGTGGTTGTGCGCGGACTGGGCGGAGCCTATCAGGACGCGATGGACGCGGCGGTCTACAAACCATTTACCGCTGCGACTGGCATCGAAGTGATCGTACAGCCTTTGACCGCCGGGCAGATCCTCGCGATGGTAGAGGCTGGTCGTGTGCAGGTAGATGTGGCGGATCTTGGTGATCTGCACCTGCTGACGCTCGAAAAAGCCGGCGCACTGGACCCGATCGACTACGACGGCATGAAGCTGACCAATCCGTCCGACCTCCGCGCATCGGTGCGAGGAAGGAACATGGTTGGCAATTTTTATTTCGCGACGGTTGCATCAGCGTCGCTGGCCTGTCCTGCATGATCACGGCGAGCCATCGGCTGAATCTGACACTCTTCGGGCTTCTGACGTATGTCGAGCCCGTGCTGCTTGTTCTGGTGTCGCTTGCTCTCGGCGAGCGGATCGCCCATAACCAGTGGCTCACATACATTTCGATCTGGGTTGCGATCGCGGTGCTGGTCGTCGAAGGCGTGTTGAACTTACGATACAGGCAGGCGCTATGATCACCTTTCCCCAGCCGGGCGATCATGCAGATAATGAGGCCAGTAGTCGATACGAGTAGCGCGTTGGCGTGTGGAAGCCGCCGGCGCGCGTTCGCAGTCGACAGACGGACGTGGCGGCTTAGAGCGTCGCGTAGCTACTAACGGGTCCCAATACGCAACCCCAGCAGCCTGGGATAGCAGCGGCACTTCGCTGAAGGATTCCAGCCTGAATTCCACGCTCTTCCGCTTCTTCGCAGCCGAGAATTCCCCACTGAACAAATCTGCCGCCGACGAAGCGGAACGGTTCAGGTCGCAACGATGGTACTCAAACGACCAGTGACTTTGTGGCGGGTCATCACGACTACCTCAGTCGCTTGAAAGCGAAGAAGACCTGGCGCCGTCGAGATGATCTTAGAAAGAGACTATTTACGTCACAGTCTGGTGCATCCGCTTACATCAAATAGGCTGAAGCGGTTCGCGAAAAAACATCCCGTGAAATAGTCGCGTCTCTGCTCTTCTATGGCGTCTGCGATTCCGAGTGATATGCAGCAAGGTCACTATGCGTTCGGTGAGGCATTCGCCAAAAACCCTTGATGCAGAACACTCGTGCACCCGGTGCAGCAATCAACTATTCCCCGACGGGCATTAAACAAGCAAACTGCAGAGAAGGGTGGCTGCAAAGCTCTACGACGACGGAAAGGCGGAGCGAACCACTGTCGCAGAGTTCGCGAGCCTGAAGCGGGCCACCGACTGCCGGGAAGGTTCTGCATACCAGCGTGCAGTGTAAAGCGCGATTTCCGGGTGATTGAAGGCGTCTTATAGCTTTGCGACGTTTGTAGCAACATTCAGCAGGTCTAGCGCCATTTGATTATGCCCATCTTGCGACGGGCGGAACCCCTACCTACTTCTCCCCGGATGCTTCTGCGTAACGAAAATGTTCTGCCTGATGTGTGCTTTGGCCCGTGGCAAACTTATGGAGAAATCTGCTGCGGACAAAACGCACACCCCCCAACTGGACCTTATGGTTGCCTTGGTCTGATCATGATCGCGAGAGCAGGCGCCGCAGATGTGGCTCCGCATCATCTGGATCATGATGTTCTTTATATAGGAGCATCGCGCTACGTCGATAGATGCGGGTACTCCCTACGCGTGCCGTTGCAGTCTTACAGGAAGCGCGGTGAGAATCACGACATCGATCAATTGCGCATATCTGTCTGGTTGTCAGAATGGACTTCATTCGGGAGAAGAGTTCAACCCTCCGACTGGGCGACGCTGCAGTTATGCGAAAGTCTGGTTATCTTTGAGTATGTAAAGCGATTCGGACGCTATCCGATGCTGAACTAGTCACTCCACGGTGAAGAGGACCATAATAGGCGGCCGCCGCGGCGCATGTACCGCAGCGCGAGCCACCGGTGTTGCAGTTGGGATCTCATGGGTTGCGGGTTACTCCGTGGTAGGTCGAGACACCGGAGACAAGCATGCCGTATTCGGAGATTGTCTTGCGGGCAACGAAGACTGCCCGCCGGCCTCGTGGATGCATGTGATCGGCGGGCAGTCTTCTGTGTCGGTGGAAGGTTTGACGCATGTGAGGCCAATCGGCGATTTGTGTCCGGCAATCTCCAGGTTGTTCTAATCGTGATGGGTATCCCGTCTAGCTCGCCGCATGGCGTGTTCTGAGCCCATCTGCGCTCGGAGTCACGAGCCATCTCCGCATCCCAGGTCAAAGGTGGCGTTGACTATCGGTTTCCACGCCACCATCTGCTCCAGTACTGCTTGCGTGACCTCAACAGGGGAGACTTCCCGGTCTTTATAGAGGCGCCTGAGGGTGGTTGCAGAAAGCGCGTGAAGTGAGGTCATGTCGATCCTGGGCTTGTTGAGCAATATGCGTCCGAGTTGAAGGCGACGCCAGCTCGGGCCACAAATTTTGAAAATGACACGGCGTCGATCTTGAATTTGCTAGCCGATCAGTCGGTAAAGAGACCTCATCCCGCACGATAGTCAACGCGAGCTAGCAACATCCCATGTTCAGATTCTGAGGAGAAATCGCCAGGCAAAAATTCCTAAAAAGCCTCACGTTCCCGACTCATGCATTCGATGCAGGAATGTTGTGCATGGAACGCTTTCATACTCCAACCGATCCGGAAGATACTATTAATTCCATGCTCGCAGTGTGATTTCAACGTAGCTGTGACGCGATAGTCTGCGTAAAAATACAGATCTCCGACGAACGCTTGCGTTTTTACTGCATTGGAATATGTACTCGGTGCAGTTTCCCACGCGCGCGAAGAATTGGAGGCCAAGGTACCTGAGAGTGAGTCGCCTGACCCAAGGCGCGACGTGTTGATGCTGGTCTCAGTATCGGCGAATGGTTGGTTCTTCCAAACGGGATAGTCCTTTTTCCTGAAAAGGAAGCTCATGCCGCGTGCGAGGAACTTGGAAGACGGGAGGAGCAGATATGACAGGGACGATAGTGCACGATGTCGATACGCGTCGGCGCGCATTGACCTTTGGACTCGCGTGGTTGGCGTCGCCAGCAATCTGAATCAAGAATGAAAAGCCACTGCGGGACAGATCATCCTCAATTCTCCAGGCGCTTATGAGGCGAATGCGCGCGAACACATCTGGCAGCCTTTTGAGGCCGAGACTGGAATTCGGGTGCAGCCCATCCCCGTCACCACCGAAAAAAATTCATGCGATGGTGAAATCAGGACGGCCAGAACTCGATGTTATTGTCAACGTCACAGGCGTGCTGCTGAATTTCGCGCGCATGGGTTTTGGATACAGCAAGAAATCCTTTGGCAATAAGAAGGTTCCTCAGAACTGGCACCAGTTCTGGGACATTAAGGCATTCCCGGGTCCGCGATCGTTGAGCAGTATGGCGCCCGGGGGAGCGCCACTGGAAGTGGCACTCATTGCAGAGGGCGTACCCTTTGAGAACTTTAGAAGAGGTGAATTATGAATGCATCCCGCGATACATCGCGTGAGTCCGCTCCGTCGGTGAAGCTGCTGATTAACGGTAGCTTCGTCGATTCTGGAACGCAGCACTGGCGCGACGTCGTGAATCCGGCCACGCAGGAAGTCCTCGCCCGGGTGCCTTTTGCGACCGAAGGCGAAGTGCGTTCAGCGATCGAGGCAGCGCATAGCGCGTTTGCAAAATGGAAGAGCACTCCGGTCGGCGTGCGCATGCGGATCATGCTCAAGCTTCAGGCGCTGATTCGGGAGAACCTGAAGGGCATCGCGCTCACGCTCAGCCAGGAACAGGGCAAAACTCTCGCAGACGCCGAAGGTGACGTGTTCCGCGGGCTGGAAGTCGTCGAGCACGCAGCGTCGATCGGTACGTTGCAACTGGGCGAGTTCGGCGAGAATGTTGCGAGGGGCGTTGATACCTATACGCTGCGCCAGCCGATCGGTGTTTGCGTCGGAATCACGCCATTCAATTTCCCGGCCATGATTCCGCTTTGGATGTTTCCGATGGCCATTGCATGTGGGAACACTTTCGTTCTCAAGCCATCGGAACAGGATCCGCTTTCCACGATGCGACTAGTGGAACTTGCCATCGAGGCCGGCGTGCCGGCGGGCGTTCTGAACGTAGTACACGGCGGGAAAGAAGTGGTGGATGCCTTGTGTACACATCAGGATGTAAAGGCTATCTCTTTTGTCGGCTCAACGGCCGTCGGTACCCATGTGTACAGGCTCGGCAGCGAGCATGGAAAACGTGTGCAGTCCATGATGGGTGCCAAGAATCACGCAGTTGTGTTGCCGGACGCCAATCGCGAGCAGACACTGAACGCGTTAGTCGGCGCCGGGTTTGGTGCAGCAGGTCAACGCTGCATGGCGACTTCCGTCGTCGTGTTGGTTGGAGAATCGGGTCAGTGGCTGCCGGACCTTGTTGAGAAAGCCAAAACTCTCAAAGTGAACGCTGGTACAGAGCCGGATACAGATATTGGCCCAGTCGTATCCCGGTCTGCGAAAGATCGCGTTCTGAGCCTCATCGAGATGGGGGCGCGGGAAGGTGCAACGTTGTTGCTGGACGGACGGGGGGTGCAGGTAAAAGGATTTGAAAGCGGCAATTTTATCGGACCAACGATTTTCTCTGATGTCACGACCGAGATGGGCATCTACAAAGAGGAAATCTTCGGTCCGGTTCTCCTCGTTTTGCAGGTCGACTCGCTTGCGAAGGCAATTGCCCTAGTAAATCGCAATCCGTTCGGTAACGGCGTGGGGATTTTCACTCAAAGCGGCGCGGCCGCTCGCAAATTCCAGAGCGAGATCGATGTTGGACAGGTCGGCATCAACGTTCCAATTCCGGTTCCTGTTCCGCTCTTTAGTTTCACGGGTTCCCGTGGTTCAAAATTGGGCGAATTGGGGCCGTACGGCAAACAAGTAGTGCAGTTCTACACGCAGACGAAGACCGTTACTGCTCGTTGGTTTGACGACGAGACCACAGTGAAAGGCGTCAATACCACGATCAGCCTGACTTGACAAGTGTCCATGTGGATCCAGCGCGTGCGTTTGCCTCCTGGGGCGTAGGGCAATCGGGCCCGCGGTAACAACGAAAACTGGAGTGCTCAAGTGCCAAAAGGATATTGGATATGCTCGTATCGTGAGATACGGGATGCCCAGAAGCTCGCTGCATATGCAAAACTCGCGGCGGAGGCGGTCGCAGCCGGCGGAGGACGTTTTCTCGCCCGAGCTGTTGCCTCAAAAGTCTACGATGCGGGGCAAATGGGACGAACCACGGTCGTAGAATTCGCGAGCCTACAGCAGGCTCTCAACTGCCGCGAAGGTGCCCCGTATCAACGTGCTGTCGCAACGCTCGGCGATGCCGTCGAACGTGATTTCCGGATCGTTGAAGGCGTCTGATCGCTTTGCGAACCTTGTAGCCTAAAGCAAAGGACCGCTGGTGGTTCAATGGCTCAATGCTTGGATCGGGCAGCTGCCTTTCTGGTGACAGTCCTCTCGCGCGACGAGATGCTGGCCTGGGCTGGCGGCTCCCTTCCTGTTTGGCCTGATTTTTGTCGATTATTGGAGCCTTCATCCGTTGCTTGATTGACGAGACACTCGCATTCGAATATTTGACCAGAGAAGGGAGGGCGAATGCTCGGAAATCTGGTCGAAAGTATGGTGGGCTTGCGATTGGTTACACCTTCTTCTGGGCGGTTACGTATTACATTCTGCTGGTTCGGATGCCGAGTCGTTTCAGGTGGTTCCAGAAAGAAATTGAAGTGAGCTCGTGTCGACTCAGATTCTCAGATTTGCATTAAGGAAGGTCTGCACAAGCTGTTTCGTGCACGTCGCGCGGTTTGCTGCCCGCGTTGTAGTGTCGGCGAAGATGCTGGGACCTTGATCACAGTTTTATTCGAACCATGGCGACACGCGTTTGAGACTCATGGCGTCTGTGGAGCGTGTCTTAGGCTTTGCGCAGTGCCTTGCGCGTCATCCACAGATTACCCAGCGCAAACAGCGTCGTGATCTGGGCAGTGTTTTTCATCAGGCCACGGCATCGTGTCTTCGTATAGCCAAACTGGCGCTTGATGATCCGGAATGGATGCTCCACCTTGGCGCGGGCACGGGCCTTCAGGCGTTCGATCTGATCGTATATCGCCTCCAGACGGCCAATCAGGCCCAGTTTTCTGCGTTTGCCGGGTCCCATTGCGGCATGCCCGCGCACCGAACCGCCCGCGCATCGCTTCTGAATACCCTGATATCCGGCATCAGCCTACACATCCGCCTCTTCGCCGTGTAGCAACGCTTCGGCCATATTGATGTCCTGAGCGTTGGCAGCTGTACCGACGACCGTGTGAACCAGTCCAGATTCCGCGTCCACGCCAATATGCGCTTTCATCCCGAAGTACCACTGATTTCCCTTCTTCGTCTGGTGCATTTCCGGGTCCCGCGTACCTGTGGCGTTCTTCGTCGAGTTGGGTGCAGAAATCAACGTGGCGTCGACTACCGACCCGGCCTTGAGCATCAGACCTTTGCCGCTCAGGATCTCATTGACCAGCGCAAGCATCTGTACAGCCAGGCCGTGAGCTTCGAGCAGGTGACGAAACCGCAGGATCGTGTTCTCGTCGGCAATCGCGTCGTGCCGTCGTCAAGCCCCGCAAAGTCGCGATACAGCTGTACGTCATAGAGCGCTTCTTCGATCGCAGGGTCCGACAGACCAAACCACTGCTGCATGAAGTGAATCTGCAGCATCGTGGCAATCGGAAAGGGCGGCCGTCCCGTTTTACCCTTCGGATAGTGCGGCTCAATCAGGGCAATCAGCTGCGACCACGGCACCACGCGCCTTATCTCTTCGAGAACTTCCCGCTTGCGTGCGGATGAACAAAAAGAAGTTATTGCACCATCTGCTCTAGGCTGCTTCGTGCGGTGGGGGGGCGAGCGACCGTCGATGACGCTACACTCCTAGTTGTGCCTAAAAATCCGATTCTGGATATTTTCATTTGACCATCGAGTCAAGTGCGAAGGTTGATTGCCCGGCGCGGTCAAGAACACCTTGCGAAGAAATGGACCGGCCTGTACCAACACCATACGCGATGACCGATTCATTCGCATCAGGCAATTCGGCAGTGGATGCCTTGTGGGGAAGCGATGAGCAAGGGATGTAGGTGCACGCTGCAGGTTGCCTGTACATTGCATCCGTACATGTCCTCGTGGACGCGCTAGCGCGGTGGAAAACTATCCAAGTTGAAAATTCAGGGACCGGGACGTGGCTACAAGCCAGGTCAGCATCTTGGGACCCGCCGGGACGACGAAATGCGATGGAGCGCACGGCTTCGCCAAAAATGTCCATTTGGGTAGCTAGGTCCGTCAATGGCGCCCCCTTCGCTTCTTCGTCATCTTCTTTCCACGTCAGCCTTATCGAGCGTAACCAGCACTCGACTGGACCTTCATCGAGACGCCTGGTCGACGTGCAATGCAAGGCGATATGGAATCCTATCAATAATTAAGACATGAATTGTGATTGACGCGCCGCAGGTGCAGATCGGTCGAGGTCACTACCCAATGCTTTTGGGGAATGGGGTCATGAGAAAGAATCACTTCGCATGGAATTTTTTAATTTTTACCATGGACTCAATCTAAGCCATCGGTCCGTGCACTTCTGGTGACGGCGCCGATGCGAGCACTACGTATCTATCGGAGGATGAATTTGGAACAGTTGATAGTAAGAAATGGCCGCGTTCTTGACCTCGTCAAAGGAAAGTTATCAGAGCCGCTCAACATCCGCGTCGAAGGGCACCGGATTACCGAGATTTCGAATCGACCAGTGGACGAAAAGGTATCCAAGGTCATAGAGGCGAGCGGGATGACGGTCATGCCGGGCCTGATCGACTGCCACGTGCACGTTGTGGCTTCGCACATGAATCTTGGAATAAACGCCCGCCAGCCAAATGTGCTCGCAACAATCCGGGCGCTGCCGATTCTTGAAGGAATGCTTAGACGCGGCTTCACGAGTGTTCGCGATGCTGGGGGAGCCGACTGGAGTTTGATGCAGGCAATCGACAGTGGACTGATCCGGGGACCGAAAATTTACCCGTCTGGCCGCGCACTTTCGCAAACGGGCGGCCATGGTGACTTCCGCAAACGCGGAGAGACATTCGAAGCCTGCTCCTGCTCGTATCACGGAGGTGCGATTGCACGAATTGTTGACGGCGTCGACGCAGTCAGACTTGCCGTTCGCGAGGAAATTCAGAATGGTGCGACGCAGATCAAGATCATGGCGTCCGGCGGAGTTGCGTCACCCACAGACCCTATCGGCAATACCCAGTATTCGGAAGAAGAAATAACAGCGATCGTGCGCGAGGCCGAAGCGGCGCAGACATACGTCATGGCGCACGCCTACACACCTCGCGCAATCAGCCGAGCAGTGCGGTGTGGAGTAAGGACGATTGAGCACGGGAACCTGGTTGACAAAGACACCGCAGAGTTGATGGCGGAGCACGGCGCGTTCGTTGTGCCGACGCTAATTACCTACGAAGCGACCGCCGAAATGGGGGCACGTTACGGAATGGATCCTGAGTCGCTGCTGAAGGTCGGTGTCGTCCGTGAAGCGGGGCGTCGTTCACTGGAGCTTTATGCTGCAGCGGGGGTCAAGATGGGATTCGGATCGGACCTTCTTGGAGAGATGCATCACATGCAACTGCGAGAACTGGAGATCAGGGCGTCCCTGCTTGGCAATCTGGAGGCATTGCGATCCGCCACGAATGTTGCGGCACGCATCGTAGCCCAAAACGAGAAGCTCGGCGTGGTCGATGTGGGCGGCGTCGCTGATCTCATCGTAGTGGAGGGTAATCCGCTCGATAACATTCGTGTACTTTCAGACGGCGAGAGAAACATTAAGCACGTGATTCAGCAGGGCCGGCAGGTGGAAGGCCTTCACTAGTCGGATTCGGCGGGGGCCTTAGCTCTGCAAACCAGGGGAAGGCCGCGGGTGCAATGGGGTGTCCAAGACTTGATGGAAGTAACGATCGTGGATGCTGAGAAAAAACGACTGCGTTTCTTTGCTTTAACCAATTCGGAATCCATAATGAAAAATCGTATTGGAATAAGTGTTGCGGTTGCGGGGATGATTGCACATCCGGCGTTTGCTCAATCGCAGGTTACGTTGTACGGTGTCGCTGATGACGGATTCTCGTTTACCAACAATCAGGCTGGCGGACACGCCTACCAGATGGTGAACGGCGCTCTTGGTAGCAGCAAGTTCGGATTTCTCGTCAAGGAGGACATTGGTAATGGCTACAAGGTGATCTCTGTCCTCGAGAACGGATTCGACATCAACAGTGGGAAGCTTAACAACGGCGGCCGACTGTTCGGGCGCCAGGCGTATGTGGGCGTAGACGGACCCTACGGTCAGGTGAGGCTGGGACGACAGTACGACCTTGTGCTCGACTCTCTGATCCCGCTCGCGAGTGGCGCGAAATTCGGTGGCATTCTTGCCACCAGGGCAGGCGATGTCGACAACGCCTGGGGTGACTATTCGTTCAGCAACTCAATCAAGTATCTGTCGCCCTCGCTTGGCGGCGTTCGGCTAGGGGCGCTCGTAAGCTTGGGGGGTGTATCGGGTGACTTCGGAAATGGACTGAAGTATTCATTCAACGCCGGATATACCGGAGGGCCCGTAACTATCAATGCTGTCTTTTCCCGCGTAAATAACCCGGCCACCTCAATTTACGACGCGACAGCCGGCCCAACAGAGAACGGCACGTTTGCTAATCCTATAACGAATCCAATCTACAGCGGCTACGTGTCGGCTAGGCGTTATCAGACGATAGGCGCCGGCGGGAACCTGGCGCTAGGCGACGCCACCTTGGGCGTTGTCTATACCAACGTTCAGTTCATTGACGTGGTACGGACCAGCAGTACGCCGTTTTCCGGGACCGCTCATTTCAACACGACCGAAGTAAATGCGACGTACCGGATAACACCGGCGCTACTTGTCGGAAGCTCATACAGCTTTACGTTTGCGGGCGACGCGGATTACGGTCAATTGAACGCAGGCGCGCAATATTCCCTCTCCAAACGGACGAGCCTTTATCTGGTGTCTGCATGGCAACACGCGATCGGCATCAACTCGTTAGGCAAGCGGGCCGTCGCGGCGTTGACTTTTGTTTCACCATCGAGCAACCAGAATCAGGTTGCGGTGAGGCTGGGTATTCGACAGACCTTCTAAAAACTACGCAATCTGATTGGCTATTCATTGAGGACATCATGTCTACCGTTGCCGCGCGTTTGGAACGCCTACCGTTCAGCAGATTCCACCTGAAGTTACTGGTCATGGGTGGCCTTGGATTTACGTTTGAGGCCGCCGATGCCGGTCTTATCGCATTTGTTTTACCGGTCATCCGCGCGAAGTGGCATTTAACAAGCTTCGAAACGGGCATGATCGGCAGCAGCACCTACATTGGATTCCTTTTTGGTGCGCTCTTTGCGGGCATGTTGGGCGACAGATTCGGACGTCGAGTTGTCATGTCGTGGGCCCTCTTGATCTTTTGCGCGATGACACTCTGCAATGCGTTCGTCAACGATTGGCACACGTTCTTCGTGTTCCGTATGCTGGCAGGCGTCGGGATGGGGGCGGAAGGTGCCATCATCGCGCCCTTTTTGTCGGAGTTTGTAAGTCGCCGTTACCGCGGAACGTTTACCGGCGCACTGGCCGGCTTCTTCTCGTTTGGTTTTGTTTTGTCGGCAGTAGTCGGGTACTTCTTGATTCCGAGCTCTCCGGACGGATGGCGCTACGCATTGATTCTCGCGGCCTCACCTGTTTTGATGCTTCTGTGGTGGAGAAAGTCTTTACTCGAGTCCCCACGCTGGTTGGAGTGCCGCGGTCGCGAGAGCGAAGCCAACAGCATTGTGGAGAAAATTGAGATCGAGATCGAACGCTCCGGGCGTACGTTGCCGCCGATCGACTACTCAGCGGTCGCCATGCAACGACCCGCTGCGCCGCTCGGATTCGTCGCCGTGCTGAAGGCTCTTTGGACTAGGCCATTGGCGTACACGACAGCAATGATCTGGATCTTTTGGCTGGCAATCACCTTTTGCGCCTACGCTTTTCTCACCTGGATACCGGGTTTGCTGGTGCAGAGCGGCTTGACAATGTCCAAGAGCTTTTCCTACACCATAGCGATCTACCTGGCCCAAATCCCGGGCTACTATTGCGGCGCCTTTACGAATGAGAAGCTGGGACGGAAACGCTCCATTGTGACGTTCATGGTGTTGGCGTGTCTCTCGGCAATATGGCTGTCGACAGCGAAGGACGCTCACACTATGCTCTTTGCGTCCATGGCGTTGTCGTTTGCAATGAACGGTGTGGTAGCCGGTCAGTATGCTTACACTCCGGAGGTTTTCCCCACCGAAGTCCGCGCTACCGGGATGGGCGCTGCCTCGTCATTTGGCCGGATAGGTGCCATCGCCTCCCCAATGCTGGTGGGCTATATTTTCCCGATTTTGGGCTTTGCAGGTGTGTTCGGGATGACGACCGCCGTGTTAGCAATCGGAGGGCTGGTCGTCCTCATCTTTGGAAAGGAAACGAAGGGATTGAGCCTTGAGACAATTGCGGTTGAGGAGTTGTCAGTTAACAGTGGCGTTCCGGGCAACGAGGCACTACGAAAGGTCGATTGAGTTATGCATACCGCTATTCAACATCGCGTGATTGGTGCGTTCTCGCAGCAGCTTCAAAATGAATTGTTCGAGCCCGGTCTTATCTGGCCAGCGTTGGATGAGGCGATGAAACAGGCTCTCGGGCATATCATTTTCAGCGTGCTCGCTTATGACCAGGATGGGCAACGCATGGTGCGCCTTTATAGCAATCATCCAGATCGGATTCCTGTGGGCGGCATAAAAAGCGTGACCGACAGCGAATGGACTCGGCGAGTTCTGATGGAAGGTACGCTGTTCGTGAACTCTAACGAAGGCGATATAAGACGCGTATTCCCGGATCACGAACGTATCCTGTCATTCAGATGCGCGAGTGCCTTGAACATACCAGTCAAGCTGAGGGGCGTCGTTGTGGGTTCGATCAACCTCCTCGACCGGCAGGAATTCTATGACTATATAGATCCTGACGTTGCATGGACCTTCGCTCAGTTGATAGCGCCGGTGTTGGCCGAGGCGGTGCGGAGCCTTCCACCGGGCACGGCCGAAGCGGGAAGTGTCGAGCGCGTTTAAAGAGCGTTGAAGCGCGAGAGAGCCGCGGCGGTGAGCCCTCTCGTTCGGTGACCGTCTCAGGCTCAACGTTCTTGTGTTTGTCCCGCAGCATCGAGAACCCAGTCCGTGAACATGCGGGTCGCTCGATTCTGTCGTCTTTCTTTCGGTGAGACCAAATGATAGGCCCCGCCGAATGAATACGACTCATGTGTCGCCCGCACCAATAATCCTTGGCTGATGAGCCCGTCGCTTATGTGACGCCACGCCAGAAGCACGCCAGCTCCATAAATTGCCATCTGCACCAGGTGTGTGTACTGGTTGCTGGTCACCGAGTCCGAGGTGTGGTCGAGCTTCACATTGAATGCACTCAGCCAGTCCGACCAGGACATCCATTGCCGCTGAATATCTTCGTGAATCAGAAGGCAGCAGTTCGTCAGTTCGCTTGGTGCGACGATTCTTCCGCCAAGATAGGCCGGCGAGCAGATAGGAAATACTTCTTCTTCGAATAGTGGGCGAGCGTTGAACGCGAGGGGTGTGTCCCGTCGCGCATAATAAATACCGACATCGAACTCGGCGGCGGTTAGCGTGTTGAGCCCGTCCTTCACAATCATCCGTATTCGAATATCAGGATGAGCTTGTTTGAAGCTGTTAAGGCGAGGCGTCAACCATAGCAAAGCAACTCCCGAGGAGCATGCGATAGTGATTTCGCTCTCGCCCGAGTATTTCATCACGTCTGACGTTGCGTCTGAAACGCCATTGAGCAGCCCGGTGACTTGGCGTGCGTACTGCTCGCCGGCCATGGTCGCCTTGACGGTTCCCTTTTCGCGTGTAAACAGACTTCGCCCGAGAAATGCCTCGAGTTGCGAAATCTGACGACTCACTGCGCTTTGGGTGATGTTGAGCTCAGCGGCAGCCTTTGTGAAGCTTCCCAACCGCATGGCGGACTCAAATGCGACAAGGCTGTGAAGCGGGGGAAGTGGAGAGATTTTCACTATGCCAACCTTTTGCTTACAGGTGCTGGCTGCCATGCGCGTCCGCAGCCTCTCATGGCAACGCCAAAGGATCAGCGTATCAGATAATATTCAATACATTTAGTATACGAAAAACATGGCCCGTACTCTGATCATAGTCTTGTTCCACGCGGTGAGCTGCTTCGCTATAGCGAACGTCGCGGTGCTCCGTCTCATCTTAGCGTCCTCGCATCTGTACCTTCAGCGCCATTCTACGTCTACGACATCGCACAAAATAGTATACGAAACGCAAATATGGTATCGTATGCGTTAGCGCATCTGAATCGTCTTATCGACTAGAAGGAGTGAACCTATGCCTATCGTACGCATTGAACTGTCACCGGGCCGCACCCACGAGCAAAAGGCGAAGTACGTCGAAGAAGTGACGCGGCTGACGTCTGAAGTATTGAAATGTCCGGTCGAATCCGTCGATGTGATGTTCATCGAAATTCCTCCGGCCGACTGGGCCCACGCAGGCAAGTTCTACGCGCAGCCAAAATGAGATAGTTGTCTCGATCCGAGATTGACTTGTGGGGGAGCCCGTCTTCGCGCCCCGATCCGGGCGCTACATGCGGGCTCAGGACGCCTTGATACCGCGTTGATTGTTGCGGAAATAGCCTTGCACTTCGCGTTGCGTCTGCTCAATATGTTTACGCAGCAATCGCACGGCATTTTTCACATCACCACCCTCGCACGCTTCAAGGATGTTCAGGTGTTCGTCGTGCGAGCGATCGTGCTGCGCGGCCATAGTCACGCGGAGTCGCAATAGACGGCCCATGTGCTCCTGAACGGAGCGAATGGTTGCTAGCAGGCGCGGACGATCTGACGGCGCGTAGAGTGTTTCATGGAACTGCACGTTCAAATCGCTCCACTCTTCGTTGTTCATGGCCGAGTGGTACGCTGACAGCAGTTCACGCGCGCGGGCAAAGTCCGACGATGCCATATTGGGCACTGCGAGTTCGAGCGCTCGACATTCAAGTGCAAGTCGCATGTCGAGCATTTCGATGTAGTCCATCACCGTGAGAGTCGCAACGACCGCGCCGACATTCGGCGTGAACTTTACGAGCCCCTCCGACTGAAGCCGCATAAGCGCCTCCCGCACCGGGATCTTGCTCACTCCGAGTTGAGCTGCAACCTCGTCCTGACGAATCGGCGAGCCCTCGGCAAGCTCGCCGTCAAGGATTCGGCGCTTCAGTTCAACGTAGGCGCCTTGAGTAGCGCTCATAGTTTTTTTGAGTACTTTTGTCTGGGCCATGTTCAGCTAGTCCTATCTTTTTCCGCCTTGCTTCGGATCGCGCGTTTCACGCCGCTGGGCGGATGCGACTTCTCACCTGGATACAGCGCTGTGGGGGGGATTTCATATACGATAATTATACTATCGGATACCCGTTGGCGTATGCTAGCGTGCGGTCTCTGAATTTGCCTGGCAGCCGGCCGACGGCCGCTAACAAATGAGTGCGGTGATGTGGCGAGTGCTCTGGGAGCGCCGCGCGAGGCGCAAATGGACGAGACATCCGCCGCGGAGCGATAGGTGGGCGCTTTTGTCAGACATGCGTCCGCATCAGCGGACCAGTCGGCGTGGGAGCATGCATTTAACTTCGCAAAGAAGGAAAATGCGGCGCGCCGGGCTCCGAGGCGCGCCGTCAAGCGTGCGTTCAGCCGTTCACAGGCGGCAGTTGGCGTTCGGAAATCATCTTCGTACGGAGATAAGCCTCCAGCCCCTCTACGCCGCTCTCATGACCGTAGCCAGATTCGTTGACACCGCCGAATGGCGTTTCAACTTCATGCACTGAAGTGCTATTGACGCCGATTTGCCCGGCATTCAGAGCCTCGGTTGCTCGCGCGGTCGTCGAACCATCCCGGCTAAACACGTAAGCTGCGAGTCCAAGCGTCAGGGAGTTTGCTCGCGCAACAACTTCGTCAAACGTATCGAAAGGGGAAATGGGGGCGATTGGACCAAACGGTTCCTCTTGCATAACCCGTGCGTGATCCGGGACGTCGCGCAGCACTGTCGGCGCATAGAAGTAGCCCGGGCGCTCAACCCGCTGCCCGCCAGTCACCACGCCTGCGCCATTCGAGACGGCGTCACGGACCAGCGCATCTATCGTATCGAGGCGGCGTTCGGTAATCATCGGACCTACCTGCACGCCGTCTTCGAGTCCATTGCCAATCACCAGTTGTTTCGTTCGCTCGGCAAACTTGGTGATGAACTGCTCGTATATATTGCGATGAACGTAGAAGCGCGTTGGCGACGTGCAGACCTGTCCGGCGTTGCGGAACTTTGATGCGACCAGCGCGCTGACCGTGTAGTCGATGTCGGCATCCTGAAACACCAACACCGGAGCATGGCCTCCCAGTTCCATTGTGCAACGCTTCAAGGTCTCCGACGCGAGACGCTGCAAGAGCTTGCCGACGGGAGTCGAGCCGGTCAGGGAGACTTTCTTCGGAATCGGCGACCTGATCAGATGTTCCGAGATGGGAGCGGGTGATCCAAAAACGATATTAAGTGCGCCGGCCGGCACGCCTGCATCTTGGAAACAGCGTCCGATTGCAACGGCCGTACCGGGTGTTTCATCGCTCGGCTTGATAATGACGGTACAGCCGGCGGCCAAGGCAGCACTAACCTTCAGGGCGACGTTGCCGGCAGGAAAGTTCCAGGCCGCGAACCCGAGCGCAGGGCCGACGGGTTCTTTGAGCGTCAGCTGGCGAACTCCAGGTGTGCGAGCTGGAATGACGCGTCCATAGGCACGGCGAGCTTCTTCGGCATACCAGCGCACTGCATCGGCGGAAAATTGCACTTCACCGGCCGCCTCATTCAGGGGCTTGCCGTTTTCCTGGGTCAGCGTGCGCGCGATCTCAGATTTCCGTGCCTCCATGAAGTCTGCCGCACGGTTAAGCACTTCATAGCGCTCAACGGCAGTCAGCAGCTTCCACTGTAGGAACGCGCGCTGGGAACTGGCAAGCGCGCGATCGAGATCTGCTGGGCTTGCATTGGGGACGGACGCGATGATTTCGCCTGTCGCAGGGTTGTAAAGCGGAGACGTTTGGCCATCGCTACCGGCAGTCCATTCGCCGTCGATGAGGAGCTGAAGTTTTTCGGAATACATGGGCAATCTCGCTGAATGGCGCGCGGCGAACATTCACCCGCCGTGCAATGGGTCGATAGGTTGAAGTGGTTATGCGGCGGCCCGCTCAGTCGCGGAGTTATACCAAGGGGCGGCGGAGGGGGCGAGCGGTGTTCGGCCACGCACGTCATCCGCAATCTTCTCTGCCATCATCAAAACACAGGCACTCAGATTGCCCGTGACAATACGGGGCATGATCGATGCATCAGCGACGCGAAGCGCGTCGACGCCCCGCACGAGCCCTCGCGGGTCTACGACTGCGTTGTCGTCCACACCCATTCTGCATGTACCAGACGGGTGATAGGACGTTCCGGTGCTGGACCGCACAAATGCTCTCAACTCGCCATCCGTCTGCGCGTGTGCGCCCGGTGCGAGCTCTTCGCCGCGGACAGCGTCCCATGCGCTCTGCTTGATAATCCTGCGCGCCAGGCGGATGGCATCAATCATGTCTCTCATGTCGTCGGCTTCGGCCAGATGATTGAAGACAATGTCAGGGGCCGCGCCAGGATCACCTGAGCGGAGACGTACATGCCCGCGACTCTTAGGTCGCGACAGATCCAACCAGAACTGAAAGCCTGGAATTGCCACCAGCCGGCCATTCTTCAAGAGGCGCGTGAGCGGCAGGAATTCGAACTGGACGTTCGGATAGTCGAAATGCTCGCTGCTGCGCAGGAAAGCCCCGCTTTCGAAGAAGTTTGTAGTGCCAAGACCGCGCTTGAACAGAATCCAATCCAGACCAAGCTTGACCTGGCCTAGTGGGCCAAGTTGAGAAACGAGTGAATTTTCACGCGTTGTCGCGTACTGAAGATTGACGCCAGGGTGATTTTCGAGATTTTTGCCGATCTGAGGCAGATGGATCTTCACATCGACACTGTGGGTGCGAAGCTCGTTGCCGTCGCCGATGCCGGACAGCATCAGAATTTTTGGCGAATTAAATGCCCCCGCACAAAGAATTACCTCGCGGCTAGCGCGCGCAACCGTACGCTCATCTCTGCGCTGATATTGCACCCCGGTGGCGCGATTGCCTTCGAGCAGGACGCGCTCAACCAATGCGTCGGTCGCTATGTGCAGATTGCTACGCTGGCTCGCTGCATCGAGGTAGCCCCGCGCTGCTGACCAGCGACGACCCTCGTGAATATAGGCCTGCGCGACATGCAGTCCTTCCTGCCGAAAACCATTGTGATCGGGCGTGATTGCGAAGCCAAGCTGCTCACCTGAGCGCATGAAGCACTCGTGGAGCTTGTGGTCGGCCTTGCAGCGGGAGATCCGCATCGGACCATCGCCGCCTCGCCAATCGTCTGCGCCACCGCTGAAACTCTCAAGGCGCCGAAAATAGGGAAGGCAATGTGAATACGACCAGTCGCCGAGTCCATCTGCCGCCCAGCCTTCGTAGTCGAGCGGATTGCCACGGTTATAAATCATCGCGTTGATGGTCGTGCTGCCGCCAATACCGCGACCCCGCTTTTCGTCAATCGAGCGCCCATCCAGATAGGGCTCCGGCCCGGCTTGGTAGTGCCAGTTCAGACGCTTGCTGGCATACGCGAAAGGGAGCGCAGCAGGCATGTCCACGATCAGGGAGCGGTCAGAGCCGCCGGCTTCGATTAGCAGCACCTGCACTGAAGCGTCTTCCGACAGCCTTGAAGCCATCACACAACCCGCCGCACCTGCTCCGACAACGATGTAGTCGTATTCCATTCTCTAACCTTTCAATGGCATTGCCGCCTCCGCCGGACACCTGCGCGGAGCTCTGCTCAGCAGCCTTCCAATTTTGTCGGGCTGTGCTTCTTAAGTGAAGTTATAGTATTCTTATATCCAGAATCGTATACCAAACAAATCTTCGGGGCTACACCGGAGAGCTAAAAATGGCAAGGGTAATCCAAGGACTCAGTGTCACGCATCGCTCCCATCGCTGGTCCGGCAACCGATTAGCTTCGATCGCCGTTGGCAGCGGAGCGTCACTGCTAACGATGCAGTCGGCCGAGGGTTGCGTGCGCTTGTACTTTTGACCCGCTTTGCCGAGGCAGCGGAGACATATCAAGGAGGAACTGCACCAATGTCGGATTTTGGACATTTCAAGAAGACCCTGTCGCTCGTCGATCTCACAATGATCGGTATGGGTACGGTATTTGGCTCCGGCTGGCTATTCGCCGCTAGCCACGTGGCGTCGCTAGCTGGACCAGCGGGGATTTTTTCGTGGGTCATCGCGGCAATAGCCGTGCTCACGTTAGGGGTCGTCTATTGCGAACTTGGAGCGGCGTTGCCCCGTACCGGCGGCGCCATCAGCTATTTGCACATTTCGCACGGACCGCTGATGAGCTACCTCATTGGCATGATTACGGTGATTTATCTGTCCAGCATGGTCGCGATCGAGGTCGTGGCTGCCCGTCAGTATGCTGCTGCCTGGATACCGGCGCTTAGCGTACCGGGAACCGGCAATGCAACGGCGCTCGGGTGGCTCGTGCAGTTTGCCTTTGTCTCGCTGTTCTTCTGGCTGAACTTCTCGAGCGTGAAAACGTTCGCGAGGGCCAACAACATCATCAGCGTTTTTAAGTTCGCAGTACCTGCGCTCATCGTCGTGATGCTGCTCTTTCATTTCAAGGCCGCTAACTTCCACGCTGCGGGATTTGCACCCTCCGGAATGTCGGGCGTTGAAACTGCCGTTTCGTCAGGTGGCGTCATTTTTGCCTTCCTTGGGCTCACGCCAATCGTCTCGGTGGCGAGCGAAGTACGCAACCCTCAACGCACGATTCCATTCGCGCTCGTCTTTTCGATCATATGTTCGGGGGTCATCTATGTCCTGCTTCAGGTTGCGTTTCTTGGCGCGATACCGACCAATCTCCTCGGCAACGGCTGGGCAGCTCTTGGTAAAACGTTCACCCTGCCGTTCCACGACATCGCGCTGCAATTGGGACTGACATGGCTGAGTTTTGTGGTGGTTTTTGATGCCATCATATCGCCGGCAGGTTGCGGGAATATCTTCTTCAATGCTACGCCCCGAGCAATCTATGCATGGGCAAAGTCTGGAACGTTCTTCCGGCTATTCACCCGGGTCGATGCGGAGTCTGGAATTCCGCGTCCAGCTATGTGGCTCGCTTTCGCCCTCTCGATCTTCTGGACCCTGCCGTTTCCCTCGTGGGAGGCAATGATCTCGGTCGTGTCCGCAGCGCTTGTTGTGAGTTACGCCGTTGCACCCGTGTGTGTAGCGGCGCTGCGGAAGAGCTGCCCGGAACTGAACAGGCCGTTCAAGGTAAAGGGGCTGGCTGTATTCGGCCCCCTTTCCTTCGTCGTGGCGACGTTGATTGTCTATTGGTCTGGATGGAGCAATCTCTACTGGCTTTTGGGTGTCCAGATCGTGCTGTACGTGGGCTATCTGTTCGTGATGCGTCGTATGCCCGTCGGCAATCTCAGCATGTTGCAGCAAGTACGGTGCTCACTGTGGCTTGTCGGTTATTACGCTCTCACGTTATTGGCCTCGTATCTGGGACCGTTCGGTGGAATCGGCGTCGTACCGCATCCGTACGATTTCCTCATGGTATGCGCGGTTGCTCTCACAGCCTATTACTGGGGCGCCAATACGGGCGTTCCACGTCAACTTGTTCGTCTCGAGGAAACCCCCGATGACCAAGAGATTGGCAAGCGCGCATCCCGTGGGTTCGCCCACAACTGGTCGTCATAAGCGGAGCCGCCCGTGCGGACGCCGTAATTTTAGGCACCCTTTCCCGTGCCTGATTTTCTGATTTTTTTTGGATCTATTCGAGGTAAATAACCATGCCAGATTTACAAGCGCAGAAATTCGACGTTGTCGTCATAGGCGGCGGCATTCTCGGATCCAGCGTCGCCTATAACCTTCTCGTGCAGGCGCCAGCGATGCGCGTCGCGGTAGTCGAACCGGACCCGACATACGAGTTCGCGTCTGCGCTGCGCTCTTCCGGTGGCTGCCGGGTGCAGTTCTCCTCGCCAGAGAACATCGCCATGTCGCTCTACAGCATTGATTTCATCAAGAATTTCGAGAAAACGATGACGGCTGGCGGCCGTCCTGCGCCGGTGGACTGGGTGCAAGGCGGGTACCTGTTCCTGGTGCCCCCGGAACGGGTCTCGCTGCTTGAGGGAAATGTCGAAATCCAGCGCAAGAATGGAGCGAAAGTCGATCTGCTGTCGCCTAGCGAGCTCAAGAACCGTTTCCCGTCGATCAACATTGAAGACCTCGGCGCCGGTGCACACACGCCGGACGATGGGTGGTGCGATCCCAACGGATTGTTGTGGGGTTTCCGACGTAAAGCGGTGGAGTTGGGCGCCGTCTACATCAAAGATAAAGTGGTGGCCGCCGAAGTCGCCGGGAGCAGCGCAAAGAGCGTCATGCTGGAGAGCGGTGCGACGCTCGCGGCCGACGCTTTTGTCAACTGCGGTGGAGCGTGGTCGGGCGCGATTGCAGAAATGTTCGGCATGGTGCTTCCCATTGTCCCGATGCGCCGGTTCGAACACTACTTTACCTGTGGTAACCCGATTGAACATCTGCCCTACGTTAAAGACCTTAGCCGTCTGGCGTTCCGCTCGGAGGGTAATGGATTTTCCGGCGGTCTCGTCGACAGTAACGAAAAGCGCGGCTTCAACTTTGAGGTGGACCACGACTACTTTGAGAACGTCGTTTGGCCGGCCGTCGCCCATCGCTTCCCGCCGCTCGAAGCTGCAAAGTGCCATCGGACGTGGTCAGGCTTGTATGAGCAGAACGACCTTGATGGCAACCCGGTTATTGGTGCATGGAATTCCCGGCTGGAAAATCTTTACACAGTAGCGGGCTTCTCGGGTCACGGAATGATGCACTCGCCTGCGGCCGGTCGAGGCATTGCAGAATTGATTGTGCACGGAGCATATCAAACCATAGATCTCACGCGGCTTGGCTATGAACGCGTCGAAACGAACACACCTTATCGCGAGGTCGGCATCCTTTGATTCGACTGTCTCAGCGAGTCACCGTCAGCGCTGATGGCTGGCTCGCCCTCCCTTGTCGAATCGATAGCGTAGCCCGGCCTACCTTGCGCACACAGCCCTGTCCGCGAAATGGTCTACGCCGTGTCGATGATATTTCGCAAACGCGAACCTGGGTGAGCGTCGTCCTTGATGCGCCGCAAATCTGGCGGCCATCGCTGGCGCAACCCCAGGGGCCTGAAAGGATGGCTATGGCTTACCGGTAGGTAAGCCTTGAACGAGATGACCTCATCGTTGAATGATGGTCGACCAAAACGTACTTGATTTAGGAAGAATGCAATGAATGATGTGGTGATTGTCGGTGCCGGAGCAGTGGGCTCCAGCATCGCCTTGTTTTGTAAGCGGCTGGACCCGGCATTGGATGTCACAGTGATTGATCGTGCGCCGTTGGGCGCCTTCTCATCAACAGCGACTTCCGGGTCAGGCGGCGCGCGACGCCTATTTCGCTGCCCGGAAAACATCGCGATGTCCAGCTATAGCATCGAGTTTGTGAAGCAACTCGATTCGCAGGCGGCCGATGATCTGGCGAAAGTAGACTGGCGTGCCCAAGGGTATCTGTTTATCGTTCCGCCGGAAGGTTTGAATCTCCTCGAATCGAATCTCGAAGTGCAGCATCGAATGGGCGTAAATGCGGAGTTACTGACCCCAGAACAGATTGCTACGCGATTCCCGTTGTTACGCGCCGATGATCTCGGTGCCGGCGTGCATTCACCTGAAGACGGTTGGTTTGACGCTCAAAAATATCATTCGGTTATCGTGCAGCGAGCCCGCGAGGCGGGTGTCAGGTTTGTCAAAGATGAAGTGACTGGATTCGAAGAAAACGGGCTGAGCGTAACGGCAGTGCGTCTGGCATCGGGCAACGTGATGTACAGCGATCATTTTGTGAACGCCGCAGGACCTTGGGCGCAGGAAGTCAGCCGCATGGTCGGCATGGCATTGCCTGTCAACCCGATGCGGCGCTTCGAGCACGTATTCACTGCTGACGTAGCGCAGCCGGACATGCCGTATGTGAAGGATTTGAAGGGGCTCGCGATACGTTCCGCCGGTGACGGATTTTCGGGGGGCCTGGTCAGTACCAAGGTGGAGCGCGGCTTCTCGTTGGCAATGGATGTCGAGTGGTTCGATCGCGTGGTGCGGCCGGCCGTAGCGTGGCGATTCCCTGGGATAGGGCGACTCGAACTTGCGAAATCCTGGTCAGGTCTCTACGAGCAATGCGACTTCGACGGTAATGCGATTATCGGCAGGTGGACCGACCGTCGTGAGAATTTCATTGTAGCCGCGGGCTTCTCTGGGCATGGCCTCATGCATGCGCCGGCAGCTGGACTTGCTGTCGCGGAGCTCATCGTAAAGGGGCGCTTCGAGACTCTTGACCTCGAGCGCTTCGGTTACGAACGCGTACAGCGCAACGAGCCGTACCGGGAGCGTGGCATCATTTGACGGGAATATGCGCCCGCCCTGCAAATGAAGCAGGGTGAGGCGCGATTAAAATGCTTCAGTGGATTCTTGGAGCATCAGTCATATCCAAGGATCGCGAGATGAGAAACATCAGGTCGCGTTTCCCGACTGTCCATCAGCGACGCCGTTGGTTCCTTCAACGCATCTGCATAGCGTGACCTCGACCCTCTAGCATTACTTCCGACCAGAGCCGTTGATGCGGAGGAGGTGCCTTCGATGCCGTTGGTGCGCTGGGCGGCTTTAAATGCAATATCAGTTTGCTTCACCTGGATTCCTTTTGGTAGGTCGAGGGCTGAATTTTCGAGCTCAATCATTGAGGTTCATGCTGTGTATCCCGTCGCTGCGTGACACGTTCCCGTTTAGCACGCGGCGACGGGCGCGTTTTGTAATGCCGATGACCATCAGAACGACCGGCGCTATCAAAAGGCCCTCAGCGAGCTCCGGAGCCACCGGTAAATGCAGTTCATGCATGGCGCGAAACGCTGCACCGGCGAGCGACAGGACGTAGTAGGAAATAGCCGCGACCGAAAGTCCTTCGACCGCGTGCTGTAAATGTAGCTGATGGCGTGCGGTTCGCTCCATCCCAGCAAGCATGGTCGTAACGTCCTTTTCCTGACTGAGGTTCACGCGTGTGCGCAATAGGTCCACGGCCCGCGCGACGCGTTGCGCAGTTTGTTCGTGCCTGTTCCAAACGCTGCGGCACGTCTGCATCGCCGGCGCGAACCGACGCTCCATGAACTCTGCAATCGTTGGCATGCCTTCAATACGTTCTTCACGCAACTCCTGAATCCGAGTGTGAACGAGCATCTCGTACGCGCGGGAGGCGCTGAAGCGGCTGCCATGACCTGCCAGCGATTCAATGCGAACGGCCAGATGTGTGAGTTCCACGAGCAGTCCGGCATCGTCGGTGAGTGCGCCGGTCTCCTCCATGCGCCGCATGAGCGCTTGTAGCAACGAGTTTATGTCGTCCAGATCGCGAGCCATCTTTCGCGCAACCGGTAACGCGAGCAGTGCCATCATCCGATAGGTTTCGATCTCGTGGATCCGCTGCAGCAGTCGACCACTCTGCGCTTCACGAAAATCGTCGTCGACAACAAGAAAACGCATGAATCCGTCTGAGCGAACAGTCCAGTCACAAAATACCTTGCCGCCGCCCATTACTCTGCTTCCGACGACGATCGGACCGTCGAACCAGCGAGACAAATCATCGCGTCCGACACCAGCCTCGCCAGAGGTGAGCAGTTCCATTCGCACAGCGACGATGCGGGTTCCAGCCATCCTCTCTAGCCACGCGCTCGGTAGGGTCGACGAAGTTTCCCCAACGAAATAACGGTTGTGATGTCGTGGAGCGACGAATGTGAAGGTTGAGAACTCCGTATGGCGCTCCCACTTAAGCTGACGGCCACACCTTAGCTGTGCCGCGTAGTGCGTGACGCCGTCAGCGGGGCTCGGTATGCCTGCGTCGTGGCACAAGGTTTGGAGCAACGCTTCGTGAAATTGGGTATGCGAGTCGTGTTCAACGAGCACCGCAAAGTGCTCAAGCGAAACCGCGGTTGATATTTTGAGAAAGGGCCGGGCGTGCAATTCTCCGGAGAGCGTGCTCCGAAGTGGATGATCCATCTCGGAACCCTCACGGGTGTGCAGGCCAGGTCGCTGTTGCGTCAGCAATTGCATTGGCGTACTTTAAAGTATACGATTGATATAAATAGTAGTCTAATAGATGAATCCTGTCTGATGTTTTTTTGAGACACCAGAGCGCTCAAGTTTGAATTGGTATAAGTCATGTCCTTGAAGCATCAAGCCGTCCTGCTGGAGCAGGTTGGTCCCCGAGAGTCGATGGAATACGACGTTGTGATCGTCGGCGGCGGCCCGGCTGGCCTGTCCGCAGCGATCCGCCTGAAGCAGCTGGCGGCGGAGAAAGGCGTCGAGCTTGGTGTGTACGTACTGGAAAAAGGCTCGGAGATCGGGGCGCATATCCTGTCGGGCGCGGTGATGGATCCGCGCGCCATCACCGAACTGATCCCCGACTGGAAGGAAAAAGGCGGGCCACTGACGGTGGAGGTGACGGAAGACAAATTCCTGTTCCTGACCGAAACCGGTTCGAAGAGCGTGCCAGTCTGGGCGCTGCCGGATAACTTCAAGAACCACGGCAATTACGTGATCAGCCTCGCGAACGTCACGCGCTGGCTGGGTCAGCAGGCCGAGGCGCTGGGCGTCGAGATCTTCCCGGGCTTTCCGGCCGCGGAAATCCTCTATAACGACGATGGGTCGGTCAAAGGCGTCGCCACCGGCAATCTGGGCATTGGCAAAGATGGTCAGCCGACCGAAAACTTCCAGCTCGGCATGGAATTGCACGCGAAGTACACGCTGTTCTGCGAAGGCGCGCGCGGGCATCTGGGCCGCCAGTTGAACGACAAATTCAAGCTGCGCGAAGGCGTCGATCCGCAGGTCTACGGGATCGGCATCAAGGAACTGTGGGAAATCGATCCGTCGAAGCACAAGCCGGGTCTGGTGATGCATACCGCCGGCTGGCCGCTCGAAAACGACACGTACGGTGGTTCGTTCCTGTATCACATGGACAACAACCAGGTGGTGGTGGGCTTTGTCGTCGGCCTCGGCTACACAAATCCGTATCTGTCACCGTTCGAGGAATTCCAGCGCTACAAGACGCATCCGGCGATCCGCGCGATTCTGGAAGGCGGCAAGCGGGTATCGTACGGCGCGCGGGCGATCACCGCGGGCGGTCTGCTGTCGCTGCCGAAGCTGGTGTTCCCGGGCGGCGCGCTGGTGGGTGACGATGCCGGCTTCCTGAACGCATCGCGGATCAAGGGTTCGCACGCGGCGATCAAGACCGGCATGCTGGCGGCTGAGGCGGCGTTCGATGCCGTGCAGGCAGGCCGCACCAGCGACGAGCTGACGGCCTATCCGAAGTCGTTCAAGACCTCGTGGCTGCACACGGAACTGCATCGTGCGCGCAACTTCAAGCAGTGGATGAGCAAGGGCCTGTACCTCGGTACCTTGATGGTCGGCATCGAGCAGAAGCTGCTGGGCGGCAATGTACCGTGGACGCTGCACCACCAGCACTCGGACCACGAAATGCTCAAACCCGCTTCGCAATGCAAGCAGATCGCGTATCCGAAGCCGGACGGCAAGCTGACGTTCGACCGGCTCTCTTCGGTGTTCATTTCGAACACGAACCATGAAGAGAACCAGCCGGCTCACCTGACGCTGAAAGATCCGTCGGTGCCGGTGAACGTGAACTGGCAGACCTATGCCGGCCCGGAAGCGCGTTATTGCCCGGCCGCGGTGTACGAGTTCGTGAAGAACGACGACGGCAGCGAGCGGCTGTTGATCAACGCTCAGAACTGCGTGCATTGCAAGACCTGCGACATCAAGGACCCGACGCAGAACATCGTGTGGGTCACGCCTGAGGGCGGTGGCGGTCCGAACTATCCGAACATGTAGTGACCGCCCACCGGCACTTACAGGACATATCTGACTGCAACTGAGGTTCTACACCGGGCGTCTGCGCGCCGAGGCACAAGCGTGGCTCGTTGTCACCGACTTGCTGGCAGCCTTGCATCAGGCCTGTCACATACCCGGCTTGTCGCGTGAATGGAACTGTAACCATAGGCGGATGGCTCACGACGCGGTGACCAGCGCGGAGGGGATCAATTTATAGGAATTGGATTCCTTCCGCGCGTAGTCCTCATGTCAGCGTGACCTATGCAGATTTGCCGAACTCTTCGCCCATTTCGATTGCTCGCGAATGCGCTGCGAGGGCGCCCTTCACGATTGCCGCCTTGATGCCGGAAGAATTGAAGGAATCCAGAGCCGCTGCCGTTGTCCCGCCTTTCGACGTTACCCGTTCACGCAGCACGCTTGCCGGTTCCCTCGATTGTGTCGCCAGCTCTGCAGCGCCAGCGAAGGTTGCTAGAGCCAGCTCTCGTGCTTGGGTTTCGTCCAGCCCCAACTGAAGGGCAGCGTCCTGCAACGCCTCAATGAAATAAAACACGTATGCGGGTCCGCTTCCTGAGATAGCGGTCACTGCGTCAATTTTGCTTTCATCATCGACCCATACCGTCCTTCCGGCACTGTCGAGGACCTGTGTCGCGAGTGTCCGACTGCATTCATCCACGCCCGCGGTTGCAGCCAGGCCGGTTACGCCTTTTCCGATTAGCGCCGGTGTATTGGGCATGGTACGAACGATACGGGTGTGTCCCTGAAGCCAGCGAGATAAATCAACCGACCGGATGCCGGCGACCACACTGATGACCAGCTGATTGGCAGAGATCAAAGGCGCGAGCGATGTTGCGACATCGCGCACGATCTGGGGCTTTACTGCGAGCACGATTGCATCGAAATCGGCAATCCCCGCGTCCGGGGCAGCTGCGGTCGCAATACCCAAAAGCTGGGCGTTGCGTTCACGCACGTCGTCGTTGGGGTCAAACGCGCACAAGTCTGCACTTGATACGCCCCGGTTGATGAGTCCGGCAATGAGGGCTGACGCCATATTGCCACCACCGATGAAAGCGATTTTCATAAGTTGCGCAAGATCCAGATTAAAAGTTCTTTGTCAGCCTAATGCTGCAATCAGCTCGGGCACGCAGGCGAACAGATCGTCGACGAGACCGTAGTCCGCGACGCTGAAAATAGGCGCTTCCGGGTCCTTGTTGATCGCCACAATGACCTTCGAGTCCTTCATGCCGGCCAGATGCTGGATCGCACCCGAGATGCCGACCGCCACGTACAGTTGCGGCGCAACGATCTTGCCGGTTTGCCCCACCTGATAGTCGTTCGGCACGAAACCAGCATCGACCGCAGCGCGCGATGCGCCCAGCGCTGCGTTCAGCTTGTCTGCCAGCGGTTCGAGAACCTTCGTGTAGTTCTCGCTACTGCCCAGCCCGCGACCACCCGACACAATGGTCTTTGCCGATGCCAATTCCGGGCGGTCCAGCTTCGTAACCTCGCGGCTAACGAATTGCGAAATCCCGACGTCTGCCGGGGCTTCAATCCTCTCGACAGCCGCACTGCCACCTTCGGCGGCAAGTGCGTCGAAGCCGGTCGAACGCACAGTGATGACCTTGATGGAATCTTGAGATTGAACCGTCGCGATTGCGTTGCCTGCGTAAATTGGGCGTTCGAACGTGTCGGCGGAATCCACAGCCATGATGTCGCTGATCTGCGCGACGTCGAGCTTCGCGGCGATGCGAGGCGCGACGTTCCTACCGTAAGCGGTCGCCGGCGCGAGAATGTGGGTGTAGTCCTCCGCGATGTTCAGAACGGTGGCCTCAACGTTCTCTGCAAGACCCGCTTCAAGTTGCGGTGCGTCGGCGAGCAGCACTTTGCTCACGCCTGCAATCTTCGCTGCCGCATCCGCAGCAGCCTGTGCGTTGTGACCCGCGACCAGCACGTGAATATCACCGCCGATCTTCTGAGCCGCTGCAATCGTGTTCAGCGTCGCGGCCTTGATCGACGCGTTATCGTGTTCAGCAATTACCAGATTCGTCATTTCGTCCGTCTCCTCACAGCACCTTGGCTTCGGTCTTCAGCTTCTCGACCAGCGTTTTCACATCCGGCACCTTCACACCGGCGGAGCGCTTCGGCGGCTCAACGACTTTCAGCGTCTTCAGGCGCGGCGTCACATCAACACCGAGGTCTTCCGGCTTGATGACTTCCAGCGGCTTCTTCTTCGCCTTCATGATGTTTGGCAGCGTCACGTAGCGCGGCTCGTTCAGGCGCAGATCGGTCGTGATCACGGCCGGCAGGCTCAGCGACAGCGTTTCCGCACCGCCGTCCACTTCGCGCGACACCGTAGCCTTGCCGTCAGCGACGACAACCTTCGAGGCAAACGTTGCTTGCGGCAGGTTCGCCAGCGCAGCCAGCATCTGACCGGTCTGGTTCGAATCGTCGTCAATAGCCTGCTTGCCGAGGATGACCAGTTGCGGCTGTTCCTTGTCGACCAGCGCCTTGAGCAGCTTGGCGACCGCCAGCGGCTGCAGCTCTTCGCCCGACTCGATCAGGATCGCGCGGTCCGCGCCGATTGCCAGCGCCGTGCGCAGCGTTTCCTGCGACTGCGTCACGCCTGCCGAAACGGCGATCACTTCGGTCGCCACGCCCGCTTCGCGCAGACGAACGGCTTCTTCAACCGCGATTTCGTCGAAGGGATTCATCGACATCTTTACATTGGCTGTTTCCACACCGGTGTTGTCAGCTTTTACGCGTACGCTGACGTTGTAATCAATGACTCTCTTTGCTGCGACCAGTATCTTCATTTCGGGTACCTTGACATGTGATGCCTTTACCAGGGTTCAGTTGACGATTTAGATCGTCATCAAGCGATAGTCATGAGGTTTGCATTGCCGCCGGCAGCGGCAGTGTTGACGCTCACCGAGCGCTCTGTGAGTAGGCGCTCCAGGACGTAGTCGGCTTCGGTTCCACTGCCAAGGTTTGATGGAACTGCTTGAACTGAGAGAATCGGGCCGGGCCGCTTGGCAATTTCTTGTGCCAACGTGATGAGAGTGTCGCTATCGCCTTCAAAAAGGACGGCGTCGCAAGGTGCGTCCACCTGCTTCGTGGTTGCTGCGAAGGACTTCAACGACGAGGGCAACACGGCAAACAGTTCTTCGCCAGCTTTCCCGGAAAACACGCTGCGATTGCCAGTAGCAAGAACCGCGGCGAACTGCTTGAGCGCGCCTGTTCTGGTCGAGGGGATGCAAAGCACTGTGCCGCGGCTATGAAGGCTGAAAGTATTTCGCTCACCTGTGGGGCCTAGGAGCTCGACGGAGGCTCCAACTACAACGTTGTCCAGATATGTGTCACAACGGGCGGCCAAGGCTGGTTCATGCTCCGCGATCAACCAATCGCGCAACGTCGATAATGCATATCGAGCTGCTTCTGTGGATACTGCCCCGTCGCGACCGCCTTTGACAGGCAACATGTCGCCTAACGACTTTGGCAATCCTGCAGGACGCGTAGCCAGCAGACGCTGCAGATACAACGCGCCACCCGCTTTCGGACCCGTGCCCGACAGACCTTCACCACCGAACGGCTGAACACCCACCACCGCGCCGATCACATTGCGGTTCACGTAAATGTTGCCGACATGCGCACGGCTGATCACGTGAGCGATCGTTTCGTCGATCCGCGTGTGAATGCCAAGCGTCAGGCCGTAGCCGGTTGTGCGGATCTGTTCGAGCAGCTTGTCCAGCTGGCTGCGGCGGTAACGCACCACATGCAGCACCGGGCCGAACACTTCACGCTTCAATTCGTCGATGCTGTCGAGTTCGATCAGCGTCGGCGGAACAAACGTGCCTTGTCCCGCACCTTCCGGCATCGGCAGTTGCTCGACCTTGCGGCCTTTCTCGCGCATCGCCGCGACGTGCGCGTCGATACCGCGCTTCGCGTCGAGGTCGATCACCGGGCCGACGTCGATCGACAGGCGATCCGGATTGCCCACCGACAGCTCGCGCATCGCGCCCGTCAGCATTTCGAGCGTGCGGTCCGCAACATCTTCCTGTAGACAAAGAACGCGCAACGCGGAACACCGTTGACCGGCGGAGTCGAACGACGACTGCAGCACGTCCGCGACCACCTGCTCAGCGAGCGCCGACGAATCGACGATCATCGCGTTCTGGCCGCCGGTTTCGGCGATCAGCGGGATCGGCTTGCCTTCCGGATCGAGACGGTTCGACAGCGTCTTGTTGATCAGACGCGCAACTTCGGTCGAACCGGTGAACATCACCGCACGGGTGCGCGGATCGGCCACCAGCGCTGCGCCGACCGTTTCACCATTGCCCGGCAGCAGTTGCACCGCGCCCGCCGGCACGCCGGCTTCGCGCAGGATACGCACGGCTTGCGCGGCGATCAGCGGCGTTTGTTCGGCCGGCTTCGCGAGCACGGTGTTACCAGCCGCCAACGCTGCAGCCACCTGGCCCATGAAAATCGCCAGCGGGAAGTTCCACGGGCTGATACAGACCACCGGACCAAGCGGGCGGTGCGTGTCGTTGGAGAACTCGTTGCGGATCTGCGTCGAGTAGTAGCGCAGGAAATCGATTGCTTCGCGGATTTCCGCGACCGCGTTCGCCAGCGACTTACCGGCTTCACGCACCACAAGACCCATCAGCGTGTGCATCTGGGCTTCGAGCAGATCGGCCGCACGCGCGAGGCAATCGGCGCGGGCATCGACCGGCGTCGCTTGCCAGATCGGCGCGGCGGCGACTGCGTGGGCCATTGCGGCGCTCACATGTTCCGAGGTCGCTTCCACCACAGTGCCGACGAGGTCGCGATGATCGGCCGGGTTGCGCACATCACGCGCGACGCCCACGGCGATCTCGTTGTCTTCGAGCATCGGCGCGGCGCGCCACGGATGATGCGCGCTCGCCAGCAACGCCGACGACAGCGAGGCCAGACGATGTTCGTTCGACAGATCGAGGCCCATCGAATTGAGACGCTCGGCGCCGAACAGATTGCGCGGCAGCGGAATTTTCGCGTGCGGTGCGCCGAGCGGGACGATCTTCGAGGCTTCGTCGACCGGGTCGGCAATCAGGTCCTTGATCGCGACGTTTTCATCGGCGATGCGGTTCACGAACGACGTGTTCGCGCCGTTTTCCAGCAGGCGGCGCACGAGGTATGCGAGCAGCGTTTCATGCGTGCCGACTGGCGCATACACGCGGCACGGACGGTTCAGCTTGTCGCGGCCGGTGACTTCCTCATACAGCGGTTCACCCATGCCGTGCAGGCATTGGAACTCGTACTGGCCGGGGTAGTAGTTATTGCCCGCGAGGTGATAGATCGCCGACAGCGTGTGCGCGTTGTGCGTGGCGAACTGCGGATAGACCGCGTCCGGCGCGCTGAGCAGCTTCTTCGCGCAGCCAAGGTAGGAGACGTCCGTGTAGATCTTGCGCGTGTAGACCGGATAGCCTTCGAGGCCGTCCACTTGTGCGCGCTTGATTTCGGTATCCCAGTACGCGCCCTTCACGAGGCGGACCATGATGCGGTGGCGGCTGCGGCGCGCCAGATCGATCAGGTATTCGATCACGAACGGGCAGCGCTTCTGATACGCCTGCACCACGAAACCGATGCCGTTCCAGCCAGCCAGTTCCGGATCGAAGCACAGCGCTTCAAGCAGATCGAGCGAGATTTCGAGGCGGTCGGCTTCCTCAGCGTCGATGTTCAGGCCGATGTCGTAGCGGCGCGCGAGGATCGCCAGCGAACGCACGCGCGGCAGCAACTCGCTCATCGTGCGTTCCTGCTGCGAACGCGAGTAGCGTGCGTGAAGCGCCGACAGCTTGATCGAGATGCCCGGGCCTTCGTAAATGCCGCGGCCGCCGGCCGCTTTGCCGATCGCGTGGATCGCCTGTTCGTACGAGGCGTAGTAGCGTTGCGCGTCGGCTTCGGTGGTCGCCGCTTCGCCGAGCATGTCGTACGAGTAGCGGAAGCCGCGTGCTTCGTACTTGCGGCTATTCGCCAGCGCTTCGGAGATGTTCTCGCCCGTGACAAACTGTTCGCCCATCAGGCGCATCGCCATGTCGACGCCCTTGCGGATCAGCGGCTCGCCGCCCTTGCCGATCAGACGCGTGAGCGCCGACGAGAGGCTCGCCTCACTGTTGGTCCCCACCAGTTTGCCGGTAATCATCAAGCCCCACGTTGCGGCGTTGACGAACAGCGACGGCGCCTGGCCGACGTGCGACTTCCAGTCGCCCTTGCTGATCTTGTCGCGGATCAGCGCGTCACGCGTGGCGCGATCGGGAATGCGCAGCAGCGCTTCGGCGAGGCACATCAGCGCGACGCCTTCCTGGCTCGACAACGAGAACTCGTGGATCAGCCCTTCGACGCCACCGCCACGGCTCTTGGTGCGCAGCGTTTCGACCAGCTTGCCGGCCATCGTCTGTACGTCGCCCGCGAGGTTGGCCGGCAAACGCGCCTGGCCGAGCAGGAACGGCACGCATTCCGGCTCGGGACGGCGATACGCAGCGGTAATCGCCGCGCGCAACACCGATTGCGGTTGCACGTTCTGCGCGAATTCGAGGAAGGGATGAGAAGCGCCATCCTCGCTATGGTCGATGGGTTCCTGTTGTTCAGGCTCGAGGGCTTGCGCGCCAAGGAGTTCCTGTGGCACGACGCCGTTCTCAATCTGCTCAACGTACGAAACCATCGCCTGCTTTATCAACCAGTGCGGTGTTCGTTCGATGCTCATTGCTGCGCGCTTTAGGCGCGAACGAAGATTATCGTCAACCTTGACGCCCAAAGTTGTGCCGGGCATAAAAAGTCCTCTGAAAATGGCAGCCAAAAGATACTATAGTAGTGACATCGTATACTATTGAGCGGCGGGGTGCAACCTCGTTTCAAAAAGTTGCACCCCTCCGGGTATCGCGTGGTCTCTCTGAGCTGGTCTCTTCAATAGACGAAGGCGACCGACTGCGTCGCCCAAGGGAAGGGACGTGCAGGCGCGATACGTTAGAGACAGTCTGGGGTTCGACAGGGAGGAGCCGATCTCGCAGCCAAGCCACGTCTACAAAGGCTTGGAGACGCCACATCCTCGCTTCTGAGCCAATTAACTGGGGAAGATCCCAGGGTCAAATTGTATTTTTGAAACGGTGCGCACGCTGGAGAAAACGGATACTATGCATCGTAAGAGTATACGATGTAACATGAATCGGATGCTTGTGAGCGTCCGGTTCGCGGCCCGGCGGCGCCCCAACCCGGTGATGGAGGGGTGGCAAATCGAGTTCGACACGACTGCTGCTGAAACGACGCGTCGCGCATCTTTAACAGTTGCTGGCGACCCGTTGCGCACGAGGTTCACGTTGTAAGTGAAGACAAATTAGGTGTTGGTCTATACGCGTGAGTACGCGGAAATCGTCGGAGATGACAATGAAAAAGCAGTCTGGAGTTTGTATTGCGGTCGCAGCTTTGGGGTTGATGACGGCTGTTGGAGCAAGCGCACAAGAGGTCGTGACAATTGGTCTTTCCGCTCCGCTGACCGGTCCGCAGGTGGCCGGAGGAAAGGATGTCGAGAACGGTGCGCGGCTGGCAATTGACGATTTGAATAAGGAAAACCTGAAGATTGGCGGGAAGGCTGTCACTTTCAAGCTCGCGGCGGTGGATGACCAAGCAGATCCGAAAATCGGCGTCCAAGTCGCGCAGAACCTTGTTGACCGCGGTGTCATCGCCGTTTTGGGACCCTACAATTCTGGCGTAGCGATTCCGGCCTCGCAGATCTATAACGGCGCAAGCATCCCGCTGCTGCCGACCGCTTCGAATCCAGCATTGACAAAGCAGGGTTTCAAAAACATCTTCCGTATCGGGGCCAGCGATTCGTCGCTTGGCAGCACGATGGCCGATTTCGCTTCGCAAACGCTGAAAGCGAAGACAGCCGTGGTAGTCGATGACCGCACAGCATATGGTCAAGGGGTAGCGGAAGAGTTCGAAAAGACGGCGAAGGCCCGTGGGATCCAGATCGTCGGTCAGGAATTCACCTCATCCCAGGCAACTGACTTCCGCTCGATCCTGACAACTATCAAAGCCAAGAACCCCGACGTGATTTTCTACGGCGGATACGATGCTCAGGGCGCCCCTATGGCCAAGCAGATGCGGGCGCTCGGCGTTCGCGCGAAGCTGCTGGGCGGCGACAGTATCTGTACAGCTGAAATGGGCAAGGTTGCAGGCGATGCAGCCTCGATCGTTTATTGCGCACAAGGCGGTGTTGCCCCGGACAAGACTGCGGAAGGACGCGACTATGTGAAGAGGTATCACGATACCTACCGCACGGATTTGCAAGTGTACGGCGTCAGCTACTACGACGGTGTGAAGCTGCTGGCCGACGCTATGGTGAAGGCTGGTACGACCACCGATAAAGCGAAGCTGATCGCGCAACTCGCGAAGACTAGCTACAAGGGAATCGCCGGAACTTACGCGTTTGCCGACAACGGCGAATTGAAAGGTGCTCCGACAACGGTGTACGTAATCCGCAACGGCGCGCCTGTTCCGTACGCTCCTTAAATCTCGTTAATAGCCTCCATTGCAACGTCCATGAAAATCAGTCGTTCTATTTCAACCGTAGAGGTACATACCAGCGGTGAGCCCTTCCGTATCGTGACGAATGGATTGCCACGGGCGAAAGGTAGCACCATCATGCAGCGCCGCACGTGGATGAAGGAGAATGCCGACGATATTCGCCGCGCGCTCATGTTTGAGCCGCGTGGTCACGTTGACATGTACGGAGGCTACCTGACCGAGCCGGTGTCACCGAGCGCGGACTTCGGCGTCATATTCGTGCATAACGAGGGCTATAGCGATCACTGCGGACACGGGGTAATCGCCATAGCAACTGTCGCAGTCGAACTCGGGTGGGTCGAGCGCACGGTGCCTGAGACGCGCGTGGGCATTGATGCACCGTGCGGCTTTATCGAGGCTTTTGTGAGCTACGATGGCGAGCATGCCGGCCCGGTACGATTTGTGAACGTACCATCCTTCATCTGGAAGCGAGATGTGTCGGTTCTGACACCGTCGTTTGGTAGCGTGACAGGCGACATTGCGTATGGCGGGGCGTTCTATTTCTACGTGGACGGCGCGCCTTTCGGTTTGGAGATTCGTGAACACGCAGTCGGAAAGTTGATCGCGTTCGGGTCCGAAGTGAAGGCAGCAGCCAACGCTGCCTATTCTGTAGCTCACCCGGAAATCCCCGAAATCGACCACATCTACGGAACTGTAATCGCGAATGCTCCGCGACATCCCGGTTCCACTCAAGCGAACTGCATCATCTTCGCGGACCGTGAGGTCGATCGGTCGCCGTCGGGCTCGGGCACGTCGGGACGGGTCGCACAACTTTACCTGCGTGGCAAGCTAGCTTTTGGGGAAACGTTCGTCAACGAGTCGATCGTCGGTACGACCTTCAGCGGACGCGTCGTCCGGACGACGGCTGTCGGCGATATTCCGGCCGTGATCAACGAAATCGAAGGCTACGCGCACATCTGTGGTTTTGCAAACTGGATTATCGACGAGCGGGACCCGCTTGCACACGGCTTCCTCGTCCGATAAGCCGCAACGGTCTGCCTGGCCTCGATGTCCGGTTGACGTGACAAAACCCTGCCACACACTTTGCGGCGCACTAACTTCCCATTCCGCAGCCGTCACGAGCTGCCTATTCGATCGATGATTAGCTAATCGAACAATCGGTACGGCTCGTACCGAGCTGGACAGCTTCTTCATAGGTGACACGGTGGCGCAAGTCAAATTCGAATCCCTGGCCGAGCGATTACAGAACATCCTTGAGAGAGCCGGTTGCTCAACGCGCGTCGCTAGACTGATCGCTACGAATTGCGCGTCCGCGGAACGCGATGGTGCGAAAAGCCACGGGCTCTTCCGGATGCCGGGCTATGTGTCGAGCTTAGTCGGGAACTGGGTCGACGGAAGGGCCGAGCCCATCGTCGACGATGTCGCACCGGGATTCATTCGCATCGACGCGGCTAACGGCTTCGCGGTGTCCGCGTTAGATGCGGGTGCGAAACTGGCGATCGAGAAGGCGAAGCGAAATGGCATTGTCGTCGTCGCGATTCGCAATTCCCATCATCTCGGAGCACTGTCGCTCGACGTCGAGCCATTCGCTGACGTTGGCCTCGTCGCGCTGGCGGTACTCAATTCGATGAAGGGTGTCGTACCGTATGGCGGCAAGTCGGCCGTATTTGGTACGAATCCGATGGCGTTCGCCGCGCCGCGCGCGTCGGCACCACCGTTCGTGTTTGACCAGGCGGTCTCGACCATGGCGCGCGGTGACGTCAGCATCGCGATGAACGAAGGGCGAACGCTAACGTCCGACGTCGGTGTCGACAAGCATGGTCTCCAGACCACCGACCCGGCCGATATTATCGACGGAGGCGCGCTACTGACTTTCGGCGGTCACAAGGGGACGACGCTCGCGCTGATGATTGAGATCTTGTGCGCCGCACTCGTCGGTGGCCAGTTCTCGTACGAGTGCGTGCTGGAAACGATGCCGGGCGCCGCGACGCCGCGAACCGGCCAGACGTTGATCCTGATCGATCCGACCGCCGGCAGCACAGGCCTGCCGCACTTCCAGATCCGCGTCGACGAACTAATGCAGGCCGTGATAGACGCTGGACTGCAGCGTGTTCCAGGCGACAGAAGGTTAATTGCACGGGCTCGTGCGATGGAGGACGGAATCGACGTCAGCAGAGAGGAGTTCGACATGCTTGCGTTGCTGGACAGAGACACCGGAATTCATTGAATCTAAGTTGACTGACGGACCGGTCGATTCTGCGTCACTCGTTGTTCGGTGCGGATGTTCATTGTCTCCGCTGCCCGGGTCGTAGGAATGTGAGATTCCAGATGTGGTTTGGCCGCGAAGATGGGCTTTCTCACATGCGATGAAGTCAACCGGAACATCAAAGGAATCCGGGGGGCGTACGAAACGAAACATCTATTTCGCGCTGAGGGGTTATCCATCAAGAACGTTTGGATCTGCAACCCGGCGAGGATTCAAATCGACAGCAAATGAGCTAATTGGCTGGCTATAGTGCCTCACCATCCTGCACAACACCGAAATCGGCCTGTGCGATTGCCCCGAAGAACCTACGGAGTCGCAGGGCATCGATGCTTGTCGAGCCGGTACGAGGATGGCTAACTAATTATTGGGGATGCCGTCATGAAGAGCTTTGTTATAAGCAAGACCGCGTTGATATTGTTGACCGTCGCATTCGATGCATCGTCCTTTGCGAAAGCTGAGACGACGCAGATTGTGAAGTTGGGTGCCGTTGCTCCGCTCACCGGGGGCCTGGCGCATCAGGGACGAGACTCGGAGAATGGCGCAAAACTGGCGGTGGACGAAATTAACGCCAAAGGTCTGGTAGTCGGTGGCAATAAGGTGGTTCTCTGGCTTGAGCAAGAAGACGACGCCGCCGATCCCCGAACGGCAACCCAGATTGCGCAGAAGCTCGTTGACGATAAGGTGGTCGCGGTGATTGGTCACCAGACTTCCGGAACATCGATTCCCGCATCTCGGATCTATCGGGATGCGGGAATTGTTCAGATTACACCGGCTTCCACAAATCCGCTTTACACACAGCAGGGATTCAAGACGACATACCGTCTGATTGCAACGGATGCCCAGCAAGCACCCGCTTTGGCAACGTATGCCGCCAAGAACATGAATGCGAAGACCATCGCGATCGTAGATGACGCCACTGCATATGGCCAGGGGCTAGCAGATCAATTCTCGAACAATGTCCAGGCCCTTGGCATCAAGGTGCTTTCACGCGACGCCAGCACTGATAAGACGGTCGATTTCAAAGGAATTCTGACGAAAATAAAGGGCGAGAATCCGGACATCATAATGTATGGCGGAAGTGACGCTGCGGGAGCTCAGTTGGTGAGGCAGGCCGCTCAGCTCGGGTTGCGCGCAAAGGTCCTTTCCGGGGACGGATTGTGTACGGAAAAAATGGGCGAGATGGCCGGAGACGCTTCGAAGAATCTGGTGTGCTCTGAGGCCGGTCTTCCGCTGGAGATGATGCCCGGCGGCGAAGCCTTCAAGAAAAGATATGTACAGAAGTTCAATCAACCGATTCAGAGCTATGCTCCATTCGCGTATGACGCCGTCAATGTGGTTGTCGACGCGATGAAGCGTGCGAACTCCACGGACCCCGCAAGGATCCTCGACGCCATGCAGGCGACGCAGTATAACGGCGTGATCGGCAGGATCGCGTTCGATTCGAAAGGCGACCTCAAGGAGACAGGTATTTCGTTATACCAATTCAAGAATGGAAAGAAGAATCTGCTTCAGGTAGTCAGGATGTAAATCTCAATCGCCCCGGGGATGTTGAGGAAGGACCGCTTCGGCATGGAAACGTGCAATACGCGAGCGGGCCTCCTCGCCATTCCATATCCCGAGCTGATGCGGTAGGCGGGAGAATCCGCAGGAATCGGAATTTTCTCTTCATGGGCTTACCAGCTGGTTGCGCTGCCGATATCGAGCGTCACGTGAACTGAGACTTGACGTGCTACGAGACTTGGCATCCAAGGATCAGGCATGCAACTGTGAGGGCATGTCGGTGACATGTCTTTCTATCGATGGGGCTTTGGGGTTATTTCAAGATTTGACGTTTTGCGCCTGATCTCTTTCGCGATCAGGCGCTCCAATTCATTCGAAGTGGGACGGCGTACTCGCACGGTGCGGACGATCGGGTGCGGTCTCGGCTAGCGGATCGTTTCGACACCGACGGCGATTAGGCGGGTGCACGTGCGATGCGCGGTTTTGGGAACAAGAGCATGCCGGGACCATTTCGTGTCAGCGGACAAGGACGCGACGATGGCATTTAACGATGTTCCAATATCTGCCCGCACGGCGAGTCCATTTTTTGGGTCTGCCGTGAACATGCCGGGACGATCGGACCTTACCGGTTTTTATCTAGTATCCGCAGTGTCGTCGAGACGACGTGATTCCTCGCTTACTCGCGGGCTGCAGCCTTCTGCGGTTGCACGGGCTAAGGAGCATTAAATGGATATCTTCATCCAGCAGGTCCTCAACGGGCTGGTGCTTGGCAGCGTTTACGCCATCATCGCACTGGGCTATACGATGGTTTACGGCATCTTGGGCATCATCAACTTCGCGCACGGCGATGTGTTGATGGTGGGCGCGATGGTTGCGCTCTCAGCCATAGGCGTGCTTCAGAACCACTTCCCCGGCCTCGGCAATGTGCCGACGCTCATCATCGCGTTGATCATCGCGGCAGTGGTTTGCTCGCTGGTCGGCTACACGATCGAGCGCGTGGCCTACCGGCCGTTGCGTAAAGCACCGCGCCTCGCCCCGCTGATCACCGCGATCGGCGTGTCGATCCTGCTGCAAACCCTCGCGATGATGATCTGGTCGCGCAACCCGCTGCCGTTCCCGCAGCTGTTGCCTACTGACCCGATCAACGTGATCAAGGCCACCGACACGACGCCTGGCGCCGTGATCTCGATGACCGAAATCGTGATCATGGTCGTGGCGTTCCTCGTGATGGGCGGTCTGCTGTTGCTGGTTCACAAGACCAAGCTGGGCCGCGCGATGCGTGCGATCGCTGAGAACCCGGGTGTCGCCAGCCTGATGGGCGTGAACCCGAATTTCGTGATTTCGGCGACCTTCATGATCGGCTCGGCGCTGGCCGCTCTTGCCGGCGTGATGATCGCGTCCGAATACGGCAACGCACACTTCTATATGGGCTTCATCCCGGGTCTGAAGGCCTTTACCGCGGCGGTGCTGGGCGGGATCGGCAATCTCGGCGGGGCCATGGTGGGCGGCGTGCTGCTCGGCCTGATCGAACAGTTGGGCGCCGGCTACATCGGCAACCTTACGGGCGGTGTGTTCGGCAGTAACTACCAGGACGTGTTCGCATTCATCGTGCTGATCGTCGTGCTGGTGTTCCGTCCGTCGGGCCTGCTGGGCGAACGTGTTGCGGATCGAGCATAAGGAGTAGACAGACATGACATCAATTCAACCGATCGAGCCGTCCACGACGCTCATCCCTGAAAAGAACCTGACGAAGACGCTGACCGTCGGCATCATCACCGCGATCTTCGTGATCGCGGCGCCGATGATCATCGGTGCCGCTGGCGGCAACTACTGGGTCCGCGTGCTCGACTTCGCGATGCTGTACGTGATGCTGGCGCTGGGTCTCAATGTGGTGGTCGGCTTCGCCGGCCTGCTGGACTTGGGCTACATCGCGTTCTACGCGATCGGCGCGTACACCGCGGCGCTGCTGAGTTCGCCCCACCTGACCTCGCAGTTCGAGTGGATCGCGCACCTGTTCCCGGGCGGCCTGCATACGCCGATCTGGATCATCGTGCCGATTGCGATGGGGCTCGCCGCGACCTTCGGCGTCCTGCTCGGCGCGCCGACCTTGCGTCTGCGTGGCGACTACCTCGCGATCGTGACACTGGGCTTCGGGGAGATTGTGCGGATCTTCATTAACAACCTCGACCGTCCGGTCAACATCACGAACGGGCCGAAGGGGATCACCGGCATCGCTCCGGTGTCGGCAGGCGGCTTCAGCCTCGCGCAGACACACACGTTCCTCGGGTTTTCGTTCCCGTCGGTGTACATGTATTACTACCTGTTCGTGTTGTGCGCGCTGTTCGTGATCTGGACCTGTACGCGTTTGCAGCACTCGCGGATCGGCCGTGCATGGGCCGCTATTCGTGAAGACGAAATCGCCGCCAAGGCAATGGGCATCAACACCCGTAACGTGAAGCTGCTGGCCTTTGCAATGGGCGCGTCGTTCGGCGGCCTGTCGGGCGCGATGTTCGGTTCGTTCCAGGGCTTCGTGTCGCCGGAATCGTTCACGTTCTGGGAATCGGTCGTGGTGCTGGCGTGCGTGGTGCTCGGCGGTATGGGCCACATCCCTGGCGTGATTCTCGGTGCGGTGCTGCTCGCCGTGTTCCCGGAATTCCTGCGCTCGACCATGGGTCCGTTGCAGAACATGATCTTCGGCCATGAAATCGTCGATACCGAAGTGATCCGTCAGTTGCTGTACGGCCTCGCGATGGTCGTGATCATGCTGTACCGCTCGGAAGGCCTGTGGCCGTCGCCGAAGCACGAAGACAAGATTGCGAAACTGGCGAAGCGCGCTGGCAAGAAGCCGGTGCGCGCCTTAGGCCCGCAGGGAGAAATCATATGAGCGATAACGTAAACAACGGCGTCGGCAGCGATCAGATCCGCCTGTCGGTTAAGGGCGTCAACAAGCGCTTCGGCGGCCTGCAGGCACTGTCCGACGTTGGCCTGCAAATCAAGGCGGGCCAGATTTATGGCCTGATCGGCCCGAACGGTGCCGGCAAAACGACCTTCTTCAACGTGATCACGGGTCTGTACACGCCGGATTCGGGCGAGTTCAAGCTCAACGGCACGGAATACACGCCGACTGCCGTCTATCAGGTGGCGAAGGCGGGTATTGCGCGTACGTTCCAGAACATCCGTCTGTTCGGTGGCATGACCGCGTTGGAAAACGTGATGGTTGGCCGTCACGTGCGTACGAAACACGGCCTGATCGGCGCGGTGTTCCAGACGCCGGCCGAGCGCAAGGAAGAGCGCGAGATCAAGGAACGCGCAGTCGAACTGCTGGAATACGTCGGCATTGCGCAGTACGCGGACTACACGTCGCGCAATCTGTCGTACGGTCACCAGCGCCGTCTGGAAATCGCCCGCGCACTGGCAACGGATCCGAAGCTGCTCGCGCTGGATGAACCGGCTGCCGGCATGAACGCAACGGAAAAGGTCGAGCTGACCAAGCTGCTCGACAAGATCCGCAGCGACGGCAAGACGATTCTGCTGATCGAGCACGACGTGAAACTGGTGATGGGTCTGTGCAACCAGATGACGGTGCTCGACTACGGCAAGGTGATTGCACAAGGTCTGCCTTCAGATGTGCAGAAGGATCCGAAGGTGATCGAAGCTTATCTGGGTGCGGGGGTCCACTAATGGCAACGGCAATGTTGAAAATCAAGGGCCTGCAGGTCAATTACGGCGGCATCCAGGCAGTCAAGGGTATCGATCTCGAAGTTGCACAGGGCGAACTGGTCACGCTGATCGGCGCGAATGGCGCAGGCAAGACCACGACGATGAAGGCGATCACGGGTCTGAAGCCGTACTCGGCAGGCGACATCGAGTACATGGGTGAGTCGATCAAGGGCATCCCGGCGCACGAACTGCTCAAGCGCGGTCTCGCGATGGTGCCGGAAGGCCGCGGAATTTTCTCGCGCATGTCGATCGTCGAGAACATGCAGATGGGTGCGTATCTGCGCAACGATACCGACGCCATCAAGGCAGACGTCGATCGCATGTTCGGCTTTTTCCCGCGCCTGAAGGAACGGGCCACGCAATACGCGGGCACGCTTTCGGGCGGCGAACAGCAGATGCTGGCGATGGCACGTGCGATCATCAGCAAACCGAAGCTGTTGTTGCTGGATGAGCCGTCGATGGGTCTGTCGCCGATCATGGTGGAGAAGATCTTCGAGGTGGTGCGGGCGATTTCCGCTGAAGGCATGACGGTGCTGCTGGTCGAGCAGAACGCGCGTCTCGCGTTGCAGGCGGCGAATCGTGGCTACGTGATGGACTCGGGTCTGGTGACGATGTCCGGCGACGCGAAGCAGATGCTGGATGATCCGAAGGTGCGGGCGGCTTATCTCGGAGAGTAAGCACTGATCTGACCGTTCTTCAGATGATTTCGATCTCGTAACCTTTGGTCGATTCCGTGCTCCGGATATCTTCTGCGCGGCGGTGCTGTCACCATAGAGTCCGGCTGGACGCTAATGGTAGTACCAATATCGAGTCACGCTATACAACCTCTCACTGATTCTGCCGTTCACTGCCATCCTCACCGTGTGCCGATACACAATCAGTTGTTCTTTTTCAAGAACTCCTAAGCGGGAGGGCACACAGGTGCTTTGACTTCATTCACGACGAATGACGTGTACATTTCCTTGACGCTAGAGCAGCCGTTAATGTGTTGGCGCGCAAACTCGCCAAATGAAGACAGCGTCTCGGTCACAATTGTCAGTTGATAGTCATACTGTCCCGAGATGTTATAGCAGGCTAATACTTCGGAGAGCGGGCGGACTGCGGCCTCGAACGCTCTCATGTGTTCCATGCTCCTCTGAACCAATGTGACCAGAACCAGTGCAGTCACCTCATAGCCAAGTTGCTTCAGATCGACACGTGCGTGATATCCGGTGATTACGCCGAGCGACTCCAGCCGCTTTACCCGGCGCCAGCACGGAGATGTGCTGAGGTTGATTTTTTCCGATAGTTCAGCACTGGAGAGCCTCGCATCCGCCTGCAAAGCGGCAAGAATTTGCTTGTCTAATCGATCCAATGTTGGTACTGGACGATGCATTTCGTAACTCCATGGATGTGAAATGATTTGTCGCGTGTCGGGCATTATTGCGGAGCCAATTTCCGCAAGCAATACCAACTTATTCCGGGTAGCGTACCAACCAATGCAGCCTGAACCAGATGCAGCACCGGACAGGGCAGGGGCGGTACATGCCGATGTAATGGCTGTGTCACACCGGGAGGGGGCGGGAGGACGTTCTGGGATGCACAGGCTACGCGCCAGCCGGGTCATGCAGTCAACTAGATTCCGGCATAGGTAACATACCGTTCGCCTCCGACCAGGGCGATCGAGCGGCATGGTGCTCCGACCGCTTCGAACATGGGGAGTTACCGCAGATCGGCGGTTCGTGATCATTCAAGATGCTTGATTAGGGGCCAGCAGGGGGATGGCCCGACTTTTACCTTCCCGCGAAAAGCTCGGCAGTCGACAGCCTTGTATCACCTTCGAACGCTGCCAGCACTTGCTGGTCGATCTCATCCAGCGTCGGCATTGAACGATTCGTTTCGCTGTTCCGGTCGTACGAGCAGATTTGTTGCACGCCAGCCAATATTTGGGTACTAAGAACAGCAAGCAATGCCGGACCGTTTCAGTATTCTCTTGGTGATCGCCATGCATTGCGAAAACGAGTCCAATTCCGCGCCTTTGCAGAGGCTAAGTAGCGTGACAGGTAGTGATAGATGCGCAACAAATTTTCAGCTGTTTGTGGATTTGCTGCGATCGAACATAAATAGGAAAGGTTGGTTATATGAACACGTTGGAATCAAAGAGCAATTTTCAGGATATCTTTCCGATTCAACCGCGAGATACCGTCTCCTCTCTGCCAACCTCGCTAATTAGAGAGGTGGCGGATGGGGCCATGAATCGTTCGGACATTCTGCCATTTTGGTTCGGCGAATCCGATCAGGTGACGCCTGACTTCATTCGGGATGCTGCTATCGAATCATTGCGCTCCGGCGAGACCTTCTATCCACAGAATCTTGGTAGGCCCTATCTTCGATCTGCACTATCGTTATACCTTACGCAACTTCATGGGTGCACGATCGATTCAGATCGACTCGCTGTCGTAAGCGGCGGTATTTCCGGGTTGATGCTTACAGCACAGACCATCATAGAGCCCGGTGACAGAGTAGTGGCTATCACTCCACTTTGGCCGAATATAGCCGAGATACCTAGAATCCTAGGCGCGAACGTCACGAGAGTTCCGCTGTCAGTCGTTAACGGTGCATGGGCGCTCGATGTCAACAAATTGATTTCGGAACTTACTGCCGGAACGAAGGTGCTTTTTATAAATTCGCCAAACAACCCAACCGGATGGATGATGACGGAGCGCGATGTCGACGAGATTTTGGTGCATTGTCGGAAACATGGTATTTGGATTGTTTCGGATGACGTATATCAGCGCCTAGCATACGATCAAGCAGTATTCTGTGCCCCATCATTTTTGGATCGATATCAAGATGGAGATCGAATAATCTCGGTAAATAGCTTCTCCAAGTCTTGGTTGATGACGGGTTTTCGGGTTGGATGGGTCGTCGCTCCACCGTCGATTGTAAAGGCGCTAACTAAGATTATTGAATACAACACCTGCTGTATCCTTGAGGCGAGCCAAAGAGCCGCACATTCTGCACTGTTGCGTGGAGAAGATACTGTTCAGTCGTTACGTGCCGATTTACGCTCGAATCGAAAGGTCCTCGTCGACGGATTGTGCGAATTGCCGGGCGTAGAAGTGCCGGGGGCAGGCGGGGGCATGTATACATTTTTCAAGATTGCGGGGATATCGGATACAACGGCGTTGGCGAGGAATTTGATCGATGTTTCGGGGCTGGGGTTGGCGCCCGGGGCGGCGTTTGGGCCGGAAGGGAGAGGCTGGCTAAGATGGTGCCATGCCGTATCAGGAGTTAAACTGAGCGAGGGGTTATCTCGGATCACTCGCTTCTTTGAGCACAATCGCATTGTGTGAATGACGGTGAGGTCAATTCGATCACTGGAAGGTCAAAAGCGAATAGTGCGCCTCTACAGGCGAGCGAATTAACGACACTTCGACTTGCACCCGGAGCGTCGCCATGACGCTTCGGTCTATCGTCGTCTGGACTGATGCCGAAATTGTTATTTTCTAAGTGCAATCCGGTATTCTCAGGTACGAAATCGAAGTTTGATAAAAATCAAGGATACCTAATATAATGTGACGGAGCCGTCTTTGTCGTGCTTCGACGATTGTTCACCCAGTCTGAAACATCCGCCTGAAGTCACACTTCTCCTGGGCCAGCGTAGCAATGGACGATATTAGTGTGCTTTTTCGGTCGCTTTTCCAGATGGCGGCATACGTTGCCAGTGGCAGGGCAGGGATCACCGTGAGTTCCTGCAGCGCCCCAGAATCGACCATTGGTGCGAGGCACTTCTTGGGCAAATAGCTGATTCCCATGCCCGAGACCGTGAGTCCGATGATGGCAACCACGCTGTTGCTGAACAGGGTGTTCTCATGGTTCACGCCGATTGAGCGGAACCAACGGTTATAGAGCTGACCTGTTCCCGAGCGGCCATCCTGAGTCAGCAACCGGTGCGCTGCAAGCTCGTGCATGCGAAGCCGATGTGGCTGGCCGACAAGGCCGGGTTTGCACATCCAGACATTCTCGACCACGCCAACGCGTTTCGACAAGAACCGCTGTTCGTTGAACACATCGGGAACGATCATGAGGTCAATCTCGTCGGCAAGGAGCTTGTCGCGAAGCATGACGCTGACTTCGACGTACGGCTCAATAATCACCCGGGGATATTTGGCCTGGATCGCGCCTACCAGACGCGGTAGCCAGGTCATGGCCGTGAGTTCGGTGACCCCAATCCTGACGTGACGCTCCATGACCTCCGGGCGCTGGAACTGTTCGACCGCTGCATCCCGCTGCTCGAGCAGCCGCTTGGCGAGCAAGAACATCTCCTCGCCCTTTTCCGTCAACCGCGCTGAGCGTAACGAGCGATCGAACAAGGGCGTCTCGAACAGCGCTTCCAGCTCTTGCACCCGCTTGGATACCGCCGACTGCGTGGTATGCATCTTGTTCGCGGCGTGCGCGAACCCGCCTAGTTGCACGACCCAAAAGATTGTCTCCAGTTGCTTGAACGTCATCACGGCCAATCCCTCCGAACCCTCATGTATCGCGTCACGGAATGTATATCGATCGTATTTTGTCGCTTTTTTTGATCAAGGTCGAGTACCAGAATAGCTGCAATTCACCGTCGACTCCCGACGGCGACATAGAACGCGATAAGTGCTGCCGCACAGCTTCTCGCTTATCACCCGCTGCCGCCGAGTTTTCGTTGATCTGTTGCGGTGGCGCCTGGGGCGGCACTTTGTTGACTCACTCCCGGGAGCTCCAGCCTTCCCTGCCCGGTATAGCCGCAAGGCTGCTCGGGCCTCTTTCATGGAGATTTATGTATGTTGCTGACTGAAGAAGAATCCCGGATGTTGGTCGGGGACAGGGGTCCTGCAGTGAAAAAAGCCATGGAGATTCTGGTGGCATTGGGCGAGAGCTTCAGTGCCGCAAGGCTTGTTCCGGTCAACAACGTCCATATGGCGGGTTCTTCGGTGGTGGTCGCCGAGGAAGCCGGCACGAAGTTCGTTGAAGATATCCGAAAGCAAGGCGGCACGTTCGTCACCCGAGTCACTACCAATCCGACCGCTGTCGATCCCACTCAGTGGCAGGACATCGGCATTCCCGAATCGGACAGCGTCCTGCAGACCCGGCTGACCGACGCCTATGCGGGGATGGGGGCTAACACGTGCAATACCTGCATCCCTTACTTGGTGGGAAACACCCCGCGGTTTGGCGAGCACATGGCTTGGGGGGAGTCGTCAGCCGTCGTGTTTGCCAACTCTGTTTGCGGCGCCAGGACCAATCGAGAGGGGGGGCCTAGCGGACTTGCCTCGGCCCTCACCGGCCGCACCCCTGAGTATGGTTTCCATCTGAAGGAAAACCGCTACGGCAAATTCCTGATCAAGGTGGAGACGCCTCTCAATGACATGACTGACTATGGAACGCTCGGATATTTCGCCGGCAAGATCGCGGGACAGGATACGCCGGTATTTACAGGCATTCCTACGGATCCGACCTTAGAACAACTGAAAGCCCTGAGCGCTGCCTTGGCGGCTTCCGGCGCTGTGAGTATGTTCCATGCTGTTGGGGTGACGCCCGAGGCTCCTACGCTAGGCGAGGCGTTTGGTGGACGCGAGCCGGAGAAGATTCTCCTTTTCGGTCAGTCAGAGAAGGAACAGGCAGAGGCTGCGCTGAACAAGGAGTCCTCCAGCCATGTGGACTGGATTCTTGTCGGCTGCCCGAATGCTTCGGTGCAGGAGATCCGCGAAGTCGCCGACGCCTTGCAGGGCAGGAAGGTCCATCGGGACGTCTCCCTATGGGTCACGACGGCCGGCGCGATGTATGCCATGGCTGAGCGCATGGGCTATATCCGGACCATTGAGGACGCTGGTGGCATTGTCGTGCGAGAGACCTGTCCGTTCTTGGCCCGCAGCCGGGTCATCGCTCCAAAGAAGGGATATAGAACGCTGACCACCAACTCGGCGAAGATGGCATTTTATGCTCCTGGTCAATTTGGACTCCCTACCCACTATGGGAATCTGGATCGAGTGATGAAAGCAGCAATCAATGGTGTCTGGAGCTGATCAACATGACGGCAAATCAACTTGTCCTGAAGGGGCGAAAAATCGTCACGGGTAAGGCCAGCGGCGAGGCCGTCGTTACCAAGGAAGCCATTAGTTTTAATGGGGGCGTCGATAATTTCACCGGGTTCGTCACCGAGCCCGGGCACGAACTGGAGGGTGTCAATATTGCCGGGAAAGTCCTGGTGTTCCTCACCGGGAAAGGGTCTACGGGTGGATCGTACAAGATTTACGACATGGTATCGCGCGGGACCGCCCCAGCGGCCTTTATCCAGGCGCATCCAGAGCCCATCACCACGATCGGAGCGATTATCGGAAATATCCCGGTCATCGCTGGCCTGGACCAGGATCCGACGCTTGCAATTTCCAGCGGCGATTTTATCGAGATGGATGCGGATGCGGGCATCGTTTTGGTGACCCCTAAACAGCCGCTGCAAGAAGCCGTACTTCCTGTTCCGGCTGTATAGCAACTGCAGATCCGTTGGCGGTGATCCGACGTCGCGTCTTTCACGTTGCTCGCGCCGCCCGCTCGCCAGTGAGCTTCGTATTCCATGCGAGCGATTGATTTTCGAGAAATCTCGCCAGTCTCGATCTGATACGCGGGCAGATCCTGGCGGTGATTTCGTCCTTGGTGGAGGTATTGGCATTCGTCGACGAACGAGAGCGAACTGGCAGATAAGCTTTTACCGGTGCGTGGATATGACGCTCGAGGAGAAAAGCAAGCGCGCGCTGCCAGGCGATCGGCTCGCAGTGATCAAGCTCTGGCAATGAAGCGGCCGCAGATGGCTAAGTTGAAAAGCGAGATAAGCAATTAGAAATTTGCAAATCATTAACGGGAAACGAGAGTTTGTCGAATTTGTTAGGAGATTAACGTGAATGGCCAGCCTTCTTTGCTTGGGCGCCTTGCCGCGCTCGACACCAACACCGTCTCAGACGCACTTGATTTCCTCGGCCTCCCGGGCGCCACGCATGGCCTGCGGCCGCTATGGGACTGCCCGAAGATTGTGGGCCGCGCCAGCACCATCCAGCTCGGTCCCAAAACCGATGCGAAGCCCACGGTGCATCTCATTTCGCCGGTGATCGATGCCGTCACCAGCGACGACCGGGTGCTGGTGATCGCTGGCGGCGTAGATGGCATCTCGTGCTGGGGGGACATTCTGGCTAATGCAGCATGCGCCAAGAAGATCAGAGGTTCCGTTATAGACGGGTACAGCCGCGACATCGAGGGCAGCGAGTCGATCGACTATCCCGTCTATGGACGCGGCGTCACCATGATCAGTGCGCGCAATCGCGTGATCCAGACTGGCTCGGGCGAACCGGTGCAGGTCAGGGGCGCGACGGTGCACCAGGACGACTATGTGATCGCCGACCGCTGCGGCGCAGTGTTCGTGGCAGCTGCACGTATCGAGGAGGTGCTCGAACTCGGCGAACGCATCGCACGCCGCCAGGACGGCATGGTCGCCGCCGTGCGCGCAGGTCGCTCGGTCGCCGAAGTCATGCACGACAAGGAGTTCGAAGCCATCAATCAAGGAGACGCGAAGTGAACACATCCGCTATTAGCGCAGAAGACCAGGAACTGGTCGCCCTGTTCGAGGGGCTGGATACGCCCGGAGTATCCGATGCTATGGACAAGTTGGGTCTGCCCGGCCAATGCATGGGCATCGCTCCGCTCGACAACTACAAGGGCACGATCGTTGGTACCGCATTCACCGTTAAATACGTCTCGGCCACCACACCGGCCGGTTCCGTGGGTGACTTTATCGACGACGTGGCCGAGGGCGACGTCATCGTGATCGACAACGACGGCCGAACTGACTGCACGGTATGGGGCGACATCATGACCCAGTACGCGTGCTTGCGCGGCATCCGTGCGACCGTCATAGATGGGGTGTGCCGCGATGTCTCCAAGGCGCTGGGTGATGGATATCCGCTATTTACCAAGGGCCGCTTTATGCGTACCGGCAAGGATCGCGTACAGGTCGAGGCCGTGGGCGTGCCGGTCTCCATCGGCACGGCCCGTGTGACCGCGCGCGACATCGTTGTGGCGGACGCCAACGGCGTCGTGGTGGTACCGCGAGATCGCGCCCGCGAAGTGGCAGACGTGGCGCAGCAAATCGAAGGAGTGGAAGCCGAGATCCGTGCGCAGATTGCGCAAGGTAAGACCCTGGGGCAGGCGCGCAAGGCGCTGGGCTACCACACATTGCAAAGGAAAGCATAATGTGCGCACTCCACACCTTCAGCGTCGCCACCCTTGAACTCGCTCGCAAATTGGGCTCGTCCACGCTCTACGAGGCTTCAGGCCTGCCGACCAGCGCTGTCGATCCCCTCGTTCGTACCATCTGGCCGGGCGCCTCCGTGGCGGGCCCCGCCTACCCCGTGGAATGTGCTCCGGGCGATAACCTGGCCATCCACATCGCTATGGAGAAGGCGCCGCGCGGAAGCATCCTGGTAGTGTCCACCCACGGCTTCGTTGCTGGCTATTGGGGCGAAGTGCTCACGGTCGCCGCCGAGGCGGCGGGCATTGCTGCCCTGGTAATCGATGGCGGTGTGCGCGACATCGCGGCGCTGACCTCGCGCCATTTCCCGGTGTTCTCGCGCGGGATCTCCGTGCGAGGAACTATCAAGGCCAGCGTTCCGTCGGTGGGGCAATCACTGAGTTTCACCGGCACGCCCATTGTCCCTGGCGACCTGGTAGTGGCCGACGATGATGGCGTAGTCGTCATTCCCACCACGCATGTCGAGGCGACACTGGCCCTAGGCCAGGCTCGCTTCGACAAGGAAGCGCGGATCATGGACGAACTGCGCCAAGGCCGCACGACCCTTGATCTCCTGGGTTTGTCGCGCTGGAGAGAACGTACTTGACGGCATAAGTCTGCTTGCGGGATCGGATTCCTGCCACGACGTAGGAGGCCGTGAATTGTGAGGCCGCGGGCTCGGCGGCCGGGATAACGGCAATCTCGTTGAGCCTAGGACGAGTAAGTTGGCAACACAGGCCAGATTGCAGTCAGCGTGGTGAACTCCGGCGCCAAACGTGGCTGACGCTTTCCCCGCCAACTTTCTACCTCGCGGCGAATGGTCGAGAGCGCGGAGAATTTACTGTCAGCGCATACGATGGCGATCGATCCACGCGGTGAATTTTGACAGCATCACCAGCGAGGTCAAGGTAAGGTGGCGACGCATCACTGCATCTAGTTTCTTGTTGACGACAAATCCCTAGTAACTGGCCCGGTCTTGTGATATGCCGAGGCTTTTCTCGCCCTAGACCAGATCAATTCTGGCCTCGCTCGGCTATTTGCGAATACAGGACCTCGCTCTGAGGGCTGCAGACCATCTAGAGATTTTCCACGACCTGAATCTGGCATCTCAACGCTTGAGGTGCCGTGCCGACCCGCAGTTGTGACAGGTTCTGGTGATGGACGAGTACTTGCTGAGCAGCAACAGCCAAAGAATCAAAGTGATCCACACGCGGCGGGCTGGGCGGAGGGAGCCGGCTTCGCGTAGGGGTACGGCCACCGAGAGAATTGGCTTGTCGAACGTGAGAAGCGAGCCTCCCTGTCGCTGCGTGAGCGGATGCTTTCATCCGATCCCTCAACCGCGTCCTCATGCTATTCCGTGATAGACAGATCGGAAAATGTCATTCGACCGTCAGACCCACGCATATTTAGAATGACTTATCGAAACCCGTGGCGCACAGGGCGCCAACCCGGGATTTGGTTACGCCTACAGGAGACATGGAACATGGCTGTTCAAGGAAATTTGATTGGGGGCGAATGGGTCGGCGGCGATGCGACCTTCAATAGCCTGAATCCGTCGGACGTTCGCGATTGCGTTGGGACTTTCGCACAAGCCGACGCCGGACAGGTGCGGCAGGCCATCGCGGCAGCGCGTGCCGCGCAACCAGGCTGGGCGGCGCAGACGATTCAGACCCGCAGCGATCTTCTGCAGAGAGTAGGGATCGAGCTGGCAACGCGACGGGAAGAGATCGGTGAACTGGTCTCCCGCGAGGGCGGCAAGACGCGCGCTGACGGCATCGGCGAGGTAATGCGTGCGAGCCATGTTTTCCACTTCTTCGCTGGCGAGGCGCTGCGCTATGGTGGCGAGAACTTGCCATCCACGCGCCCGGATATCGGGGTCCAGACCAGCCGGGAACCGGTTGGCGTCATCGGATTGATCACTCCATGGAACTTTCCGATCGCCATCGCCGCCTGGAAGATCGCGCCGGCGCTGGCATTCGGCAACACGGTGGTGCTGAAGCCGTCGGAGGAAACTCCCGGCATTGCCGCTGAGCTGTTCCGCGTAATGGAGCGAAACGGGCTGCCGGCCGGCGTAGCGAATCTGGTCAACGGTGCCGGTCCTGTCACTGGAGCCGCCCTGATGGATGGCATTGACGCGCTGAGCTTTACGGGAAGCGTGCCGACAGGACACCTGCTCGCGCGTGCCGCCGTGGAGAATATGGTTCGCGTTCAACTGGAATTGGGTGGTAAGAACCCGCTCGTGGTGCTTGACGACGCGGATCTCCCCGCGGCCGTAGAGTGCGCATTGAACGGCGCCTACTTCTCCGCTGGGCAGCGTTGCACCGCGTCCAGCCGGCTCATCATCGCGGAGGGCGTGCACGACCGGTTCGTCGAGGCGCTACGGGCGCGCATGCGGTCCTTGAAGATTGGCCATGCCATGAATCACGACACGCAAATCGGGCCCCTGATCAACCAGCGCCAACTTGATATGGTGCAACGCTACATCGAAGCCGGAAAGCGCGAAGGCGCGGAGTTGGTGGAAGGCGGCCAGTTGATCGAACGCGAGACGCCTGGTTTCTACATGCAGCCCGCATTGTTCACGGCAACCCGCAACGACATGCAGATCAACCGCGAGGAGGTCTTCGGCCCATTTGCAGCGGTAATTCGTGTCAAGGACTACGACGAGGCGCTGCATACCGCAAACGACACGGCGTTCGGACTGTCGGCGGGCATCTGCACGACGTCGCACAAGTACGCCACGCATTTCCGCATGAATATCAAAAGTGGGCTGGCAATGGTCAACCTCCCGACGGCTGGGCTTGACTATCACGTTCCGTTGAGTGGCGCCAAGTCTTCGGGCTACGGGCCGTGCGAGCAAGGTAGCTATGCTGCCGACTTCTACACTCGCGTAAAGACTGCCTACGTCGGTCAGTAATCGTCAATCAAAGGAGACATACTCAAATGGACAAGATCGGATTCATCGGCTTGGGTCGCATGGGCAAGCCCATGGCCTCTAATCTGAGCAAGAAAGGGTACGAGCTGGTGGTGCATGACGTGAACGCCGCTGCCGTCGACGAGCTGGTGTCACTGGGCGCACGAAAGGCGGTCAACTTGGCCGAGATCGCGAAGGAATGCGGGATCGTCATCACCATGCTACCGAGTTCCGTGGAGGTTGAGCAGGTGGCGCTGAGTCCAGAGGGAATCTTTCCCAACGCAAGGCCGGGCGGGATTCTTCTGGACATGAGCACCATCGATCCGCTTGCGACTGAACGCCTCCACGTGGCGGCACAACAACGTGGCCTGTCTGTCGTGGACGCGCCGGTCGGCCGGCTCGCCCAGCACGCTGACCGCGGCGAGTCGCTGTTTATGGTTGGGGCGAGCGATGAGGATTTCAAACGCATCGAACCGCTGCTGTACGCGATGGGAACGACCGTCTACCACTGCGGTGGGGTCGGGGCCGGCGGCCGCACAAAGCTGGTTAACAACTATATGGTGGTTGCACTGTGTCAGATGAACGGTGAGGCGCTGGCGCTGTCCCAGCGCTTCGGCCTGGACATCGCGAAGACACTGCAAGTACTCTTCGGCACCTCCGCGAGTAACGGGCAACTGCGCATGAACTTTCCGAACAAGGTGTTGGTGAATGATACGACGCCGGGTTTCACCATCGACCTGGCGCACAAGGACATGTCACTGGTTCTTGGTGCCGCGCACGCCTTGAAGGTGCCGATGCCCCTGGCGGCCGCGGTCTTCGAATCATTCAGTCTGGCGCGTGCCAGCGAGTATGGTCGCATCGACTTCACTGGTATCGCCGATGCCATCTGCGATCTGGCAAAGATCCCTAGAGCCCGGGTTCCGGAGGGTTGGAAAATCGACTAAGAAGTACTGGCACAACGAATTTTGAATTTGCCGCAAGCAGTTAACGCAAGCGGCGGTTTTCATGAGCGCCTCGTGTATGGCCGCGAGGCGTTCGAACCGGACACGCAAGCGCCTAAAGTTGTGCAGCCGAACAAAGGTACGCTTGAAAGCCCGCCGGATTCGGCCGCGGCCTCGCCGTGTGACTCACCCGGACGGGCGACCTGCGTGATGCTGGTGCCAGCATGCAGCGGCCTGCGATATTTGTCGTGGTCGTAGCCGTGACCAGCCTGCACGTCAACGAGCTGCGACAGCGGCCATCGACGCTCGCCGCGAATGTACGAGATTGCCTGATTGAGGGGAAGGGTCTGGCCAGCAACTCACGCCCGAACCGCAACGCATGTCCTGCGAGGATGCATCTCTCAGGGAATGTCGGACTACAGCTCGAACAGAACGCCGGTCAGCACGAGTCATCGCCGAGCCTTCGTCCGGCTTATCGAGCCCGGCGTGGGGCGTGGCTTCGGCGGTGACAAGAGTTGGCTGAATGAGCGTCCAAAATCCGTATAGATGAACGCATCCCATTTTGCGCCAGCGTTTCGTGTGTACAGATAGACAGAACTCTAGTCAAATAGCGAATAGGTTGAGAGTGCGATGCGGGTTAGAAGTCCCCACGATTCTTTTTATTAGAGCACCTTCAGTGCCCAAAAAATGGAGACAGCACATGACTGCACCGAACAGACTGCGGCCGCTCGATTGCGCCCAGAGCCTCACTCGAGGCATCCACGTCCACATCAGTTCGCGCGTGCTTCCTATGGATGCGAAGGGAGATGCGGCATGAGCACCCGAGCAGATAAGAGGGAAAAACTCAGCCCAATGGCACGTCGAGCGCTGGGAGCAGGTATCGTCGGCACGTTGATTGAGTGGTACGACTACGGTTTGTACGGTGCTGCGTCGGCGTTGATATTGCCGAAGCTGTTTTTCCCGAGCAGTGATCCGGAAACGGCAACACTGGCCGCATTCGCCACCTTTGCAGTCGGCTTCTTTGCTCGACCGGTAGGTGGACTTCTGATTGCGAACTTTGGGGATCGTTACGGGCGTAAGCCAGTCCTAGTCGCGACGCTCATACTCATGGGTTTGGCAACAACGTTGATGGGATTGTTGCCCACATTCGAGCGGGCTGGTCATTGGGCAATTGTACTATTAGTAATCCTTCGAATGCTACAAGGCGCTGGCGCTGGTGCGGAGTTGGCCGGTGCGATGACATTGGTTGCTGAATACGCGCCACCAAGCCGTCGCGCATTTGTCACAGCCATTCCAAACGGTGCGGCGTCTGGTGGTGCACTTCTGTCTACTCTAGCATTCCTTGCTGTGGCTTCTATGCCAGAACAGACTCTGCTTTCGTGGGGCTGGCGAGTCCCATTCTTACTTTCGGCCATATTATTTTTGGTAGCACTGTTCATCAGGCATCGAATCGAAGAATCTCCTGAGTTTGCGCGTGCACATCAGGCTGCAATAGAGAGAAACGCAAAGAGTCGAGTGCCGTTATTTGAGCTGGTGAAGTCCAAGCCGCGGACTATAGTACTAGGCATGCTTTCTGGAACAGCCCTCAATGTTGTCTTCTACGTTCTGGTGGCCTTCTCCATGTCTTACATGACAACACGCTTGGGAATTTCAAGATCGGACTCTTTGGTTGCCATGGCCGTAACGACATTGGTTGGATTTGCGTCAGCTCCGATCATGGGCAATATCGCTGACCATATCGGGCCTGGCAATTCGTACCGCATCGGTGCATTCATGCTAGTGGTGGCAGGATTTCCGCTTCTTATCGCGATGCAAAGTGCCAATCTGCTTATCATCACTTCGGCGATGGCACTTTGTGCCTTCTTTGTCTATGGACCGATCATCGCAGGTCAAGGCGCCTTTCTATCGAACCTGTTCCCTACTGAGCTTCGCTTCACCGGCATTGCTGTGACACGAGAATTCAATTCAATTTTCGTTGCAGGCCCGACTCCCTTCATTGCGGCATATCTCGTCCAAGTACAAAACGGAAAGCCTTGGCTGGTATCCACCTATATGTGCGTGGGTGGCCTGATTTCCGTTATTTCCATCTCTCTGCTCATGCGCGACGCGCGACATACCTCAGCGTTGAGTCAGAAGCAAAAAGCCAAAGCCGAATTTCAATCAACCAACCGATAGAGATATTAAGAATGAATACGATGTGTATTGTTTCCACAACTGTCGTCGATTTGGAGGCTAAACACAGCGATATCGTCTTCAGCCTTGAAAAGAGGCAACGTACCTTTCACGAGCAGCTCCCACACGCGCGTTGTCAAGGTTCGGCAGAAACCACTACCTAGATTGCGGCTCGATCCTTTCACCTCTCTACAGGTCAGAATCCATCGGCTTCGGTAACCTATGGCGCCGGCTTCAGCCAACGGAACGGACTGCCGTTGTTGGCTGAAGCCCGACTTTGTTCGGGGAATCGAAGGTAGCAGCAATGGTACATCGAGTGGGCGGCTACCGATTTGATCGCAGGTTTCCCGATAAAATCCAACCTGGAAACGAATCGGCGGAGCCTGGACACCGCTTGGTTCGCTTCGGCCCCGCGCCCGCAACCTAGTCGCCTATCCACGTCGCTTCGCGCCAGTCGTCGGTCGCCGCACATACGCGCACACTTGCTACGAGGAGGTCCGTGGCATTCCGTACGGCGGGCGTCGCGCCGCGTGTCGTGGGGCGCGCCAGCACGATGCGGCGCGCGAACGCCGGGTCGTCGATCGGTGCCGCGCAGAACGCGCCTGTAGTGAGTTCCTGGCGCGCGGCAACGCGCGGCATGATGCCCCGCCCATATCCCTCGGCGATTAGAACCTTCTGCACGGCCATGGTGTTGGCTTCGTCTGCGGTGGCGATCGTCACGCCCGCCGCCTTGCAACGCCTCTCGACCAGCAGTCGCAGACGATGCGGGTATCCTGGCAAGATCAAGGGCGTACGTCCGAGTTCCCGAAGCGGCACGGGCGCATCTTCGCGCAGGTCGCCTGCGCCGCTCGCCACGAGGCTCAATGGCTCGATGACGAGATTCTTGATATCGATGCCGGGTGTCGGGTCGGGCTGATAAAGCAGCGCGACATCTATTTCGCCCGTCTCTAGCCAACGCGTCAGATGGTCCGTGTAGCCGACCGAAAACGTCGCACGGACCGCGGGATAGTGCGCGTGCAACAGCCGCAGGAATTCCGACACGATGATCTCGCAACTACTAGGCAGCAACCCGATACATATAGCGCCCGCCACCTGGCCCGGGACAGGGCGAATTTCGCTTTGCGCCTGATTGATTTCCTGCAGCGCGCGCCGCGCGTGTTCGAGAAAGATGCGCCCCGCGTCAGTTAATTGCATCCCAGTGCGGTCGCGGTCGAACAACGGCACCCCAATTTCTCCTTCTAGCAGCTTCAATTGCCGCGACACGGCCGATTGCACAATATGCAGCAGCTCCGCTGCGCGGGTTGTGCTTCGCGTGTCGGCGACGGCGAGAAAGGTGCGAATCTGGCGGAAATCCATGCTTCTCCTAGTGGTGTCAGCGCTCGTGAATGAAGATGCTAAACCGACATGCCTTGATCTGTTTAAGTCATTCGACAATAAATTTCCATCTATTTTAAGATCAACGCAAGCGCGGTTCGCAGCACGCACTTCACTGCCTGATGTTGCTGCTTTCAACGGGCGAATACCAGTACGATTAAAACATGAAGGAGACACGATGCAACAGAAATCCGCCCGCCTGCGGCGCATCCAATGGATCGCCATCACGTTCCTGATGTTGGCAGGAGTCGTCAATTACCTCGATCGCAGCACACTCTCGATTGCCAATCATTCGGTTTCTCATGAGTTGGGATTGAACGCCGCGCAAATGGGCATGTTGCTCTCGGCGTTTTCGTTTGCCTACGCACTCGTTCAGTTACCCACGGGTGTGTTGCTGGACCGTTTCGGCGCGCGGATCATGCTCGGGCTTGGGATGTTCCTTTGGTCGCTCGCGCAATTCGCCGGCGGTTTCGTTAATACCTTGCAGCAGTTCTTGGTCGCGCGCGTCTGTCTTGGCGTGGGCGAAGCACCGCAATTTCCGGCTGGCGCAAAGGTGGTAAGCGAATGGTTCGCGCTTCGCGAGCGCGGACGTCCAACCGGTATCTTCATCGCGTCTTCGACGATCGGCCCCGGTCTCGCGCCGCCGATTCTGACTATGCTGATGCTGGCATTCGGATGGCGCAGCATGTTCGCCATCATGGGCGGGCTCGGCATCGCAGTTGCGCTCGCGTGGTATGGCATCTATCGCAATCGCGCCGAAATCTCGCTCACGCGCGATGAGGTGGCGCATCTGGAAGAGGGCGATGTGACGGCGGAGCAGGAGAGCAAGCTGACGTTCGCTGAATGGCGCCGTGTTTTCGCCTATCCGATCACGTGGGGCATGATCTTCGGCTATAGTGGGGTCATTTATATGATCTGGCTTTTCCTGACGTGGCTGCCCGCGTATCTCGAACATGAGCGGCACCTGAGCATCGCGAACACGGGGTGGGTCGTGGCGATTCCTTATTTGTTCGGCACTGTCGGCATGGTGGGCAGTGGCTTCGTGTGCGATGGCCTGCTCCGGCGCGGCGCCTCCGCGATCACCAGCCGCAAGTGGCCAATCTGCGTCGGCATGGTCGGTGCCGCGCTCTTCACCGTGCCGGCGGCTTACACACCGAATTTGCCCCTCGCAATCGCATTCATTTCGTCGGCCATGGTGTGCCTGAATCTCGCGTCGGGCGCCGCGTGGTCGCTCGTCAGCGTAATTGTGCCGCGCAGGCTTGTCGCCTCGATGGGAAGTATTCAGAACTTCGGTGGCTATATCGGCGGCTCGTTCGCACCTGTGATTACAGGGTTGATCGTCGACCACACGGGTTCGTTCGTCAATGCGTTTCTGGTCAGTGCGTTCCTCGCGCTCGGCTCAGCGCTGATCTATCTGGTGTTCGTGCGTGGCGAATTTGGCGAATATGACGTTGTGGAAAAGCCCGTTGCTGCAGCATGAATCTCGGGTTGGCTGTGGTGCAAATAGCGACCAACGAATGGGTTGGAGTGTCGTGCTGACCGATGTGGAACATCGTTTATCTGGTGTGCTCGGTCAACACGCTGCGCGCACGGGGTCGTCACACCGACGAGGCGCTGCTCAAGCACGTGGCGCTGGTTCACCGGAACCACGTTGGATGTTGCGCGGACAAGCGCCCCGGGCTTGCGACACGCGAGATTCGTTCTTCTGTTTGGGGCCTGCTTGAAAGCCGCTCTTCTCAGTGTTTGCGCCTGAATATTCGCCGTCGGATCCGATCTCCGCGTCGTTGCCGGCGACATACGTGAAGCCTTCCGAGACGATAGCGAAGGGGAAAGTACGCATATCGCTTGCGAGCCTGTATCGATCCGTAGCGTACAAGTTTTAGTGCGTTGTGCCGCTAGGTCCGAGCAGCAGCCGCGAATTTCCTGCGTGGCAATTCGTTGACCCGGCTCCTGAACTGCTGTAGGCCATCCTTCTCGCCCTCCAGGGCGTTGAGAACAGAAGTCCATCCGTGTCCCGATGACCTCGCTCGAGCGCTGGGCCTATGATCTTCCCTGTTCCGAACATGTTACTGCCGCCAGCGTCGCGGCGTAGGCGAGCGGTCCACCATCGATGTGATTAGGCCGGACGGGAAGTGTCGTCCCGACTTCGATCTTGACAGTGTATGACTCAATGACTGTCGACGGGTGGTCAACGTTTGTCCAGCGTAAACTGATGAACCAATTGTTCAGCAGGGTGGCTGGATCGGCGCACCCTCGCGGCGCTCCACACGAATGCCGGCGACGCGCAGCCACGGGCTTTAGAGGTGGTGATTGCCGTCGTGGGACGGGGGCCCCTTCACCAGCATTCGCCATAGGGATAACTGGGCCGTGCCTACGGAAAGAGGATTCTGTTTCGGCGGCCTCCTGATTGGGGTTATCGTACTTTCCGTGCAAAATCGGGCGCTTTGATCCTGAAAACCCATATTGATCAAGAGCTTGCGCAATCGCTGATTGCGCGAAAGCTACGGAACGGCCGAGCTTTGCTGCAATTGGCTGTGCGCGCGGGTACCGCCAGATTTTGCACGGAAAGTACGGCAACCCCGAAATGGTGTCGCTCATGTCGAATAGAGATACTATATGTCACTAAAGGTATACGATTTGACGGCGGAGGAGCCGGTCGTAGCTGGGACGGGTGTTGGGGTCCGACTGTTTCATCTCGCCGGAGCAGCACTGAAACGACGTGGTCGCGCATCGGTTCGGTCACACGTGTTCAGTCGCGCCACGGGCATGTCAGGTCGGAATTGTGTGCAAGGAGCAGGGCACGAGGGCGTGGCAGCACACGCCCCTAGATGTTGGACATTTGGTCTGGTGCAGGTCTTTACGCGTTAGAGCGCGGGAACGTTGGAGATGACAATGAAGAAGCATTCGGGAATGTACGCCACCGCCGCGGGAGTCGGCTTGCTGGCCTCGGTTGGTGTATGCGCGCAGGAAGTCGTGACGATCGGTCTGTCTGCGCCGTTGACGGGGCCGCAGGCTGCCGCCGGCAAGGATGCGGAGAATGGCGCTCAACTCGCGATCGACGATTTGAACAGGCAGAACCTGCAGATCGGCAGCAAGCCTGTGACGTTCAAGCTGGCATCCGTTGACGATCAGGCCGATCCGAAAATCGGCGTGCAGGTCGCGCAAAGTCTCGTCGATCGTGGTGTCGTCGCGGTCGTGGGGCCGTACAACTCGGGCGTCGCGATTCCTGCCTCGCGCATTTACAACGGTGCGAACGTGCCGTTGCTGCCGACCGCGTCGAACCCCGCACTGACGACTCAGGGCTTCAGGAACATTTTCCGGATCGGTGCCAGCGACTCGTCGCTCGGCGGCACGATGGCCGATTTCGCGGCACAGAAGTTGAAGATCAAGACTGCGGTGGTCATCGACGACCGTACGGCCTACGGGCAAGGTGTCGCCGATGAGTTCGAAAAGGTTGCCAAAGCGCGCGGAATCCAGATCGTCGGCAAGGAGTTCACCAACTCGCAGGCTACCGATTTCCGTTCGATCCTGACCTCGATCAAGAGCAAGAATCCCGACGCCATCTTCTACGGCGGCTACGACGCGCAAGGCGCGCCGATGGCCAAGCAGATGCGGGCACTCGGGTTGCGCGCGAAGCTGCTCGGCGGCGACAGCATCTGTACGGCGGAGATGGGCAAGGTTGCTGGGGAGGCTGCATCGATTGTCTATTGCGCGCAAGGTGGCGTGGCGCCCGAGAGCACCGCCGAAGGCCGCGAATACGTGAAGAAATACCGCGACACGTTCCACACGGATCGTCAGGTGTATGGCGTCAATTACTACGACGGCGTGAAACTGCTGGCCAACGCGATCGTTAAGGCGGGCAGTGCCACGGACAAATCGAAGGTGATCGCACAACTCGCGAAGACGGACTACAAGGGCATCGCCGGCACTTACTCGTTTGCCGACAACGGCGAATTGAAGGGCGCGCCGACCACGGTCTATGTGATTCGCAGCGGCACTCCGGTTCCGTACACGCCTTAAGCAATCAGGTCGTTACGTCGCGTAGCCGGCTGCATATCGATGTACCTGCGGCCGGCCATGTGCGCGAATGTCTGGAGCCTGTTACCGCGAAGCAGGGGTGCAATTTCTCGGCTTCGCGAATCAACGGGCAGCCGAGTGCTCAAGTTTTCCGAGAACTTCACTTTTGCGTACGTCGCCTTCAGAGGCAACTGTTCTAACCTCAGCTGTATCAATACTTCGTGTTCAATCAAAACCGCGCCGCTGCTTTTTTACTGTCTGCGATGCTGCTTGTGGGTTGCAATGTCGGGATCGGCAAGACGCTGGTGGAATTTTTGCCGGTGCCGATTTTTGCCACGCTTCGCTTCGTGATTGCAGTGGTCGTTCTGGGGCCGCTGATCAGGCTGTCGAAACTCAGGCGCGTCGCCCTTGCGGATTGGGGCAATCTGTTTCTGCAAGCGCTGTTTGGCACCTTCCTCTTCACGTTGTTGATGCTCAACGGCGTTCAGCGCACCGATGCGCTCGACGCAGGCGTCATTACCAGCGTGATCCCGGCTGTGGTTGCGATTTTCGCGTGGATTCTGCTGGGCGAACGACCCGCGCCACGAACCATTCTGTCGATCTTGCTGGCGACAGCCGGTGTCTTGCTCGTGAACGTATCGCACGCAAATGACGCGGGCGGCACGACGCATCAATCATTGGCGGGGAATCTGTTCGTGTTCGGCGCGGTGTGTTGCGAGGCACTGTACGTGATCTTCTCGCGGCGCGTCACGGCAACGATTGCGCCGATCGATGTTTGCGTCTACACCCACAGCATTGGTCTTCTGCTGATACTTCCAATCGGAGGAAGCGCCGTTTTTAACTTCCATTACGCAGATGTGCCATCCGACATGTGGCTTCTCGTGATGTGGTACGCGCTGTCGGCCAGCGTGTTTTCGTTCTGGCTATGGATGCAGGGAATCAAGCGTATTTCCGGCAGCGTTGCGGGCGTCTTTACCGCAATGGTTCCCGTCGCCGCGGCGATTTATGGCGTTGTCGTGGGCGGAGAGCGCTTCACGCTTACCAGCGCGATTGCGATGGTTCTGGTGATCTCGGGCGTAGTCGTCGCGAGCAGCTCCAAGACGGCGCAGAAGCTTTAAGAAGTATCACCGCCCGCATGCGAACGGTGGTGGAGAGAGATCAAAAAAGATACGTGAAGGATATTTCGTATACTATATATCGATCGATGAGAGTGGATCCGGGCACTTGATCTTGGCTGTAACGACGCGCCGGCGAGCATCCTGGCGATGCGTGAAAACCATCACGCGCGTCAGTTCCTGCTCGCAGCACCTATCTTGATGTTGCGAAGGAATGAACAGTGAGCAGCACCCATAATCAGATGACGTTGGTTGGAGAGCGACTGCAGATGCCGCAGTCGCTATGGGCGGACACGGCAATCAAGGCGCCGTCGCTCAAGGCCTTGAGCGGAAATGTGTCCTGCGACGTAGCAATCGTGGGTTCCGGATTCACGGGCCTGTCTACTGCAATTCACCTCGCGGAGTTGGGACTCGACTGCGTAGTGGTGGATGCTGCCGAGCCGGGTTGGGGTGCATCGGGCCGCAATAACGGGCAGGTGATCGCGGGGTTGAAACAGGACCCCGACGTGGTCGAAAAAATCTGGCCGGGCGCAATGGGCGAAAAGCTAGTTCGGTTTGGGAGCCAGGCGCCGGGCAAAGTGTTCGACCTCATTCAAAAACACTCGATTAATTGCGCCGGGATCAACCGCGGTTGGATTCAACCAGCGTACACGCGTTCGGGCGACGCCGCCGTGCGGCATCGATGCGAGGCGTGGAGAGCCAGAGGCATTGACGCGCGCCTGCTCGAAGGTCAGAAACTGTTCGATCTGCTGGGCACGCGAAAGTACCACATCGGTTGGATCGACCCGCGGGGCGGATCGATTCAGCCGCTCAGCTATGCGCGCGGTCTCGCGCATACCGCATTGCGGCTCGGTGTGCGCATTCACAACCGCACCAGCGTTCAGTCGATCACCGGCAGCGCGGGCAACTTCGTTCTGAAAACAGCATCAGGCAGCGTTTCCACGAAGAGTGTGATCGTGGCGACCGGCGCCTATGCCGAAAACCTTGTGCCTGGACTGCGAACCTCCTTCGTTCCAGTGAGAACGGCACAGGTTGCGACTCAGGTTCTCCCGCTCGACGTGCGCTCGGCCATTCTTCCGAAAGGCAATGTCGCGTCGGATACGCGACAACTCCTCACCTCGTTCCGTCTGTCTCCGGACGGCCGGTTAGTGATGGGAGGATCGGGTGCGACTGCCGGCCTCGACCATTCGCGCATCGTGCCGTACCTTCATCGCGCGGGGCAGGAACTGTTTAGCCACTTGGGAAAGATCGAATGGAGCTACGCGTGGAGCGGTTATTTTGCCGTCACGACCGATCATCTCCCGCACGTTCATGAGCCTCGATCGGGGCTGCATATCGCCGTCGGCTGCAATGGACGAGGCATTGCGATATCGACGTCGATGGGCATCGAGTTGGCCAATCGTGTCGCGGGCGCGCAGGCGTCCGACCTGTCGATTCCAGTCACTAGTTTGCGCAACGTGGCATTCCATCGCTTCCGCGCACTAGGCGTGGCGGCGGCGACGCAATACAAGCGGATGCAAGACCGCCTCGGATAACCGGCACAGTTGCGTGAATTTCATTTACCGCAGGCATGAGACCAATTTTTTGGATCTTAGCCGATCAAATGTACTTGCCTGATGTCGAGGCCCGGTCAACGTGTCGAAGCCGCCGAGCGACGAAGTCGTTGTGACGAGTGCGACTGTAGTCGGGGATCTCACATCGGCAAGTACGCCATTACATATCACGGAAGCTCATATGACAGCCAAAGTAGGAAGAGTCGACCACCCGGTCGTTGCCGTTCACGATCTTCAGGCAAGCCGCCAGGTTTTCGAAAAGCTGGGTTTTCTTGTGCCGCCGAGTGGCAAACACCAGGAATGGGGCACGGAGAACGTGTGCATCATGTTCCCGGAGGATTACATCGAAATCCGCGGCGTCGGCGATCCGAACAAGTTTCTGGCCGGCCTGGACAAGTTTCTGGTGCATGGTGAGGGACTAAGTGGTGTTGCATTCAACGCAAAATCCGCTAAGGAAAGCTACGAGTCGGGGATTGCATCGGGTCTGGGCATTCGCCAGCCAAAGCATCTGAATCGTCTACTCGTACTCGAAAACGAAACGCTGGATTTGCACTTCGAGACCGTCATGCTGGCACCGGATCTGTACCCAGGTCTCACCCACGCAAACTTGTGCGAGCATCTGACCGCCGATACCCTGCGTAAGCCCGAGTGGCTGAATCATCCGAACGGCGTGTATTCGTTTGGGCGTATCGTCGGCGTGGTCAGCGATATGGAAAGCGCGCGAGACACCTATGTGCGCCTGCTGGGTGCCGAGGCCGTGCATTTCGACGGCGAAAAGATCCATATCGATCTGAAAGAGGGCGCCGATATCGAGTTGATTTCGCCGGCCGAGGCAGAAAAACGTGGTGACGCTCACCCTGCTCGGGGCGATGCGTACATTGCAGCGGCCACGTTGCTGGTCGACGATCTGCAGAAGACGAAGGCGGTGTTCGATCAGAACGGTATCGCTTACCGCGCCGCGGGCGAACTGATTGCAGTCGATCCGGCGTTCGCGTGCGGCACTCACTTTTATTTTGAAGAGCGGAAGCGTTAAGCCATAACGGCAACAGCATGCGGCGACTGACGTTTCATATCATCGCCGCGGCGCGATTGGTACATAACAGCCTACTCGAGCGGCGGATTGCACCCGCCGCTTTGATCTCTGCAGCACGCTGCCCGTTCCGGCAGCGTGCTCACGTCTCGAATCTCGAGTTTGACGCTGGCACTTTCTGTTGAAGTTTGGGCCAAGGAACGGTAGCCTGATTGCTTTGCTCGGCGGTGCCAACCTAAAACAAGCGGTTTGAAAAGTGGAACCTCGTCATGCCGCAGTTTTTTATATTTCGTGACGGGGAGGGGTTGCGTCGACACGGCGGAGCCTCAGAGAGACGCAGTCGAGGCACAAAGATCTCGTTCAATTGCGCTTATCTCGTCTTGGCGCCCACGATCTCGTGCGGGCTGAATCGACGTTCAAGGCCATTTCATTTTCGTCGCGCCAGCTTTCGGGCTTGCGTTATACAAGCAGAAATCGATTGTCGCCGCGGTATTGCACACGTAGCCTTTGAAGGAAATCCAGACCGAGCGTGAGCTTCATTTCACGTGGATGTGTGTGAAGTCTTGGGAAGGCCGCGCGAGCCTTCATTACCATGGCGACTTCGCTTCCAAGTTTTTCGGGATAGGATGCGAGGTACCAGATTTGAAATACTTGCATGTTGAACGAAAGCCCCTGGCCTAGTTGGCCACATTCGATTGTTGCAATGAAAACTACGTGGTCGTTTTCCTCCTCCTCAAACGAAAGTTGAGCACTCGGGTCGCGGTCTGCGTGCTTGAGAAAGTTTTGGGCGCTATTCAGACTTGCCAACGCGTCCTTTTTGGAAAGACCAGATTCCTCAATAAGCCTCGTACGCCATGACTCTCCGGGGCTGCTAACCCAACGAGATCTGCGAACAGGCCATGTGCGGCGGCCGCGAGCGTGCGGATCGCAAGTGGGTCGTGATCCGAAAACAACAGCTCGATTGCTTCGTCGAGTTGCCGCGTAGCCGCTTCAACTTTGTCAACGGTGATCTTAGTCATAGGCGTCTGCCGGAAGAATGCGATGAACTTGCATCTTGATAGAGTGTTGCCGCAACTCATGCCAAAGCTACGCCGAGAGTATCGAAGACCCAGGTCGCTTCTACGTGGCGGATACCTTCAAGCAGATACCCGGAGTCGGTGTTTCCTGCTCCGAACATCTCGTGCTCGAAAATGGCATCGCGGATCGGTGTGTCGACGGTCGGTTCGGTCATCCATCAGTTCACTGTCGGCTGCCGGCCGGAGCGGGCGTGCTGCGGCTGCCGCACGGTGGAGGGAATTCTGCCACACCGCGAACGTGTCTTTCCGTCCTTATTCGCCAGTTCCTTGAGCCATGCAAACGAACATCAACCAGTGAGTGCCTCCCGGAAGAGCTCACCGTTCCACGTCTTTCTCAATTCCATCAATGCAACTAACCGTCTTGCACGAAACCGTAACCCACAAACGTCAAGCCCGGTCTGCAGAGGGCCGGGGCGATGGCCTGCCGTCCGCATGCGCGCGGCCAAATCCGCAGTCTGTAGCAGCCGTAGTCTGTGACCATCCGCGCTCTGGTAAATTTAGAGCGAGGAACAGCAAAAGTTCGCAAGTGAATCCACGAGGTGTGTGATGGACGTTGTTGATTTCGCCGCAGGCGTGTCGTCAGACGGAAGCGCAATTGCGTTCCGGTTGTCCGGCCGGATTGGCGACGCCGAGTGTGCGATTACGCGCGAGGCACTTGAAGTGCATTTCTGGCTACCAGTGGGCGCGGATGCCAGTCGCATGCTCAGGACGTTCGCTGATGGTCGAAATCGAATTGTCGCAGTCGCTGAAAGAAAAATGCGGGCGCGGCCCGGCCAGCCCGTTCGACTCAACAGTCATGATTTCAGCGCAAAGCGTTAGGTAGACCTCAACCCGCGCATCGCGAAGTTCCAAACTCGTAGCCGGCCGCGATCACAATCGTCCATCAGCAAATCCGAACATAAAAGTACGACCGCTCATGTCGAGGCCATTCTGAAATGTCGTAGTGGCAGCCAAATAGATGGAATGGTCGCCTCCCGCCTTAACGGTCTGTCCGGCGCCGCGGTCTCGCTTCCGGAACGTGCGACATTGCGGGTTCGGCAGTCCTGCCGCCAAGGAGAATCAGATGGAACCCACGATCATTGCCATCGATCTGGCCACGCGCGTCTTCCAGATCCATTTCGTCGATTCTGACACCGGCGCAATCCACAGCAAGGTTCTCAAACGCGCGCAGCTGCTACCGTTCTTTGCCAACCGGTCTGTGTCGCGTGTAGTGATGGAAGCCTGTGGTAGCGCTCATCACTGGGCACGGCAACTGGCTCGGCTTGGCCACGATGTGCGGCTCATTGCAGCGCAGTTCGTGCGGCCCTTCGTCAAGTCGAACAAGAACGATGCAGCGGACGCGGCGGCAATCTGGGAAGCTGCGCAGCCTCCGGGCATGCGCTTCGTGACCGTCAAGACGGAAGACCAGCAGGCCATGCTCGCGCTTCACCGGATGCGGCAGCAACTCGTACGGTTCCGCGTCATGCAGGTCAATCAGATGCGCGGTCTGCTGTACGAGTTCGGCGTGGTCCTGCCGCAGGGTCGCCGTGCCTCGATCGAGGCCGCCAGAGCGGCACTCGCAACGCTGGCAGACCATTTGCCGACGATGCTCACGGAAAGCCTCCAGGACCAGCTCTCACGAATGCTCGTGCTCGACGACCAGATCAGGCGCATCGAGCAGCGCATTGTCGAATGGCGACGCAGTGACGAAGCCTGTCGACGTATCTCAGAGATTCCTGGCGTCGGTCTGCTTACGGCCACCGCCGCAGTGTCTGTCATCGGTCAGGCGAAGAACTTCCGTTCTGGGCGTGAATTTGCGGCTTACCTCGGCCTGGTGCCAGGTCAGAACAGCTCAGGCGGCAAGATCAGACTCGGCGGCATCAGCAAACGTGGCGACGTGTATCTACGGACGCTACTGATACACGGTGCCCGGGCTGTCATCTCAAGTTCGAAGCACCTGCCCGAGCGATTGCGCCTCCTGTTGACGCGACGTCCGACGAACGTGGTCGCTGTCGCACTGGCCAACAAGATGGCGCGAACGATCTGGGCATTGCTGGCTTATGGGCGAACGTATCAGGCAACGCCAGTGCAGTAAGCATGCATCAAGGCATTTAATCTCATCCACGGTTGCACAGGTGTATTGAACGATGGCAAGACAGGTTGGACCGCGCAAAGGCAAGCCTGAGACATTTCTCGGACCTTGAGTCCGCTCATTTAGATTAGGACCTTTGCGGTGAAATCCATCGGGGCCGGCGGGCACGTCCCGCGATCGAGTCCGGATATAAGTCCGCAACCACCCTCCTCGCCACGCACAATCGCCTTGCAAATGGGAGGCGACCATATAAGAAATGTCGTATCCGGGGTTGGGTTTGACGTCAGGTTTGCGCCTGTCTTTAACGGTTTGAATCTCACACAGCGTTGAAGGACAGCGTGTGAACGGGCAGGGCGTGTCAGTCCGTTCAGGCAGATCCTGCAGACCGACGGCCAGGTTTGCGTGTTTGCTTCGGCTGCCTGCTTTGTGACAATTCCGTGATCACATCGTTGATGTCATCCTGTGTGAATTCACGCTGCTTCTTTGTGCCCTGCACGCGTTCCGTTTCCCGAGCCGGTTGTCCCTGATTCGTGCGCGCAGGGGAGCCGGAGATGCGCCGGTTGTCGCGTTGCGCCTGGATCGCCTGCGCGACCTGCAGTACGTGACTCAGGCGTTTGTGTTCAACGACCGCGCCCTGATCGATCTCGGCCAGCCGGTCGTACTGCCTGTACGGCAACACACGGCCATCGGCGCGAATCTCGATGCGTCCGTCCGGGTACTCCCACACGTCGATGTAACGGTGGATCAGTTTCCGGTTCTCCGCCGTGTTACCCAGCAGGTACATCACGCGGTCGTACTGGATGGTCAGCGATTTCGTCACCCGTCGCGTCTCGCGCCACGTCATCAGCAGGTCGAGATTCTCATCACCGCGCAGCGGCCGGTGCGCGTCGAAATCGCTCTTCGGCGGCTTTGCGAAGCGTACGTTATAGGCTGCGATGAAGGAGGGCGCATACGCATTGCCCTGCGCCACCGTACTGATGCCACGCAGCCTCAGCTCCTTGACCAGACGATCCTGCAGCGTCAGGTGCGCGCGCTCGACGCGACCCTTGGCTGAGCTGCTGTTCGCACAGAACGTGTCGATGTTCAGCTCGAACATCGCCCGGCCGAAATGCGTCACGCGGCTTCCCGTTTCATGGGCTTTGCCACTGCGAAACACGCTCGCCTTGTCGCTGTAGAACGCGCCAGGCTTGCCGTGGCATTCGATGTACGCACGCGTCGCCTCAAAGTAACTGAACGTCGATTCACTCGCCGTGAAGTGCAGATGCATCAGCCGGCTGGTCGCATCGTCGACGTACACCCGCAGTGTGCAGGCCGGCGCCCGTTCCTCGAACCAGTGGTGATCGCTGCCATCGATCTGCACCAGTTCGCCCAGACACGACCGGCGGCTTCTCGGCTGGTAGACCTTTGGCGGACGCTGCCGGCGTGGAATCCACAGCCCGGCATCCGTCATCAGCCGCCGCACGGTCTCAGCAGCAAACTTCAGCCCGTGGCATTCGGCCAGCTTCTCGCAGGCCAGCGTCGGCCCAAAATCCGCGTAGCGCTCGCGGATGATGCCCAGCGCACGGTCGGCCATGCCGGTCGGCAACTGGTGATTGCTGGCGTGCTCGCGCCGGCGGGAAACCAGTCCGCGTGCGCCTTCGGCCCGATACCGGTTGGCCAGCCGCTCGATCTGCCGCCGGCTGAGGCCCAGACGTTCCGCCGCACCCCCAGATACGACATTACTACTTGGGGCCTACAGCTCATGTCAAAGCCATTTCAAGATGTCGTGGCGGCAGCTATTTAGAAATGTCGTGTTTTTAGAGGCTAAAAAGTTTTGTCTCTCATGGGTTACTGATCACGCAGTGTCGAAGGAGGGCGCCTGAACGGGCAGGGCGCTTACGCCTGTTTCACTGTCCCTTGCAGACCGTCGGCCAGGTTTGCGTTGTTGCTTCGGCTGCCTGCGTTGTGCCAGTTCCGTGATCACACCGTTGATGTCATCCTGTGTGAATTCACGCTGCTTCTTCGTGCCCTGCGCGCGTTCCGTTGCCCGAACCGGTTGTCCCTGATTCGTGCGCGCAGGGGAGCCGGAGATGCGCCGGTTGTCGCGTTGCGCCTGGATCGCCTGCGCGACCTGCAGTGCGTGACTCAGGCGTTTATGTTCAACGACCACGCCCTGATCGATTTCGGCCAGTCTGTCGTATTGCCGGCTCGGCAACACCCGACCATCGGCGCGGATCTCGATGCGTCCGTCCGGGTACTCCCACACGTCGATGTAGCGGTGGATCAGTTTCCGGTTCTCCGCCGTGTCATCCAGCAGGTACATCACGCGGTCGTACTGCACCGTCAGCGCCTTCGTCACACGTCGCGTCTCGCGCCACGTCATCAGCAGGTCGAGATTCTCGTCAGCTCGCAGCGGCCGGTGCGCATCGAACTCACTCTTCGGTGGCTTCGCGAAGCGTGCGTTATAGGCCGCCATGAAGGAGGGCGCATACGCATTGGCGTCAGCCACCGTGCTGATGCCGCGCAGTCGCAATTCCTTGACCAGCCGGTCCTGTAGCGTCAGGTGCGCGCGCTCGACGCGTCCCTTCGCGGAACTGCTGTTCGCGCAGAACGTATCCACATTCAGCTCGTACATCGCCCGGCCGAAATGCGTCACGCTGCTGCCGGTTTCATGGGCTTTGCCACTGCGAAACACGCTCGCCTTGTCGCTATAGAACGCGCCGGGCTTGCCGTGGCATTCGATGTACGCACGCGTCGCCTCGAAATAGCTGAAGGTCGATTCGCTTGCCGTGAAATGCAGCGCCATCAGCCGGCTCGTCGCATCGTCGACGTACACCAGCAGCGTGCAGGCCGGCGCCCGTTCCTCGAACCACCGGTGATCGCTGCCATCGATCTGGATCAGTTCGCCCAGACACGCACGACGGCTTCTCGGCTGGTAGATCTTCGGCGGCCGCTGCCGGCGCGGCACCCACAGTCCGGCGTCCGTCATCAACCGTCGCACCGTTTCCCTGGCGAGCCGGATGCCGTGAGATTCGGCCAGCTTCTCGCAGGCCAGCGTCGGTCCAAAATCGGCATAACGCTCACGGATGATCGCCAGAGCCCGCTGGGCCAGACTCTCGTCCAGACGCCGGTTACCTTGCCGGCCACGCTTGCGCGAACTCAGTCCGCACGCACCGGACTCGCGGTAACGGATCACCAGACGTTGGACCTGCCGTACGGTCAGGCCCAGACGCTCAGCCGCGCGTCCGGGCTTGAGCCGCATGTCCACCACGGACTGGATTACCTTCAGACGGTCGAGCTCTCGCATGTTCAATGTCACCAGTGCAACTGGATGCATGGCCGGCTCCGTAGTCCCGCGGGGAACCGGCAAGCATACCGAGACCAAAACACGACATTTCTAAATGGCTAGAACACGACATTTCTATAAAGCTACTACAGCTCAAATGTTGCTAATTCCTTTTATGTAAAATGCAGGAATCCGAAATTTATCGGCAGACGAAATCAATAATGCAACGACCTCTTCGGCAAGTGCTCCACCTGAATCACAATCTGCCAAGGCTTGCCGATACGTCGATTACGGGATCGGGGAATGGTCCGTTCCCGTCAGAAAAACCCTCAACTGCCGCTCCACTTCGAATACTTCGTGAAGAGGAGCCCTTGCGACTTGGGCGTCATACAGCGCCAGCAGCGCTTCAAAGCCGCTGATTAGCTCAGACGCGAGCCGCCACTCTCCCGTCTCATGAGCGCGCGCCAGGGTGTTCTCAACGGCATATTCGGCGATCTTGAACCGCTCCACCAGGAGGTTGCCACAACCAGCACGCTGCAGATACCAGCTCAGGTACACCGCGCGCATAAGTTCATTGACCAGATGGCTGTTGCCATGTCCGTCGCGGCATGCGACCAGCGCAAGATGACAGGACAGCGACCGTTCACTGGCGGAGGCGCGATCCATCGGCAATAGAAGTGCTTTCGTCAGCGGCCTGCGGGCTCGGCTGGGGGACCTGTTTCGCCTGGAAGACATTTTTTCGACATTGCGACGCCGGGAAGCGATTGATTATAGCGAAGCCATATCAGAGATACGGCCGCGACGACAATCAAGGGCCGAGTTCGACCCGATTTCTGCCTGATCCCCGGCTACGGTTGATGTGCCCTCATCCGGTCGCCATTCGCCCGTGTCCCGGCCGCGGTCGAAATGGCGGCTTCCGCGACGACGAGTTGCTCGTACCGTGGCCGCGCCGTAGCCTGCCTCGGCGATAAAGCCCGTCAGGATCATGGTCTGGAGAAGGGTCTGTGCGTTACGCACGCTGCCGACACCGGCCCCGCATCGTTGCGAGCGCAAGGTGTACCCGCAGCGCGAGCTCGTCGGCGGTAGCGCGCGGCCTCGGCAACAGCATCGTTTTGGCACGTCTTGCTCGTGCCGAGTCGGGGTTGCGAACGAATCGGAGAGTTTTGGGCATCAGGGTTCATTGGTGATCTCTTGAACGGGGATAGCGGCCACGGGCGGAAGTTGCTTAAACGTTGCCTTCTGACGAAGCGGCCCCGCGATGTGCGATGAATGCTTCGACATGCCGGATCGCCTGTTCGCACTGGTCGAGTGACAGGTTGTGGATGGACGCCGGCACCGGATCGAAGCCGAGTTCAGATGCGACCCAGCGGATCGCTTTCGCCCGGGCCTCGAACGGATTGACGTGATCACGCCTGACCTTGCCCGAGACCAGTGGCTCGAGCGCGTCGTGCAGGCGGCTCTTCGCGTCGCGCAACGCGCCGTCGGCGAGACGTCCCAGCGGCACGTTCCGTGTGCTGCGCGAGTGGATGCCGATCCACGCCTGACACGCTGTGCAGACCCAGAGCGCGCCGTGGTCGTTGCGGTAGGGATACGACGCTTCACCGTATTTCACGAACGCGGCGTGAGCGCCGCAGTAATCGCACAAGGGCTGGGGTACTGCCTTGATCGGGCGACCTACACGCACCGGACACTCCTTCTCTCTGAATTCAGATCACATTAACCGCGATCGTCGGGAAGCGAAAGCTGTACGATTGTCGCGATCATTTGTAACTGAGACCGTGCGTCCCTCGCCCAGCGCAACCTCGGTGAATGGCCGCGGCCGAGCAGGTACCACCGCCTCTTGTCGATCCATCTCGGTCGTACGATCGGGACGACGGTCTGCGGCTGCTTGCGAGGTACAACGGTCGCTGAAAGCAAGGACGGATCGCGACGACTCGGCGATGGTACAGTTGATCAACCCGCCTTCTTTGAGGCTACCAATGCCTAAGGAGCTGCGTCCTTGATAACGGGGGCTATCGACGGTGGCCTCCCGCTAGGAGTCGTCAATAATGGGTATCAAAATCGGTGGCTCGACAGCTATATGACCGGCCCGTAACCGGTCTGCGTCGCCGAGCTTTTCAGAGACAGGAATCGACGACAAAAGGGCGAACGCTTCCTAGAACGTGTGCCGAATGCCGACGGCAAATGTGTTGCCGATGGGATGGCCGCTCAGCTTGTCGATAGAGTAAATTGCGTAAATGTCCGTCCGCTTGGACAGCAGATGGTCGTAACCGAGAGCGGCAGTGTTGCGAAGGCTGTTGGTCGTATGCGTAGGTCCGGACCGTTGCGTACGCGCCCACTCTGCGAGCAAGAAGTCGGCAGGTGAGAAGGGGATCGACAAACCCGCCTCGTAGGTGTGGCTGCCCGTAGGGGTACTGACGTCACTTGTCATCGCCCACGCCCCGTAGAGCGTTACGACCTTGAAGTCGTATGCTGCGCCCGCGAGGTAGGCGTACTGCGCGCCTACGGGCCCTGCTGCGGTGTACCGCACGCGCTGGCCGGACAGCACTGCCGTGAGACCGTGAGCTTGGTAATTGAAGTGAAAGCCGAGATTAGCGATGCCAGGCGAACCCGCAACGCCACCAAGCCCGTAGATTACGGTTGCACCGAAACCCTTGAAGTTCGGAGTCGTGTACTTGGCGGTGTTATTCCACACCGTATCTCCAATGATCGTGCCCCCATAGTTGGCCACGAATGTCTGGACGACGAGCGGAGAGAAGACGACAGATGATCCTAATGGATTGACGAGAGATTCTGCCGTATAGGTCGGATTTCTATGCCGCCCGAGGGTCAATTGGCCGTAGTCGCCTGCGAAGCCCACGTACGCATTGCGTGACCAGAATGGGTCCGTTGCACTGCGACCCAGCGCGCCGTTTTGGGGTTGGAAGAAGCTCTCAAGAGCGAAGATGGCGCTGACGCCGCCGCCAAGATCTTCCTTGCCGCCAATTCCCCAGAACGAAGTGGTGAGCCCACCGCTCCCCATTAGCACCGTGGATTGCGGCGTGTCGCTACGTTTGACACTCCCGACATAGGTGCCGACGATCCCATAAAGTTGAACCTGGGAGGCGCTATCTGCGTGTGCGCCGGCAGAAGTCAAGGCTAGGACGGAGCAGAGAATTGTCGGGACTCCAAGCGTGCCGACGACTTTCCGCAAAGGAGGGCAGACCATTATCCGTTGTGCCTTTTTCATTTCGGTTGTCTCCATTCATATTTTTGTGAGCGACCTTTTCCGCGCCATCCACTAAGTACTACTGATTGGATACCGTGGAGCGTTGGCGCTTGTTGCGGACATGTCGCTGAAGCTAACGGTGCGACGAGCGAGGAAGCCCCTTCTCCTGAGTCATATCAGGAGAAGGAGCCGATAGGGAGGCGAGTGGCTACGGGGAGATCTCTTCGAGCGCGCGATTGGTCGTCTCCACCATGCGCGCAGCGACGAAGAAGCCCACTGCGCTAACCACAGCAAACATGATGAATACCGCAGCGATGCCTTTTGCTGTTAATACGACGCCGACGATCGCTGGCGCAGCAGCAGACGCCGCTCGCAACCAGGAAGTCGCGAGACCAGTACCGATGGCGCGCATCCGGGTCGGATAGATTTCAGGGGTGTAAAGGTACAGAAGGACCGTTGCGGTTGCCATCACAGCATAGGCCGACGATCCCAGGAACATCACAGACCATGCGCTGCCAGCGCCATTAATGCCCAAAACTGCGAGCAGGACTCCACTGATGACGAAGCAAGCCATTGCCCAGCGGCGGCGCCCGACTCGATCAATCAGCAACGCGCAAGCCAGCACGCCGCACGTACTCAGGACGTTCGAGATGGACGCCATGTGAAGCGACTCTTGCAGAGGCAGATGGTAGACCGTCCTGTAGAGACTCGGCAGCCAGTTGTTGATGCCATTGGCGATGAAATAAGAGCTCGCCCAAAGCAACCACACGACAACGGTGCGACCTCTGTAGAACGGTGAGAAAAGCTCCTTCCACGTTCCCTTCTGCTTCGACTGGAGTCCGCTCAGAAGGCCAACCACGCGCTCGTCGACCTCGGCCTTTTGCGTCTGGGCATCAAGGGTGCGCTTCGTCGTGCTTGCCTCCAGCCGCTCGATGATGCGTTCAGCTTTATCGAAACGCCCACGTGAAATGAGCCAGCGCGGCGATTCTGGAAGGCGCGCGATCAGGATCGTTACGGCGATGCCGGGAATGCCGCCGATCAGAAACATATATTCCCAACCGAAGCGGGGGACGATGAAAGCGCCGAGCTGCGCGGCCGCGAGGAGACCCAGTGGGAAAATGAGTTCGTACAGGATAAAGAAACGTCCTCGGCCATGCGCTTGAGACAGCTCGTTGATGTACGTGGCCGCCACAGGCACTTCTCCCCCTACGCCGATGCCTTGCAGGAAGCGCATCAAAAACAGCATATGCAAGCTGCCGGTGAAGGCGCATACAACGCTCATTGCCGACATGACACCGACAGTTATTGTGGCGCTCGGCACCCGCCCAAGGCGCTCGGCCAACCAACCGAAAACCAACGCGCCTACGACTTGACCAAGATAGCCAGCGGCGATCAGCACACCGATCTTCGCGGGAGAAAGATGCCAGAGACCCACTAGTACAGGCAGTACAAAAGCAAGTGAAAGTGCGTCGAATGCGTCAAAGAGGGTCGCGCTGCCCATGACGATACGTGCCTTGGTGTGCCACTTGCAGAACGGCACGTTCTCGATGCGGAACAGCAGGTTCGCCGCACGCAATTGCTCGCTCACGGGGCGCGCTTCGCTCGGGGATTGACCAAGGTCGACGCCGTAGGCGGTGGAAAGGGTGTTCATGCTGTCTCCTGAAAAGCTGCATTTTATGGGCCCTCGGTTTTCTTCTTGTTTTGAAGCATCGAATCGCTTTTCTTTCTTATTGTGTCGCGCCGTCGAAGCTTTTTCGGTCGTTTCCCGATCCCGTTATGGGCGACGCGCGGCGCGAGGTTTCGCGGGCCGCCGTTACTGCTCAACGCTGACAGCGAAGCGGGGCGGCGCTTCGCTATCGTCGTAACGGCTTTTGGTTCGCCGCTCCCGCGTCAGTCGACGAGGCCCGCCGAACGAAGCGCGTCTGCGATCTCGACGTCCGCGCCTTCCGCGAGCGGCAGCAACGGCGAGCGCACCGTGGCGTGCTCGAGGATCCCGCGGGCCACGAGGCCATGCTTGAGTGCAACGGTGCCTTCCATGTGCGAGCCACGGTGGTACACATTGCGCGTCACGGGCAGCAGGCGATCATGGATCGCGCGAGCGGCCTGGTAGTCTTTCGCCTTGCCCGCTTTGATCAGTTCGATGAGTGGCTCGGGAGCGAGGCTGCCGTAGCCGACGAGCGCGCCGTCGACGTCAAACATCGTATGGAGCAGATACTCGTCGTGGCAGGTCAGGATTTGCAGTTCCGGACGCTCGCGACGGATGATGGGAATCTCAACGTCCCAGCGACGCATGTTGCGCACGCCGTTTTTCATGGCAAAGACGCCCGGTTGTGCGGCGATTTCCAACTGCGTTTCGAGGTTGTAGGTCGCCTTGGTGGCATCCGGGTACTGGAACAGGATGAGCGGCAGGCCGCTGCCTTCGTAGATAGCGCGGTAGCGGTCTTGCGGTGCGCCCTTCTGGTAACCGAAGCGCAGCCAGCCGTGAGACGGATACACCAGACCTGCCGACGCGCCGGCCTCGACCGCGCGCTTCGCCTCTTCCACCGCCACTTCCGTGCCTTCGAGCGTGATACCGGCGATGACCGGGATCTTGCCGTCAACGGACTTCACGAAGCTCTGGATGACTTGAGCCTGTTCTTTCTGCGTGAGGAACGTGCCTTCGCCAGCGTGGCCGAGAACCGTCAGACCTTTAACGCCCTCGATGCTGCCGAGCCAGGAACCCAGCCGTTGAATTGCTGCGTGGTCCACCGCTCCCTCGCGGGTGAAGGGGGTTATGGGTGCCGGGACCAAACCGCGTAGATCGATCGTTTTCATGACGTCTCCAAATGTGAGCTTTTCCGCTCCTCTTTCCGAGAGGAGAGCCCGCTGCTCGTTTCGCATCAAGCTGGAACAACGGTGCATGCGTTGCAGTGTAGGGAGGGACGACTCATGCGGGAACTGCGAAACGGTACATTTCAGATATACTGATCTGACATATCTCGTTGGGGGGCCTTGCGGTGGACTACGCTGCCTGGAAGTTATTCATCGATGCCGCGGAACTCGGGAGTTTGAGCAAGGCTGCCGTTGCTTATGGGACAAGTCAGCCTCACATCAGCCGCCAGATTGTTGAGCTCGAGCAATACTGCGGTGGCCGTTTGTTTCAGCGGACCGGGCGAGGGGTGGTATTGACCGAGCTGGGGGCGCGTATCGCCCCGCGCGTAAGGACGTGGCTTGCGAGTACGGAGCAATTGTCAAACGACATCCGCAGTACTGCGGGAGAGCCGATCGGCGTTGTCAGAATTGGAATCCTGCCCTCAACTGCCCATCCGCTTGTCAGCACGCTTTACCACCGCCTTCGAGAGCGTTATCCCCTAGTGCAACTACAGGTGCGCGAAGGTCAAGGTGCGTTGCTGGAAACGTGGCTGGAACACGGTAATGTTGATCTCGCAATCCTTTTTCGAAACAGCCCGACGCCGAGAAATGGTGACGAGTATCTGGTTGAGGCGGCGACCTACCTGGTCAGCGCAGAAGGCGATCCTTTGACAAAGCAATCCGCAATTGCTTTTTCAAAGCTCGACGGGATTCCATTGGTCTCTTTCTGCCGCCCCAACAGCTGGCGCGACCGGCTCGAACAAATTGCTGGTGAACAACGGGTCTCCCTTAACTTCGCGGCAGAAGCCGACTCTTTGAGTCTACAGGCGCATATCGTGGCAGATGGCGGAATCTATGCGTTGCTTGGACCTTACGCGATTGCCAATCTTGAAAAGGAATGTCGGTTGCAGTCGTCGATGGTGGTCGACCCTCCAGTGCCTCGCTTCATTGCGCTTGCTATGTCTCCCCACGGCGAAATGACGCTCGCTTGCCGCACAGTCATGCAGTTCACTAAGGAGATAGCGCGTTCGCGGAACCTCTCATCCGACCTCCAACCGGGCGTGTCCGCAGCCTTCCTGCGATCGATTTGAAGGGTTGAAGTGCAACGGCGAAACGCGTCGACGTTGAAAGGATCGCACCGCGCCGGGCTCAACGAGGGCAACGGCCGCAAGGACCGGGCAATGTCCGGTGGCCCTTTCACAGGTGAAAAAGCGCGGTGCCCCGTCACCAGAAACCGCACCATTGATAATCGCATTATCAGGGCGTGGTGCACCCGATCTTCGGGCGACTCCTACGTGGATGTACCGGCCATCCAGACGTCTCGTTACGGCGGCTGGCGAGTGTCAACTCGTGGCCGATCGCTGCCTCATGCAAATCGCATGGACTGCTTGGAATCTCGCATCGTCGCGATCGGCAGCACGCGACCCGTTGCGGCCGGTCACGCCTTGATAGCGCCAACGTCCGATAACTGGGTGAAGCGGTCCAGCTACAACTGCCCACAGGTAATACTTCGGCCAAAGTAACGGCACATCTAGTGATGGGACATCCCGTTTAATCTGGCGCCCTCACCGAACAACGAAGTCGGAGGATACTAATGATCCCGTAGAGCACGCTGTCCGATATGGCTTCACGCGATAGTGGGTCAACTGGTGGCTGTTAACGATGAAAAATCCGGGGGGCCGTCGCGATGAAACAGGAACCCTGCTATCACGTATAAGCTTTTTTCCGCCAACATCGAACTAATCTGGTGGCGGCTCCGCCTGATGCTCAGAGTCGAGATGCCCATACGCACGCTGCACTCGTGCGAGATGTTCCCGCATCAATTGCAGGAGAACGCGCGTGGCCGCCGACAGCGGTGCATCGTAACGATGAATGAACGCGAACACTTCGAAAAGCGGCGGATCGATGGGTGTCCAACCCAATTTCTTCTCATAGCCAAGACGGTGGAGTATAGGTCGCGAAGCGATCACATCGCCCAGGCCTCGCGCAGCCAGTTCAAACCCGGTCGACTGATGATCGACCTCGATGATCGGGTTCAGAATCACGCCCGCCTTTTGCGCGCGAGCGTTCAGCGTCGATCTGATCGAGTCCGATGAACTCCACTTCGCTTCGGTAAGAATAAGCGGCGCTGCCGCGAGGTCTTCAATCGTCTTCGGTCCCTGCAAGCGAGCCGGGTCAGCGCTGATATAGCCCACTCGTGCCGACCACACAGGCTCGCTAACAGCGAGATTACGCTGGGTGAGCGGAATCATGACCAGACCCGCCTCAAGCTCACCGTGGCTGACGGCGTCCGCCACTTCGGACGAGTTGTTGCCGGTAATCTTCAACTTCATGTCGGGATGCCGCGAACGAAATTCCTCGATCAGATCCGCCAGAAAGTAGTGATGCGCCGTGCCGAAGGTGCCGAAGCTCGCAACACCGCCCTTCAGGTCCCGCACCGACTGGACCGCTTCGTAGCCTTGTCTCGAAGCGGTCGTTGCAGCCAGAGCGAAAGGCTGCAAGCCGCGGCCGGCCTCAGTCAGCATCAGCTTGCGATTGGTGCGGATGAAGAGTGTCGTACCGACCGACTCCTCCAGCCGGATGATCTGATCGGAGAGCGTCGGCTGCGCGACGTTGAGTTGTTCAGCCGCCTTCGAGAGCGTGCCATGCTCGATCGCCGCGAGAAAATAATGGAGTTGCTGTAGTGTCATCGCGCACTCTCGAAAGAGTCGTCCTTCTGAAGGAAGGTTGGAATGTCGTGTCGGCTGGACAGGGCCAGCGAACCGGTCGGTCGTGTACCCATGCGAACCGAAGCGCCTCAGTGACGCACTGGTCAGGCCCGGCGTATATCATTGTGCGCGCTATTTTAATGCTTCAATGCGGTGAACAGAATTCACCGGTTGACCGTTAGTGCTCCGCAAGCAGGCGACTCCCTATCTTTCGATCGGCAAAGTCTGCCAGCGCATCGTGAAGCTGACTGAAAACGCGTGGCCTTTTATTGGTTCGTTTTGCGTTCCGGGTGCTCACATCGGCACTGCGGCCAGTTCGATACAGATCACGCAGCGCGACGTGGCGGCTCGCCGCGAATCAATAAGGCGGCGGTCTCAAGCCATCGCGCCTCGCGGCCCGTTGATCTGCAAATCGCAGATACGGCAGCATGATCCGCATTGCCGCTTTCATCAGTTGTGGCGCGTTCCCACGAGATTCGAGTGGCAGCGTGAGCGCTTCAGGCGGCGTGCCCGTCGCCCAGTCGGCCAGCACTTTGCCCACCACCGTGCCGGTGGCTACGCCGCGCCCGGAATACCCGTTCATGGCGGCCACTCCCGGTGCTAGCCCGAACAATCTTGGGAATAGCCTCGGTTGCATGTCGAGGCGCCCATGCCAGTAATTCTCCCAGCGCAACTCCAACAACTGCGGCAATAACCAGCGAAAGCGCGTGGTGAGGAGTTCCTTCGTATAGTCTTCGTCGCCGCCCCGGCGCCCTTCCAGCATGATCGAAGTGATCAGCCGGCCGTCACGGTCCAGTCGATAACTCGCCGGATCATGGCGGGTTTCGAGAACCGTATTGCGGCGCGGCAGGATTTGGTTCTGCACCTCGATCGGAAGCGGCTGGCTGGCCAGTCCGATAATCGGCAGCAACGCGTAGGTTTTCTCCATGCCTTGCCAACAGGAAGGTGCAAGATAAGCACCACCTGCATAGATGACTTTGTCTGCCACGATCTGTCCATTCGGCGTGTCGACCCGCCATGCCGACCCCGCAGGCGCGATTTTCAGAGCAGGCGTTGCCGTATAGATGTCCCCGCCGAGTTCGATCAGCGTGCGCGCCAAGCCGCGGCAGTATGCGAGCGGATTGATATTTCCTCCTTCGGGATGAAACCATCCGCCGAAGTATCGCGGCGACCCCGTCAACTCTTCGACCTGGTGCGCAGTCAGCAGACGGGTCTGCTTGCCCAGTGCGTTGTAGTCAGCCACCTTCTTCTGTTGCGCCTGAAAAGCGGCCCTGCTGTGCGCGGCTTCGACGTAGCCACTCTGTATCGCATCACACTCAATGCCGTACTTGCGAATCAGTTCAAACAGGAAATTAGTGGAATCGCACTGCGCGCGGACCATTCGGGAGCCGAATGGCTCACCGATCATGCGCCGGAACTGCTCCAGTTCAAACGAGTGAAAGGTCGGCGTGCAGTGCCCGGAATTGCGGCCTGATGCGCCAAAGCCGGCCTCCTCTGCTTCGACTACGACAACCCTTCTGCCCCGCTCGGCAAGATGAATGCCTGCAGACAGCCCGGTAAAGCCCGCGCCGATGATGCAGACATCGGCGCTAACCGCCGAATTCAGCGACCCCGTTTCCGGTGCGGCGGGCGCAGTCTTGTACCAGATACTGTGTTGCAGAGGGTCGCCAATTCTTACGGTCCGACTTGCCAGGTTAGTCAATTTATTTCTTCTCTGGAGTTGAACAATCAAGTTCGAAAATTAAGGCGCGTTTCAGCACCTCCGTGCGCGTGCAGCGTCAATACGCGTAGCGCCGCAGCATCCTGGTCTCGACGACACCGACCAGACGCGTGAGCGGAAAGGCCACGAGAAAGTAAATCACACCGACAGCCGTCAGGAACTCCAGAGGACGCGCGGTGTTGTTCGAGATGTTCTGCCCGACGAACATCAGATCCGCGACGCCGACGCTCGAGATCAACGCGCTTTCCTTGAACAGACTGACGACGTTCGACAGCAATGGCGGCGTCGCCCGCAACAGGGTCTGCGGAAATATCACATACAGAACCTTGACCATCGGAGTAAGACCGAGTGCGGTCGATGCGTCGTGCTGTTCCCTTGCGATAGACCTCAACGCGCCGCGAAATGTCTCACTGGTGATCGCAATCATGTACAGCGTGAGAGAAAGCAGCACCGACATGGCTGGCGGAATTGATACTCGGAACAACACAGGCAGGCAGAAGTACACCCAGAACAACTGGATCAACAAAGGCGTGCCGCGAAAGAACTCGACGTACAACCCCGTCGCGCCTTTGACCACCTTGTTCGGCGACATTCTTAGCAGGCTCAGCACAAACCCGCCGAGGCTTCCTGCAATCGCGCATCCCAGCGTGAACGCGATCGTCAGGCCGAGTCCGCGAAGCAGCACACCTATGTAAGGGAGAACGACGGAAAGATGAGACATGATATTTTTCCTCAGCGCTGCATGGCAAGATCGTGACGGCGTTCGACCAGACGCACCATCTGTGAGATCGGAATGGACAGCGCGAAATAGATCAGCGCCACCAGCGTATAAGTCTCGAGCGGCCGGTACGCCTCGGTCGCGAGTTGGGTGCTCACGTACATCAGGTCGCCGACTGCAACGACAGCCACCAGAGCGCTTTGCTGAAGCGCACCAATCCCGTTGGTCATCAGGCTCGGGGTAGCCGTTCGCAACGCCTGCGGCAGCACGACGTACAAAGTACGCTGCCACGGACGAAGGCCGAGCGCGACGCATGCATCCAGATGCTCTTTCGGCACCGCCTGAATACCCGCACGATAAGCCTCGGCGTTAAATGCCGTGAGGTTCAGACCCAGCGCGATGATGCCGAGCGGAACCGGCGCGATGAAGAAGTCGAACATCATTGGGATGCAATAGAAGAACCAGACGATCTGCAATAACGCAGGCGTACATCGAAAGAACTCGATGAACATCTGCGCCGGCCAGCGCAAAAAACTCCAGCGGCTCATCGTCGTGAGGCACAGCAGAAATCCAAGCGTCAGTCCCAGCAGGTTCGACGCAACGGTGAGTTCGAGCGTGATCTTGATGCCGCTCAATAACGCGTCCACGTTCCCGTGAAGAAAACTGAAGTCGAAGTGGTAGCTCATCGTATGGCCTCAGTCGAGGTGTAGAACCTTTTCGAGGAACTCGCGCGTCCGCGCTTCCTTAGGCTGCTTGAACAATTGAATCGGCGGACCTTCTTCGACGATCGAACCATTCGCACAGAAAACGACCCGGGTTGCAATGTCGCGAGCAAAGTGCATGTCGTGCGTGACGATGATCATCGCCATCTTCTGCTCGGCCAGTTGCAGCATCACATTCTGGACTTCGACCACCATTTCCGGATCGAGCGCCGACGTCACTTCGTCAAATAGCATCAGCTTGGGTTCGAGCATCAAGGCGCGCGCAATCGCGACACGCTGCTTCTGACCGCCCGACAATTGACTCGGATACGCATTCAGCTTGCTCTCGAGTCCGAGTCGAGCGAGATACATTCTGGCCCGCTCCGTCGCCTCGGCTTTTGAAAGACCGCCAACCTTGACCGGCGCCAGAACCAGATTGCCCAATACCGATAGATGCGGAAATAACGTGTAGTGCTGGAACACCATGCCGATCTGCCGCTGCATCTTGCGATCGATCCGGCTAGGCTGGCCGCGTGCCGCACTATGGATATAACGCTTCCCCTGAAAGCCGATCTCGCCACCCTGAATGCCTTCCAGGCCCATCATGCAGCGAAGCAGCGAGCTTTTGCCGCTGCCGCTCGGACCAATGATCACCAGACGGTCGTCCGCACGCATGTCGAGCGTCATGCCATTCATCACGACCAGATTTTCGCCGTACGATTTGTAGACGTTTTTAAACTCGACGAAGTTCCGCGAGACGGGACGATCGTCGACCGCATTCGCCGCTCGTATGTCGAGCGCTATTTGGGCATTCATGAATGACATCTCCCACATTGGTTCAGCGTGGTGCCGCGTGTTGCGTTAGCGCTGCACTATTCAAAGATTTACCGGCTAGCAGGCGCCAACGGCATGACATGATCAGACGACCGGGGGTCGCCCTATTGCGCCGGCGGCACGTGTAAGCGTGCAACGCCGGGCTTTAAACGGTCAACGCAAACGCCGGCCGCTTATTTCTCCGACGCTACCGTGGCGTCGACCGCCTGCTTCGTCAGCTTGTCGAGCGCGCCCGAGCTACGCTGTTCTTCGATGTACTTGTTGAGCACAGCGACGTCGGCATCGGATATCTCCTTGTTCAGACCGAAGCAGGCCGGCTGGGGTACGAGCGCAGGGGCGGGCTGAAAACCGACAAGCGTGTCCGGATGCGCTGCGGTCACGATCATGTTGGTGGCGATATCGTCGGCCATCAGGTCAGCCCGTTTCGACAGCAACGCGAGCCGGGTTTCGTCCGAACCCGGAAGGCGCATGATGGTCGCCTTTTTCAATTCGGCAGTGGTCGCCTTGTCGGCGATCGAGCCGGACATCACGGCTATCGTCAGGTCGGCGTTATCCAGGTCCGCCATCGCTTTCGGCGCGGCTTTCAGCTTCGGGTTGTTCTTGTTGTACACAAACGTGACGCTCGAATTGGTCACCGGCGTGGAGAACCTGATCGCTTTCGCGCGCTCTTCCGTATAGCTGAGCGACATGGCCATGTCCCACTTGCCGGATTGCACACCGGCAATCATGTTGGGCCAGCTCGTATCGATGAATTCTGCCTTCACCTTCAGCACGTTTTGAGCGAAACCCCGGCAGATTTCAGTGAATACGCCGCTGTACTGTTGAGTTTTCGCGTCACGAATCACATACGGCGGAGTAATGCCGGCGCCGCAACGCAGTACGCCTCCCTGACGGACCTTTTGCCACGTGTTGCCCGCATCCACTTCCGCGTGAGCGGTGCTTTGCATGGAGAGTGTCGCGAACGCAAGTGCCGCGATGACGGTGCAACGCTTGAGCGGGTTGCTGCTGATTATCGACGAGGCTTTCATGATTGCTCCAGACTTAACGGATGTGCATGGATATTGGTTTGAGCGATGCAGTCAGGCCGCCCGATTGAGGCCTGGCGACCATCAAAACTTGTGAACGATGCCAACGCGCACGGCGACCTGTTTGTCCGTCGAGGACGCATTGCCGATCACGCCGTCGAAAATCGACGCGGGTTGCGATCCGCCTGCCGCGAGCTGGTAGGCGGCTGACACATAGGCCTCGGTACGCTTGCTCAGCTTGTAGTCCGCGAGCAGGTTGAATTGGTGGTATTTGGGTCGCTCAGCCGAATAGCCGAGATTGACGTTGGAGTACGTGTATCCGCCCACCAAGGTTGCAGCGTCGGTAAATGCATACGATCCCCACGCCTCGTAGTTATCGAACTTGACTGTCGACGTCGTGCCGTTGGCATCACCGAACTTCACGTTCGAGTAGTCGAGACCGATGTGCGCGCTGCCGATCGTATAGGTCCCGCCCACGCCGATGATCTGCTGCTTAGCCGGATTGCCCACGAAGCTCCACGGCCCGGACGCGCCCACCGCAGCACCTGTGGTATTGGCCAAATAGTCCCCGTCGGGAAAGAGGGTGGCCGGTTGTTTTGCATAGAAGTACGCCGCGGCGAGGTTCAGGCCACCTGTCTGGTAAGCCACCCCCGCGCTATACATGCCGATCTTGCTGGTACCTTCGGCGTTCGAGTTGCTGAGTCCCAGCACGCCGCCGAACGTGATGCCGTAAATATCCGGGCTTGCGTACTTAATCGAATTGTTCACGCGGAACGAGTTGGCCGAGTTGTCGATGTCACTCGCGTGCCATGCAAGGCCGCCCCAGGTTCCCGCCATCGTGACGCCTTGGAAGTAATCGACCACCGAATCGTACTGACGACCGAGTGTCACCGTACCGAACCGCGCATCGGACAAACCGACCCACGCCTGCCGGCCAAATTCCCGCCCACCCTGGCCCAGCGTTCCGTTGTTCAGGTTAAAGCCGTTCTCCAGTTTGAAGACTGCTTTGAGACCGCCGCCCAGATCTTCCTCTCCTTTCAGGCCCCAGCGGCTGCCATACATTCCGTCATACGTGCCGTCCTGCATCTTGAAGAGCTGCTTTCCGCCACTGTTGTTGGTGAAATCGAGACCTACGTCAATGACGCCATACAGTGTCACGGACGACGACTGCGCATGCGCAGCGCCGGATGCAACAACTGCTGCCGCGACCACGATCAGCTTGCGTTTGTAATTCACATCACTCTCCAAACCTTTCGAACTGCGCTGGTTATAGGTAACTTCTATATGCATCGGATACCGAACTATTTTTTCTACATCGGCAAATAAAACGATCGACTGTTTTGCCGCCTGCGTGAGACTCCGGGCGGTGCCCGGAGCATCCCGTTACTCGTCCGCGATTGCGTAGGTTTCGACTTCGACCTTCTGCCACGGACGCAACATGGAGTCGACCTGGACCAGCGTGCTCGCCGGCCGCACTGCATCGAAAGTTTCCAGATGGGCTTTGGCGACCGCTTCCGCGTCGTTGATATCGCGGACATATACGACCGTGCGAACTACGTCCGCGACGCTCATCTGAGCTTCGCCCAGCACTTTTTCGATCACGGCCATGATGGCGCGCGCCTGAGTATAGGCATCGCTCTTTTCGTGAACAGCCGGTGCGCAGGTGCCGGAAATGTGCAGGTGTGCGCCTACCTTGACGGCGCGGGAGTAGCCGAACACATTTTCGTAAGGACCACCCGACGGGATTTTTTGGCGGGCTGCGAGGGTCGAACTCATGAATGAACTCCAGTTAAAAAGAAAGCCGGTACAGAATTGAAAAATGGAATGGCCTGACGGATCGGCAACCCGCCGTCACAGCTCGTCACATCGAGCGAGCGGCGCGACCGGGACGTGACCAACGCGTGACCGACGCGGGTTAGCGCATGAAGATTCCGCCCGCGATACACACGGTCTCGCCGGTGATATACGACGGGTTGCCTGCAAGATTCCACGCCCACGTCGCAATTTCATCGACAGACGCCGCGCGTTTGAGCGGAATACTGGGGATCGCGGCCTCGATGCGGCCACCGCGCCGCGTACCTTCGGTATCCACCCAGCCCGGCGCGATCGCGTTGACCGTGATGCGGCTTTCGGCCAGTTCAATCGCGAGAGAGCGGGTCATCGCCACGACGGCCGCTTTCGACGCGCTGTACAACAACTGGTTGCGCGACACCGCGAAGGCGTCCACCGAAGCGAAGAACACCATCGCGCCACCTTCGTCCGCGCCGATATGCTTTGCACCAACGCGGGCGGCGTTGAGCGTGCCCAGCACGTTGACGTCGAAAATGCGGCGGTAAAGGGCGACGTCGTAGCTATCGAGCGACGACGTCGGGAAGATGCCCGCCGCGTTGACCACGGCTGCGAGCCGGGGCTTGCCGTCGAGAGCTTGCGCAACGCCTGCGGCCAACGAAGCTTCGTCAGTGATGTCGGCGACGACCGACGTGAGGTTCTGCTCCACGCCATGGGTCGACTCAGTGACATCGACTGCGACCACGTGCCAGCCTTCAGCAGCGAAGCGCAGCGCGGTTGCGCGTCCCATACCGGAATTAGCACCGGTGACCAGTACGCTTCTGGAGGCTGCCTGTTGATTGGGTGTTTGCATGTTCTTTCTCGTTTAAAGCTCAGGTGGTGATATCGGATTCGGTCTCGACCGCAATGGCGGGTTGCTGCGCAATGGCGTCGAGTTGCCGGGTAGTCTCATCGAGGTTCTGTTGCCACACACGCCGCACGATGTCGATGCGCGAGTCCGCCGTCTGCAGACCTGCAAAGCGCTCGGCCAGATCGTCGGTGCCCTGCTCGCGCTGCTTCATGAAGCGTGCAATCAGGCGGCTTTGCGTGCAGTACACCGGCCATTGCGCGCCGCGTGGCGCGGTAAGGCCCACGAAGTACAGCGATTCGAGCGTCGTCGGCAACGTCATCGCCGCCGTGCGCAACGGCACCCCGTCGCGCCACTCCAACAGCGATGTGTCGAGGAACGGCAGCGTCGTCTTGAAGCCTGTGGCCCACAGGATCGTGTCGAACTCGCCTTCCGTGCCGTCCGTGAACGTCACCCGCTTGCCGTCGATTGCGCGCAGACCTGGCGCGACCTTGATACGCCCGTGCTGAATCCAGTAAAGCAGCAGCGAGTTGACGACCGGTGGCTGCTTCTCGAGATCGTAGGTTTCCGGTGCGGGCATGCCGGGGTAATTCTCGTGCGTGCCGAATACCGTGTTGATCAGCGACATCGTCGCCATGTTCGCCAACTCCGGCGGCAGCGCGTTGAGCGCGGCCACTTCTCCACGCGGCACGCCGAAGAACGTTTTCGGCTGGAACACCTGACCGCAGCGCATCGCGATCGTCACGTCCATGCGGCTTTGCGCGGCATCCACCGCGAGATCGCAACCCGAGTTGCCGAAGCCCACCACCAGCACCCGTCCTTCGATCTCGCTGGTGTTGCGGTACGAGCCCGAATGGATCGACCGGCCCGTATAGCCTTTGCCCACCGCAGGGATGTTCTGGTCCCACAAGTGCCCGTTCGCGACGATCACGCCGGTGTAGTCACGCACCGCGCCGTCCGACAGCGTCACGCGCCAGCCGTCGCGGCCACGCTCGCCCAGCGGCTCGATGCGCTCGACGGCGGTCCGGAACGTGATCATCCGGTTCAGGCCGAAGGTCTCGGCGTAGCTGCACATGTAGGCTGCGATCAGCTCACGGCTCGGATACATCGGGTACGAAGCCGGCAACGGGAAGCCGTCGAAAAACGAACTGCTCTTCGGCGTGATCAAATGCAGCGCATCGTAGTCGTGATGCCAGTGGCCGCCGACCTGCTCGCCCTTTTCAAAACAGTCCACCGCGAAGCCTTCGTCGGTCAATGTCTTCAGCGCTGCCAGGCCCGCAGCACCCGCTCCAATTACGCAATAACGCGCCTGTTTCGACATCGTCTATCTCCGTCTTTCCGATCACGAGGCGGTATGCCTCGTACTGATCCGCATCAAGTTGAGGCCAGTATCGGAACGCCAAAAAGACTAGTGAAGTATCCCCAAACCGATGTTTCCCATAGCAATGTCCTATGGATGAATTTGAGTTTGCTGGGACAGATGGAACGACAAGCCCCCTGCACGTGGGCCGAGGCGAATAACAGCGCAACGTAGGATGAACAAAGCGCTGCGTTACATCGCTTTGTTCGATGTATGGATTACCCGTAGTCGCGTCGCGCGGCTTGTTTTTCGACGTGAAGCGCCTTGAAAAAAAACAATGGCGCTCGATGAAACTGAGCGCCATTGCTGTTCGATTAAAGTGAATTGAAGTCGGAGAGTCTGAAAACGTGCAGGCTATTGCCAGTTGGTTAGCGACGCAATTGCCCCCTTATCTCCATTGCAGAGACAACCTCGTTAATGACTCAGGCCGCCAACGGCCCGAGTGCAATACGCGCCTTTTCGATCTTGTCCGCGTCCGGATTCTGGAACGTCGGCCCCATTGATTTCGTGAAGCCAGTCGCCTTCGATACGCCGATCATCGCTTCGAGATATTTGATAGCGACGGTCGTCGAGTCCACGACGGGAATACCAGTGCCGGACACATGGGTGTAGCCCGCGCGACGAACCAACGGACCGTAGTAAGCGCAACCGACCAGGATCACATCGGCGCCCTCCGCAATGCACTCGCGCGCCACCGCTTCGAATCGCGCGATGAAGCCACTGTTCGGATCGGTGACGGCGCCAAGCAGCAAATCTCCATCGGACTCGGGTGAAATCGATCTGACCGGCCGGGCAATTGCGCGCTCGCGCAGGCCATACGCGAGAAGATCACGCTCGATGGCGACCGCCGTTTTCTGCGACACCGTGACGATGGCAAAGCGTCGCCCCATTGCGAGTGCCGCGAGCATCGACTGTTCACCGACCGATCCAACCGGAATCTTGAGAACCTCTCTGGCTTCCCAAAGCGCGTCATTCCAGCAGCCGAGAAACACGCCGTCGAAGCCGTCCTTCTCTGCCTGGATAGCCTGATCGAGCATGAGCACCGAATTCAGATGCTCGGCGTAAGAAGATCGGGTGAAATTCGCACTGCCCGTCGAAAACCGATATTCGATTTCGGTCCCCGGCGACACGATCGGCGCTATGGTCTGTTCGATCGTCGTCCACAACGGAGTCAGTGCAGACGTTCTGGTCGTCGGGTGAACCCAGCAAATTCGCATCTCAATATCCTTGTTTGAGCGTTGCTTATGGCACGGCGACCATTCGCTAGCCGCCGCACAGGTCCTTTTGATACCGTGATGAAGAAGCAAAGCTTCGGTTTACGGCTTTGCGATCACATTGGCAAAGGTTTGCCGGTCAAGTCCTTGACGAACTTCAGCGCGACGAGGCCGAGTACGGCGCCACCAATCATGTACCACGCAGGAATCAGCGGATTGCCGGTTCTGTGAATCAACCATGTATTGATGAGGGGTGCCGTGCCGCCGAGAAGCGAAACCGATACGTTGTAGCTGATAGCGAGGCCACTGTATCGAACCGGGGCTCTGAAGAGAGAAGTCAGTGTCGCCGGCATCGCGCCTTCGAACATCAATTGCGCCAGCACCAGTGTCATCAGCGCACCGAAAATCACCATCACGCTGGAGCTTTTCATCAACATGAAGGCCGGAATAGCACCGACGATAATCAGGAGGCATCCGAAGCGAATCATCTTCACGCCACCGAAGCGATCGGACAGCATTCCCGCAAACGGTATCAGAGCCAGCATCACCAGCGTGGCGACCATTGCCAGCAGATTGCCGAATTCGACGGGATGCCCCGCGACATCCGACAGATAGCCAGGCAGGTAGCCGAGCGCGACATAGTAGGTAATGTTGAAGACTGCCGTCAGCCCCGCGCATTTGAGAAGCTGCGGCCACTCCGCGATCAGCAGTTGCACGAGACTGCGCTTCTGCGCGAGCCCTTTCTGATGCGACTCGTTCTCCTGCATTTGACGGAACACCGGCGATTCATCGACATTCAGCCGCAGATAGAGCGCAACCAGCCCGGCGAAGCCCGCAATCACGAACGGAATGCGCCATCCCCATGCAGCCATGCTCTCGGTGCCCAACGAGAAAGTCAGCACATTCACGACTGCGCCGCCAATCAGAAAGCCGGAGATGTTGCCGAATTCGAGCCAGCTCGTCATGAAAGAACGCTTCGCGTCAGGAGCATGCTCGGCAATGAACGTACACGAACCGCCATATTCACCGCCCGTCGACAAACCTTGCAGCATCCGGATGCACAGCAGAAGAATGGGAGCCGCGATGCCGATCCTGTCGTAGCCCGGCAGAAAAGCGATACAGAACGTCGCGACCGACATCAGCGTGATGCTGAGCGTGAGCGCGGTTCTACGTCCGTAACGGTCGCCGATCGGACCGAATACCAGACTGCCGATTGGGCGGATCAGAAAGCCGGCAGCAAACGTGGCGTAGATCGACAGCAACTGCGTTGCATGATCCTGGTTTCTGAAGAACACGTGGCCGATGATGGTCGCCAGCGAAGAGTACAGCGCGAAGTCGAACCACTCGATCATGTTGCCGCAGGTCACGCCGATCACGGCGCGTCGCAACGAGGACGTGTCCGTGTGCGCGCCTTGCGGCGATGCGTTGAAACCATGAATGTCGTTAGTCGACAAGCTTTTCGTAACCATTTGAACCTCTCTCAACTTCTGTCCACAGGTAGGGTCGGAGAGGCGCGCATCTCACGCGCCTGCCGGCAAATGTCGGCGACCACGGCAGTGTCGTTCAGGATTGCGGCAATGGGCGGCTCTCACGTTCGCCGCAACAAACCTGCCCGCCATCCTTCCCGACGTCCGACGCGGTAGCGCGCCCCTTTCAAAAACTGGCGTCCGTCAATTGCACGCTCTTCTATACGGCGACCCGTTGGTTGAGTGTCTCCAACTTTTTATCACGCCCTTATTCCGGCGCGTTGTCAGACCACGAAATCGGATTCGGTCTCGACCGCAATGGCGGGTTGCTGCGCAATGGCGTCGAGTTGCCGGGTAGTCTCATCGAGGTTCTGTTGCCACACACGCCGCACGATGTCGATGCGCGAGTCCGCCGTCTGCAGACCTGCAAAGCGCTCGGCCAGATCGTCGGTGCCCTGCTCGCGCTGCTTCATGAAGCGTGCAATCAGGCGGCTTTGCGTGCAGTACACCGGCCATTGCGCGCCGCGTGGCGCGGTAAGGCCCACGAAGTACAGCGATTCGAGCGTCGTCGGCAACGTCATCGCCGCCGTGCGCAACGGCACCCCGTCGCGCCACTCCAACAGCGATGTGTCGAGGAACGGCAGCGTCGTCTTGAAGCCTGTGGCCCACAGGATCGTGTCGAACTCGCCTTCCGTGCCGTCCGTGAACGTCACCCGCTTGCCGTCGATTGCGCGCAGACCTGGCGCGACCTTGATACGCCCGTGCTGAATCCAGTAAAGCAGCAGCGAGTTGACGACCGGTGGCTGCTTCTCGAGATCGTAGGTTTCCGGTGCGGGCATGCCGGGGTAATTCTCGTGCGTGCCGAATACCGTGTTGATCAGCGACATCGTCGCCATGTTCGCCAACTCCGGCGGCAGCGCGTTGAGCGCGGCCACTTCTCCACGCGGCACGCCGAAGAACGTTTTCGGCTGGAACACCTGACCGCAGCGCATCGCGATCGTCACGTCCATGCGGCTTTGCGCGGCATCCACCGCGAGATCGCAACCCGAGTTGCCGAAGCCCACCACCAGCACCCGTCCTTCGATCTCGCTGGTGTTGCGGTACGAGCCCGAATGGATCGACCGGCCCGTATAGCCTTTGCCCACCGCAGGGATGTTCTGGTCCCACAAGTGCCCGTTCGCGACGATCACGCCGGTGTAGTCACGCACCGCGCCGTCCGACAGCGTCACGCGCCAGCCGTCGCGGCCACGCTCGCCCAGCGGCTCGATGCGCTCGACGGCGGTCCGGAACGTGATCATCCGGTTCAGGCCGAAGGTCTCGGCGTAGCTGCACATGTAGGCTGCGATCAGCTCACGGCTCGGATACATCGGGTACGAAGCCGGCAACGGGAAGCCGTCGAAAAACGAACTGCTCTTCGGCGTGATCAAATGCAGCGCATCGTAGTCGTGATGCCAGTGGCCGCCGACCTGCTCGCCCTTTTCAAAACAGTCCACCGCGAAGCCTTCGTCGGTCAATGTCTTCAGCGCTGCCAGGCCCGCAGCACCCGCTCCAATTACGCAATAACGCGCCTGTTTCGACATCGTCTATCTCCGTCTTTCCGATCACGAGGCGGTATGCCTCGTACTGATCCGCATCAAGTTGAAGCCAGTATCGGAACGCCAAAAAGACTAGTGAAGTATCCCCGCGCTGGTGCGTCCCATAGACGCATGCTATGGGAGAGCGGTAGACCTGATTCGATCAGACGGCGAAGTCACATCGTAAAAAACTGGTCTGAGTATGACACCGCAACGGGGGAGCGACATCTCCGTTCTGCGCGTGAGGATTCAAGGCGCGTAGCGTTACCGCTCTCCTGAGCCGAAAAGCTGGGCTCCAGGCAGGCAGCAAACGCAGCGGTTTTCGCCGGAAAAGGTCACCTGCCGGGTATCTGCTCAATCGTCGTTTCGTCCCGCGTCCGCGCCCCGAAACTGTGCAAAATGTCAGTGCTCTGCGAGCGGCCGTCGCGCTGGCGCGGTCGCTATAAGTGAGCGGATCGCAGTACTCGTTCTCTCGCAACGACATCTGACTTCTGAACCAACTACAGCGCGAACGGCGGCAATGTGCCTATGAATCGCCTCACCGCAGCAGATACTCCAACGGCAGCAAAAGCCGATGAAGGAGCGTTCGTCTTTGATAATCAGATGACCGCTTAGGGAGCGGACCCGACGCCTGAATGTCCGACTGACGACCCATTCGAACGGCGGTTTGTGGCCGAACCCGGAAGCCTGCTACCGCGTGCTGTCGACTGCGGGCCGTAGCCGGCACCGTAAAAAGTCCTGACTTCCGAGGGCAAAATATTGGCAGGACCTGAGAGAGCGGCTACGCGTCACGGACCAGATTGAACGTTTCCGTACCGGTCGTTCACACCTTTCTTCGTATCCGGTCCAACGCTACGGCACTGGTCCGTGAAATCGCTACGGGCATTCGAAGTGCCTGTCTCATCGAAGTGACCGTGGTGGAATTTCACGATGGAAAAGTAACCTGTCATATAGTTTTTACAGTCCCCGCCGGCACTGCCGCCGGCGATTAGACCGGCAAGACACAAGACGGCACCGCAGGCGGACGGGTTGTCGTCGTCGGCCAGCGCCACTGTCTGGGTGGCGACCGCGCCGCAGATTAATATTGCGATCAGTCGTTTCATGAGATCTCCTGTCAGGTGGTCAGAAGGCGCAGTGCCGCAAGGGCTCCGACTGTGAGCGCCGCGGAGCCAAGCGTGGCGCACACGGTCCATGCGGCCAATTCGATTCGGCCGATACGACGACCGCGGCCGCGCTCTTCGCGCAAGACCTCGCGCAGCAGATCGCGGCTTCGTCCGTTGGCTTCGTCGTACTGCCTGAGCGATATCTCGCCAAGCAGTTGATCGCGGGCCTCCGAAAACCGTCCCGCTTCGGCCAGCACATCGGTGCTCGATGCAGCGAACTGGTTGAGGAATTGCTCGTAGCGGGACGTGAAGCGCAGCAGCGTAAGTTCACCGTCGTCCTTGAACTGCTTGCCCGTGGTATCGAGCAGCTGGGACAGACCCTTCACGTCCCGTCGCAACAGCGATAGCTCACCCAGTACTGCGCCGATCAGTTCCTCGCGGATCGAATCGTCCGATGCGCCCATCAATGCACCACGAGTTCGAAGACTGCGTCCAGTTCGGTGGTTACCCGTGCGGCCAGACGTTTGATTGCAACCAGTTGGCGAATCTGTGCAAGATGTTCCTCGGGCTCTCCGCTCTCCATTGCTTCGGCGTTCATCGCGACATAGTCGGTCGGATCGTTGCGAATATCGATGATGGAGCGATCGAAAGCCTTGATCTTTTCGTAGATAGGGTTCTCATACATCACCGCATCGCGATTCAAGACGAAATTGCGGTTTTCCGCGTAGTAGTCGAAAATTTTCGAGAAAATCTTTGACACGTCATCTTTCGGGGTGACCGTGTTAAACACAACGCGAATGCGGTTTGCCGGCACACCGATTTCTCCGGTGAGTGCGCGCAACGTCGAAATTGTATCGACCTGTTGTTTAAGCGCAGGAACGGTCGGTACGACGAAGGCATCGAAGTCTTCGTGAGAACCGTGATAGTCACGCATCAGCGAGACAAAGTCTTCGACATTCGATGCCCCGATATCGACCACGGCATGCCGCAAGGTCATGAGTTTGTCCTGCAGTTCCCCAAATTCCTTCCCACGCATCGCCGATCCTTTTTCGCTGTCGTCTGAGTTGATCGACTCGACAGGAATCACCTGGGCACCTTCCAGCCGTGGCGCGAGAAGGTGATGTGCAACGGTACTCTTTCCAACATTGCCTGAGAAGTTGATTACAGCGATCTTCATGATGGTTTGCTCCTGTTGTTCGATTTGACGATGACGGTCGCGAGGTGATCGCGGCCGCCCGTTGTTCTCCCCCGCCTTATGGTTCCATTTCGAGCGTCGGCCCGTCGTGTTCGGCGGTCTGCGACTGCAGGTCCTGTCCGCGCTCCGGCGTCGCCTGTTGGGTGCCCTGCTGTGCTGCGTGAGCCTGGCCTCGCTGCTCCCGCTCGATCTGCTCGCGCACGGCCTCGATCGTTGCTTCGCTTACTTGAGGCATAGGCACGTCCAGTGGCCGGTTAGTTGCGCGCGCCTCGGCCACGGCGCTTTCGAACTCCCCCATCAGCTTCTCCTGCTGCTGCTCCGGCAGACCCTTGATCTCGTCACGCAGCACCTCGCGCGCGGCCTGCGCCTTGATGCGCTCGCGTGCCTCATCGAGCGTCTTCCGCTGTTCCTTCGAGTATTTCCAGTCTCCGTTCAGGAACCGCTCGCGTGCCTCATTAATCTGTCGGCGCTCATCGGCGTCGCGGCGCGCGCTGGCCAGCGCTTCGCGCTGCTCGCGCGTGGGCAGGCCCGGCACATCGGGCGAGAACACCAGCCATTCGTTACGTCGGCTCTCGACTGACTTTGGCGCGAGTTCGGTACCCTTCTCGTCGAACTGGCGCTGCTGCGCTGTTACCGTCTTGCTGCCGCCCTTTTCCAGCTCGATCCGCTGACCGGGCTGCACACCGCTTTCGCCGATCGCGCGCTCGATGTCCAGTCCCCAGACGGTGTGCTCGCCATCCTCTGTCCGCACCGTCGCGTAGTAGCTGTCGTTCTGCTTTTCATCGTGGTTGAACGGGGCGGGACCGTGCGCCACCAGCACCCCCGCCGTGACACCGGCCAGCGTTGGCGCGGTCTGAACGGGGCTCGCCGGCGCAGCTGCAGACGGTTGCGTGGCGGGCGTCGGGTTGCCTCTGGGCGCGGTGTTTTCACGTCCCGGAGTGGCCGGTTTCGCCGACTCCGGCGCGGCGGGTTTTTGCCCCACTGCGTCTGCTGCCTCCATCTTATTCGTGCGCGCCTTGTCCGTATCATTGGATTTGTCACCGGCCCCGATGCGCATCGCCTCGCGCGCAGCGGTCAGTACTGCCCGATCCTGCGCACCAGGCTTGAAGCCACGCGTCGGCACGCCAGCGAGTTCGGCGGCGATCCACGCCTGCCGCCGAAACTCTTCGCTGCCCTTAAGCTGCAGCTCACCCCAGTTCTTCGCCTTCGCGACTTCGACCATGTGTGCGATCACGTCGCGGTCCTCGCTGGCCGTCGACAGCGAGCGGCCCTTGTCCTCGAAGTGCACCGTCTCGCTTTTGCGATCGAGAAACTTGCCTTCATGCGCGACATACTGGTTAGTGACCGACTTCGGCACGTCATAGCCAGTCTTCTCGAAAACCGGTTTCGGGCGGATGGTGTTCTCCGGCCCATCGCCCTTCTTCCCGAGTGGCTTGCCGGTGCCGGCGGCCGGCTTCACCGACTCGTCGGTGGCTGTGCTGGTCGCTGCGTTGGGCAATGGGTCGCGTTTGAGAAGCTTCTCGACCTTCTCCCGATCGGCCGCGCGGATCTTCTTCAGGCGCTCTTCGGTTGCGTCATCGACCGGCGTTTCCGGACTGCCGGGCACGGCGCCCGCGTCCGGCTCGTTCGCCGGCGGCGTGACGCGCGCGCGGATGGTCGACGCATCGTCCGCGTTTGCCGCGTCGCGTTCGCGGTAGTCGATCCGGTCGGCGGGAAATTCGATCTCGTTCATACGGTCACTCCTTGCGGTTCAGGCTGTGATTGAGATGCTGCGGTTTGCGCCGACACGGCGGCGGCCGCGTCCGGCAGGACTTCTCGCAGATAAGGCATCAACTGGAAAAGCGACGCGCGGATGCTGTTACGGTTGGCGAGATGAACAGGCGCGAGTACGCCGATCTCGTGCTCCCGGACGTCACGCGCCAGACCGGCCGACTGTGTGGCTGCGTCTGCGGCCGCCGCGGCCTGCTGCGCGCGGCGGGCCGCGTTCTGCGTCTGCCACCACTGCTCGACGTCGATCTTTGGCACGGGTGCGCACAGTTCGCGCGCGACGAACGCGGCGTGTTTCATCTGTACTTCATTGGGAAACTTCGGACCGAAACCGAACCAGGCGCGCCGGCGATTGGTTTTCTCCAGCTTCGCCATCACACCCCGCAGGTAAGGGCTCTGCCGCACGAGCCGGTCGACGAGCTCGGCGTCTTCATAGAAAAACGCCTTCTCGCACAGGATCGGCTCGCACCCCTCGATCGTGATGATCTGTTTGTTGTGCTTCAGCGCCCGCAGCTCCTGCGGCATCATCAGTGCCCTGCCGTGCTCCGACTCATTGGTGCTCGTCGACGAACTCCGCCCGCGACTGCGGTTACGCGAGCGCGCCATGTACGTGAAGGTCCCCAGCATCTTCGAGTACTCTTCCGATTCCTTGACCGTACGCGGCGCATACAGGCTGCGCATCTTGCAGTTGATCGCCAGCGTTTCGGCGCCGTGCTTGCCGTACAGCTTCGGATCCTCGATCTGGGACATGCCCTGAAAGATCAGCATCAGCCGGAGGTTGTAGCCAGCAATGAACGGGTTGGCCGTATCGATGATGTCGATCTTGCCGGGCGCTGCAAATTCGTCCAGGATCAGCGCGCACTGGTATTTGAGCGCAGGATTCTCGGCAGGCAGCTCGCGCGTGTTCAGGTCGATCAGCTGCGAGAAAAAGAGATTGACCAGCAGCGCGCCGGCCTTCAGGTCGCCCGGCTTGATGCCCACATAGATCGACATGCGCTTTTTGCGCACATCGGCCAGATCGAAGTCCGAGCGGCTGGTTGCCGCGTCGACCACCGGATTGCTGAAGACGTTCAGCGGCGCGGTCATCGTCGATACGATGTTCGCGAACGCTTCCTTCGACTGCGACAGGAAGCGGTTCAGCGCATCGAGACATTCGAAGGTGAGCGCCGGCAGCCCGTCAGTCGCATGCGCTGCATCGGCACGCGTGCTGACGATCGACGAGACGTGTTCACGGATCGCCCTGCCCTTGCCGGAGGCCTGCCGCAGCACCTCGCCGAACGTGCATGGCAGCGAGGGCGTTTCCAGCAGATACAGCACGATCCCGATGAACAGGTTGCGGGCGTTGTCGTTCCAGTACTTCAGCCGTGCATCGACGTTGGACGGATACAGGTGTTCGCCGATCGTCATCACGTCGCCAACGCGCGCATAGGCGGGTCGGCTGGCGATGTATTCGAGCGGGTTGTAAGCGTGCGAGCGGCCGTCTTCCGAGAAAGGCGCCCACAGGTAGGTTTCGTGGCCGCATGCCCGCCGGTAGCCGGACGTATAGTGGTAGTTCTCTTCCTTGATGTCCTCGACCACGGCCGAATCGGGATAGGTGAGAAGATTCGGGATCACGAGCGACGTGCCCTTGCCGGAGCGGGTGCCGGCGGCAGCCATCAGAAAATCCTGGCCGTAATACTTCAGGTATTCACCCTTGTACTTGCCGACAATGAACGGCGGATACAGATGTTGTGAAATGGTCATGGTTATTTCCTCTCCAGCAGGCCTGCTTTCACAATGTCGTTACGGGTTGCGAACCGGGCCTCGCCAAACTGGGCGAGGCGCTTGCGGCCCGACACGAGCGCCATCGTGATCACGACCACTGGCAGGCCGGTGATGACCACCGACAGCAGCGTGCACACCTTGAGCGCGCGCACCACCGCAGGCACGTCACCGTAGGCATGCCAGTAGTCGTACAGCGTGAACACGCCCGCGCTGCCCTCCGGCAGCTTCTGCATCTTCGTGAAAAGCTGGCCGCCTGCGAACTGGCCGAGGAACGCGAAGCCGCACAGGATCAGCAGGAAGACCGCCATGGGGATCAGAATTCGAAACGGCTTCGGCATGGTCGGTCCTCAGTGGGTGGCTGCATCGCTATTGACCTCAAATTCGGCCGCGTCAAATCCGACGATCGGCTTCGCAGGGAACCCGCCGGCCTGATCGGCGGCCGCGATCAGCACATGCAGGCCTGCGGCCGTCTCGTCGTCGCAGTGTTCGAGTACGCGCTGCGCGGCGCGAAGGACCGGCATGCGGGCACGAAGGCGCTCGGCGCTCGCATAGGCATGGCGTGCGAAATTGAGCGGTCTGTCAGCAAGGAGCCGGTCCAGCACCGCGCGATCGTCCTCTCCGAAGGTGAACGTCAGCGGCGGCTGGCCGGTCTCGCCCACCGTCTGGCTGTTCTGCCAGGTTGTTTCCGGCGTCATGCGCTCGGCGAGCTCGAGCAGCCGCAGCCCGATTTCCAGCACCGTGCGTCGACGGACCGAAAAGTTAGCGGCGACACGGCCGCCCGGTTTGCCACTCGCCTTAACGTCGCGCACCGCGAACGTCACGTGATCCGGGTGATCCGGCGCATAACCGTTGCCGTCCTCGATGCAGATCCACTTTTCGCCAATGCGGAATTTCAGATGCGTTGTCATGCGGCCATCTCCTGTTGTTGCAGATGCGCGGTGAGGTCGCGATGCAGGCGCATCGCGTCGCGCACGTTATCGAAGGGTCCGTGGAACTGGTTGCTGTTGGCCGCCGTACAGCGATCGATCGGCTCCCACAGCAGGTAGCGCCACTCGTCATAGACTGAGTACCGCGCGATCGTCCAGCCCGACGGGTGGACCAGCCCAAAGTCGCCGGACGGTCGCCATTTGCACTGACTGTCATCGGTCGCGTCCGCGGCATCGACAATCGCGGGAACCGGAAGATCTGCCTTCATTGCGGGAACTCTCCGGGTGGATCGGCGGACAGGATCCGCAGGGCGTCGCGCTGCGCGTCGTCCAGCCCGGCATCGGTGATACCCTCGCGGCCGTGCACGATCACGGCGCCGTAGAGCCGCGCCAGCGCTCGGGCCTCTGTGCTGGCAGCAAATGCTTCGTCCGACGGCGAACGCATGCGCCATCCCTCGATCGCCGCCTCGATATCGCTGATCGCGAAGTTCATACACGGTCCTCCCTGCGGACGAGCCAGTGCGCCGTGAAACCGCGCGCCCACGACGCCGTATAGACAAAGCACAGCGCGAGCACGCCGTACTGATGCGCTCGCCACGCCATGTCGAACCAGAACGGCTGCGCGGCCAGCCCGAAGATGCAGGCCCAGCGTCGCCAGTGCGCACGCCGGTCCTGCGACAGAAACACGGCGAGCGCACCGCACAGGCTGATCGCGATCTGTTCGATCATCTGCGCTGCGGCATCGGCGCTCATGAGACACAACCCAGCAGCTGCGCCTTGCCGATCGGGTCGTACCAGAGCTCGGTGAGCCGCTTGTTGCGCATGAAGAGAACCAGATCAACCGTTACGCGCACCTGTTCCATGATGAATTGCCAGTCGAGCGTCTGGCCGACGGCGCTCTGCTTGACCAGCGTCGCGATGCGCGACGGTGCCGAGCGCGCATCGTTGCAATGCACGGTCGTGATGCCGCCGGGCGTGCCCGTATTGAGCAGCGTCATGTAGTCCCACGTCTCGTCGCCGCGCAGCTCGGCAAGGAACACGCGGTCAAACTTCATGCGCAGCGTGGAGCGCACCAGTTCCTTCGCCGGCAGCGTGTCGCTGAAAAACATATGCACGCGGTTCGTGTGGTTCGGCAGCGACAGCTCCGGCGTGTCCTCGATCGTGCCGATCCGCTCGTCGGACGAGACGAGGTCTGAGAGCGCCTTGTTCAGCGTGGTCTTGCCGGAGCCGGTGCCGCCGGCGAGCACAATGTTCAACCGGTTGGCAACCGCAAGCTCGAGCATGCGCGTGACGTTGCGCTGACCTTTCGCCTCGAGCATCTCGAGCTCGAACGGCTGCAGGTCCAGCGACTGGGACATGTCGCGGCGCGGCGACACGTCCCGATAGCCCTCGAACCAGCCGTTGCGCTCGTACTCGGCGACCGAGAAGCGCACGTCTGACGGGATCCGGATCGTTATGGATATCGTGTCCTGCTCGCAGGCCGGCTGCATCAGCACGTGTCCACGTTGGCCCTCGGGCAGGACCACCGGATGAATCGGCTCCTTTGTCGAGAACTTGCCGCCCTTCATCACCGTCAGCGCGTTGGCGAGCTTGAAGCACGCATCGAGCGAGCAGGCCGGTGCATCGTGCCGTCGCCATCCGGCACTGCCCTGTGTCCAGATCTCACCGGGACGGTTGATCGCAACTTCGGTGAGGCTCCCGTCGAAGAAGTTCGAGATGCCCATCTGTTTGAGAAAGCTGCGGGCGATCGTGCCCTTCTCGATCACATCGATTACGACTGCGCTCATTCGCACTCCTTTCTGGTTCAGGGTCACATCCGTTCAACATGGTGCCGCGCAGAATCAACGAGGCGTGGTGCCCGTATCCTGCGGCTCGATCTGCACTGACACGCGATACGGGCGGCGATCATCCGGCACGCTGCTGGCCAGCTCGCGGAGCGTTTGCGCCGGCGACGTGGAAACCACGGTTGCGCTCAGAGGCGCGGCCGGCCGGGTCAATCTCCAGGCAGCACCGCCAATCGCCGCTGCGCAGAGCCCCGTTGCAAGCAGGATTCGTGATGTGCGTGGCGCAAGGCGTTGGGGAATCGGTGCGGGTTCGGCCGATTGACGGTTAGTTGCGTATGATTCCGTTGCGTTACCGACCGCGTGATTGGCTGGCTCATCGAGCGACGGCAACGCGCTGTCGCCCCACTCCGAGATCGTCAGCCCGATACGCGCCCCTACAATGCGCAACAGGTTGCGCCGGAGCGGCGCTGACATGTCGTCGATCCGGCACCCGTCGAGGGTCATGCAATCCTCGAACGCGTGCTCGTCGGCAATCTGCCGAAGTGGCAAGGCATCGGGAACAACACGCGCACGCCGTGCATCGACTCGGTCGGCCAGCTGTCGGACCGTGTTGCCGTAGAAACAGAAACGCAGTGCGTTGCGTAGTTTGGTCTCGAACATGTCGCGATCGAGACCATGCAACGGGAAGTCGTTCGGGTAGGTGATCTTCAGGTTCATGGGTCCGCTCCTCATTGCTGCCCGTTCTGGCCAATAGGGTTGCCCTGCGCGTCGACGTTCTCGTACACGCCGGTCAGGTCAATGTCGCGCGCCACAAAGATATTGATTACAGAACCCTGGTTTGAATAAGCCGTCGGCGGGATGTTGATGGTGTTACGCAGCGTCTCCGCGGCCACATCCTGCGTGGCGTTCGAACTGTTGGAGAACGTGATCTGCTGGCCAGACCCGGTTGCCTTGTTCGCCAGCGCCTGGCCGAAGTCGCCAATCAGGCTGACCATCAGCGCGCCCTTGAACCGCAGCCAGAAGTGCTCGTCAACATAGGCTGGAATACCCGCGGCACCCAACGGATCGGTAGCCGGCGAGTTCAGTGGAATGTGTACGTCGCCGTCGTCGATCTCGTCCCAGATCGCGCCGATCACGCCCTGCCCCTGGATCACCGCATCGCGCTGCTCGCCCTTCGCCATCGCACCCTTGCGAACGAGCAGCGTTGTGCCATCGTCGGACCACACGTCCTGCGCGATCGGGCACCCGATCAGGCCCGGCCGGTCGGTACGCATCGCCGTCGACTGACCACAGCGGATCATCGTGTTGCGACCGAGCAGGTAATGCCGGTTCGGTCGGAACGAGGCCTGCATCGGCTGCAGCTTTGACGGCTGCAAGGACTGGTCGATCGCGGAGCCCTTGCCGTCGCCCGCGTCCGCCTTGCTGGTTGAGCTGGGCGCACCGCCTGCACTGCCGCCGCGCAGCGCTGACAGACCCATCGACTTCGCCAGACCTGCCAGACCAGACGCATCATGGCCGCTGGCCCCGGCGTTGCCGCCGCCGGTGTTGCCACCGCTGTCACCTGGAGTTTCATTTGATGCTACGGGACCATCGTTGCTCTCGCCGGAATCGTTATTGCCGCTCGCAACGAGCACGCTGCCCTGCAGGCGGCGCTCGGCCGGCGTGAGCGGCCGCGGCTGGTTGCTCACGGCCACCGCCTGTCCGTTCGTCTGCGATGCCGCGCCGGCCGGCGTCGCGAGGTGGGAATTCGCGGCAGCGGCGGCCGCAGCCTCCGACGCTGCACGGGCCTGATCTTCCGCGCGCTTGATACGTTCCTTCTGCGTCTCCAGATCCGCACCGGCGTCACTCGCGCCACTGTCTTTCGGTTTTGTCAGCGCCGCCTGTTTCGCGTCCTGATGCTGCTGGAACAGGCGCTGCAGATAGATCGTGACGCCCGATGCACCCAGCGCAATAACGGCGAGCGCGAGCAGCACCAGACGCAGCTTGCCCACACGCGTTTTCCGACGGCCCGGCAGGTCGAGCGAAGGCTGCGGGCCGACGTCGGTCGACGCCGCATGTTCCATTTCGTTTCGTTCAGTCATACCCTGTTCGCTCCCTGATCAGTTCGTCGATGCATCGGTATGGTCACGCGCGATGCGCGCGCTGCCCGGTACCGACGAGCCCGCACGGTTGTAATGACCATCAGGCGAATAGCCGTCGTTGCGGATACCCAGCACCGACTGACCGTAGCGGATGACAAACGACTTCGACACTTCGTGCACGACGACCGTATCGCCCTCCATATGAAAGTTCGCCGTCGCCTCGCCACCGTCGGGAAGCTTCGTGAAGATCGTCGGCAGGTCACGCGCGGTTGAGTACTTGAAGTACGTGAATCGGCCGTCGTCCCAAAGTGCAGTCGGTGCGAGTGCGTGGTCGCCACGCATCATGTATTGGATATTGGCCGCAGGAACCGACGCCACAGGCGTGGATTTCGCAACGCCAACGCTGTTCGCGATCGATGCTGGAACCGCTGGCCCATTGCCCTGCTGACCGCCCAGCGCTGCGCTAACCGCTTCCTGCCGGCGCAGCTGCGCGCTCGCCGCCTTGGCACGCGTGTCCGGATAATCGAAACGCAGTATCCATGTCGCCGGCTGTACGGCCGACACGTCAACAAGCGAGAGCGGATAGGTGCGCCGGTTGGTGACCAGCAGAAGATTGGTTTCTGGCTGCGGCGCACCCGGTTTGAGCATCGCGCCACTGTCGTTGATGGCCACGTGCCAGGCCTTGCCGTCTCCGATGCCCTCGCCGCTGTTGATGATGTGTTCGCCTGGCTCGAACTGGATCATCACCGCACGCCCCGGCATGGTCGCCACACGATAGGCCTGGTCCGGATCGTAAGTCGCGCACTGGATGTGCGGGTCTGAACCGCAGCTGCGCGGCGTTTCGAGCGCTCGCGCGTGGATCGGCGCCAACGCGAAGCTTAGTGCGACCGCCGCTGCGCCCGCTGACATCCGGATCGTTCGTCCTTTCATGCTCCACCTCCGGCTGCCGCAGAGCCCGACGCCGGCGCAGCATCGGCAGGCGCCCGGGTCCAGTCGCGCGTGACCTCGTAGCTGGTGCAGCGAAAACCGTCCGCGTTGAGATCCTGCTGGTCCTGCTTTTCCGGAACGTTCACACGCTCGAATGCGACCGTCGCAATCCAGTACGTCGGATCCGGACGCTTTACGGCCGCGTTGAGCCAAACCAGTTGCCGCGAGCAGAACACCTGTGCTGTCGTTCCCACGAAGGTGATCGAGCCGACGTGTGCAATGACCCGCGCCTGATCCTTCAGCAGCTTGAGTGGGCCCGCAGGGCCGCGCACGAACCCGTCATAGGCTTCCTTCTCGTGGTCGTCGCTCATGAACATCACCGCGGCGTGCGTGTCCGAAATCGTTTCCCAGTCGTAGCTCTCGCGCAGTTCGACGTAACGGTGCAGATCCGCGCGATCGGTCTTCTCGGAAAACGTAACGTGTCCGTTCGCGGTCGTCGGCAACACATCCACCTTCCCTGTCGTGTCGTTCACGCGCAGCACAGCCGGCGGGTTCGGCCGCTTTAGGAGTCCTAAAGCCCCCATGCCAGAAACAGCGGCGAGAGCGACAACGCCCGATAACACCGAGCGCCGGTCCGCAATACGGGCCTTCTCTTCCGCTGCTTCGACCTTCGACTTTTCGAAGGCCTGTGCCTGTTTCAGGTACCAGCTGACCGCATCGCGCTCACCTGACTCAACACCGCTCACCGGCGCGTCTGCGCGCGTGGTCGACCCGGCCGGGATCCCCTTACGTTTCCGCGCGTTCGCTCCCGACGCAAACCATTGCCTGATAGTCGATGCCATCCTGTTCCTCACTTCGGTTCCGTATGGCCCGACTGCTGGGCCAACGGTTGATTGACGGGTACCCACTGACCAGTCGGCTCGGGTGGCTTTGGCGCCGAGCTGCACGCCTGCAGCGCGAAGGCCATCAGTAAAATAGCGACAGGAGATTTCATGGTCTCCGTTTCTCCTTTGGATTGAGCAAAACAGGCGTATTGCGTGGCATCTAGTAAAACAGCTTGATCGATACCATCGCGCCGATCGTTGCCACCACCGCCGCGATAAGCCACCAACGTGCGATTGTCTTGAATAACCTGATCATTTTTTACGCCTCACTCAAGCTACCGCCGGTCTTCGGCGATCCGCCGCCGCCCATTTTTCCAAGCGAGCCAGCAAATCTCGCGACGCTACCCAGGTTGCCCACCATCGTCGAGATACCGACACCGCCCGCGAGAGACGAAGCCAAACCCGGCAGGTTAAGCGAAATAACCCAGAAGGCCAGCCCCATGATGTCCAGGTCAATGACCTGCGCGATAGAGGGGGATCCGTTCAGCGGTACCACGCCCATCGCGAAATTGACTTCGAGTGCACATGCAGCCGCGAAGAGCGCGACCAGCAGGGTGTAGTTCATGCATTGACCGACCCAGTTCCAGAAGAACTGTCGCGACGGCGGGAAGAGCGCCGCTGAGATGAACAACGGACCGAGTGCGAGCAGAAGCCCAAGCGCAAACTTCGCCAGAATGATGTACGCAATGGCTATCGCCATGAACGGGCCACCGAAAATGATCATCAGCGCGATCGTCCAGATGGCCGCAATAACCTTCAGGCCGGACGCCTGTGCATAGATCGCCTGCGCTGCGTTGATGTATGCATTGAGCAGGTTGTCGAGGCCGGACACCGGGTTGCTACCGTTGGTCAACGCGCCGGCCATCTGTTCGCCAAAACCATTGAAGAATGGAACGACGTACTCACTGTAGAACTGGATGTTCATCCCGCAGGTCAGGATGAGCGCCCACGTTGCCATGCGCATCAGGAAATCGTTGATCGGCTCGTCGTTGCGCCCCTGCCAGTACGTCCAGAGAATCAACAGGACATAGATGCTGAAGCAGGTGGCCATCAATGGCGAGATCAGCGCAATGATGTTGCTCGAACCGGTCGAGATCGTGTTCAAAACGTTCTTGTCGAACGAATTGGTCATTGAGGTGAAAAGCTGGACGTCTGCCACGGATATCTCCTGCTTCGGTCAGTGATTGTTGGACGAGCCGGATTACTTCAGCCCGGCCGCGCGGGCTTCGGCATCGTCGCTTGCAGCGTTGATACCCTTCGCCTTACGCTCAGCGGCAAGCTTCTCGGGCGTCGTGCCGAGAAACGCCGCATCGAACTTCAGATCCTGCTGCTGCTGTTGCTCTTCCTGCAGGTTGTGCTGGTGACGATCCCACGCGAGGTATCCGAGGTAGCCGGCGATCGCGACCAGCAAAGCGATTATTGAGCCTAGAAGTGTCTTATTGACCATTGGTTTTCCCCAGGAATGCGTTGTCGAATTCACGGTCGCGCTGCTGTTCGGCAAGCTGCAGCTCTGTTTTCTGCAACTGCGCGGTGAGCTGCAGGCGCGTCTGGTCATTTGTGACCATCGCCTCTTCCGCGGCCATCCGGTTCTGCAGATCAGCCTTTTGCGCCGGATCCTGCGTCATGTTGGACTGCTGCATTAGCGCCTGGATGTTGTTCAGGCGCGCCATCGTCGCGCTGTACGCCTGCTCGTTCATCGCCTTGTTGGCCGCGAGCGTGTCGTAATAGCGCTGCTGACCGGGCGTGCTGGCGCCGGTCATGCTTTCCTGCTGCTCGATCGACCGCATCGACGAACTGATACCCGAGAGACTGCCGTTCTTCGCCTGGTCGTAAATGTTTTGCCACTGTTCCGGAAGGTAGTTACGCAGCGACGCATCGTTCATGATGTTGCCGAAACTGCTGTTGCCAGTCAGCGCACGGTACTGGTCTTCCTGATTCTGGATCTGCTGCCCCAGCTGCTCGACCTGCATCATCTGTTGCGCGAGCTCCGCCGGAGAGATGGTCGGCACACCCTGCGCGTGAACCTGTGAAAACGCACACGCGCACAACAACGCGACCAGACTACGACGAGGCCAAAGCGTAATCGCCGGCAGATAGGCAAAGGCGCTCATGCCGGCGCGCGTTGATCGTGCCCGCAGCGCCTCGCGAAGGTTCCAGATCGCTGGGTCAACCGGCCGGCGCACGGCCGGATAGACATCGGTGCTGTTCATCGTTCCCTCCTTGGGTTGCAGCACATCAGGCAAAAACTTCGTCATCCACCGGCTGATGCGCCGGCGGATAGATCTGCGCGAGCTCGGCGCGCTTGCGCTCGAGGCCGCGCTGCAGTTCGGCGGACCACAGCCGCTCATCGGCGCCGTGCTTCGCCGCAAGCCGCGTGCGCAGCTTGCGTTCGAACACGCGCTCCAGATACACCGGCAACCACACATCCGGATCGTCGCCAACCTCAGCACGGACCGCGTCGCAGATCAGCACGTTCTCGCGATCGCCAGAGAACACCGCAATCGCGTCCTCAAGCCCGGACAGGTCGAAACTGGCAAACGCCGACTGGTTACCCTGCTTGATCAGGAAGCGGCGCGACTGTGGCGTGAGCTTTTTGAACTCCCGGAATTCCTTGCGGGTCATGCCATCGCGCAGATACGCTTCTTCTTCGGCCGCCGGGTCAGCGAGCCACATCTTCGTCGCGACCAGACTGCGGAGCGCAGGAAACAGGTCCGCCGCGCGTTGCGCCTGTTCCGGCTGCTGTGTGATGAGCCCCATGAACTCCCCTTCCTTACGCCCGCTGGCGAGCGTTTCCTCGATCTGCTCGCGGATCGTGCGAAAACGCAGCGGCAGCCAGTACTCCTCGATCACGGTCTGCATCAGGGTGCCTTCCCGACGCATCAGTTTTTTGAGATGGAACAGGTAGGCAAAGGCCGGCTCCGACGGCTCGTAGTTCTCGACAAGAAACGCCTCAACATCGAACCCGATCCAGCGTTGCTCGCTCATGTTCAGCGAGAGATTCGGCGGGTTATCGAAGACCCACCAGAACCGGCCGCCCTCCGACTTGCACCAGATCGACAGACGTGCGCGCAGGCCGTCGTCGCCCTCGTCCGGAATGCTGTCCAGCAGCAGACTGAAGCGGCGCAACCGTACGTCATCTACTCCCATTACCGCATCGACGGCGTTGCGGCAGTGAATCTTCTCGCCGGCCGTCAGGTCGATCTTGATTGGCTTGCCCTGATGGTCGACGCCGTTCTTCCGGCCGCACAGTTCGACGAGCCCATAGAGGAATTCGCGATTGTCTGGCGTGTCGGCGAGCTCGAACGGAGCCCACCCGGTCGGCTTGCCTTTCTCCAGATAGACATAGGCGCCACCCATCACACGAATGAACACTTCCCAGCCCCGCCCCTTGTCTAGCACGTACAGCATCGGATCGAAGCGGGACAGCATGCCTGTCATCGCTACAACGACCGTAGATTTCCCGCTGCCCGTCGTGCCTTTCCCTTCAAAATGCCCGGCCACCTTCTCCGAAACATTGATATCGCCCAGCCGGCTCGCGTGCGAACTGTAGTTGTACACGCCCGAATCCGAGCGAAACGGAATGACGGCCGACCCGTCACCGATCGGGTTGCCCTCCGCCTTGCCTGACGAGTAGTCATGGCAGGTGTACATCGCCGCAAAATTGCGCGAGGACTGCACTTTCGGTCGCGGTTTGACTCGCGCGCCCGGGACCTGTGAGAAGTACGTGAACGGAGCAGACCCCGTCGCGGGCGACCATTCAACTCCACACTCGTTGCGCGAACGGGACGCAAACCTGTCGGCGTTCTCCAACGCCTCTTTCGCTGTTTCGCCGTAGATAACCGCCGCGCCGTGATACTCGCCGAACGACAGTTCACCCGTGTTCACGTAACCCTGTGCGTCGCGCAGTTCCTTGACCTGGTGCTTCGCCTTGTCACCGGCCGACTCCAGCTTGTTGATCGCCGAATCGATGGTCCGGTTTGACTCGAAACCCGTCATGCAGTTGAACGTATGCGTAATCGTGAATTCCATGTTCAACGTGATCAACGGGTCGAGCTGGCCCCAGCCCGGCTTCTCCGGGCAACTGCGAAGGTCGAGGCAGGTTGCAACGCGCCGGTACGCCGGCACGTCGCTCGCCCCGATCTCGAGCGTGTTGTACCCAAAGTGCAGATGGCTCGATGGGATGACATCGGTGCCGGGCTCCGCCGCGACCGGCAGATCGCCGGTCTTCCCATTGACGAGATAGCTGACGAGCCCATACAAAGGCGAGAACAGCATCTTCGTGCCGTTCATGTGCTTGCGCTCGTATACTTCAAGCAACTCGGCTTCATACTCGCCGAACTGCAGCAGCGCCTGTTTCGCAAGGGATTCGATTTCCTTCAGCCCGTCATCGAAGTCCTCGTATTTCAGGATCAGCGACAGGTAATAGCGGTTCTCGAAGAACTTTTCTTCTCCGAAACGTCGTCCGATGTACTCGCGTACGAACCACTGCATGAAGCGCTGTTTGAGCCGGTACACGCGATCAAAACTCACGCGCTGTCGCACAAACGTTGCGTGATAGCCAAAGCGGCCACCCAGGTCGCGACCCAGCTTGCTGTACGCTTCCGTATCGCGATCGAACATGCGCTCCATCGCGAGGTTCTCGTGCACTTCGAACGGCACGCCGCGCATGGCCAGCGTCACCATGAACCGGTTGCCCTCCAGGTGCTGTACGTGTTTTGTGACCGGATGCCCGTACTTCGGAATCCAGTCTTCCACGGCGCCGATCGCGCCGAGGATGTCGCTGGTGACGGCGGGTCTGCTCTGCATCAGGCCTCCGGATCGAGCTCACGCAGTCGGCGCTCACCCTTGGACAACGGTTTGAGGAAATCGCGGTAGACGCGGCGTTGCCGTCCGTATCGCAGCGGCGCGAGCGTGGCGGTGTTGCCGAAGCGCGGGGCCGCTCGCCCGGCATTTAGCCGCGCGCGGACCCGCAGCTGCCAGAAGTAAAAGCGGCATCGCAATTCCAGCCACATGATCCGCAGGCCCTGGTCGTCGGTTTCGCAGATGTGCTTGAAATACAGCAGCACCGGAAAGCCCAGGAAAACGAACAGCAGACCGCCCGGTCCGACGAAGAAGGAAATCAGCACGCCGACAAACATCGACGCGACGACGACAACCAGCATCGCCATATAGGGAACGCCCCAGATGGCCGCCGTGCGGCCAAGGCCGTTGAATCCGGGATAGCGGGTTTTTTCGTCCGACATGGCGTGCTCAGCTGAACATGTTCCACAGATACGGCGCGAGCACGCCGACCACCGAGCCCACCGCCGCCACCTTGCCGCACATCGTCACAAACTCGCTCCAGTGCGCGCGATCGGCCCAGCACTCCGCCCCTTTCCACATCAGCACGCAGGCCGCGACGACGCCAAGGAACGAATAGAGCCAGATCTTGAAGGTGGTCGCGCCCTGCGTCGCCGAATCGAGCCCACCACCCGCGAATGCAAGTTCCGGACCGATTGCGATGCCGAGGGCCATCGTCTGGCGCATACGGGTTGCGATTCGCCGCATTGATATGCGATATGAATAACCTTTCAGTGGTACTAATTTCATGGTCGCGAGCTTCGCATTGCGATTCATGTCTTCTCCTTTCACGTGGTTGAGATCAGGCCGCGTCGTCGCGGCTCAGGTCAGTTGCAGTCGTTGTCACAAGCGGAATCGCCGAATGCATCCCATGACGGGTGCGGTGCGTCCTGCCGTTGTTTTGGGCCACTGCGGCGCGCGGAAGATGTTTTGGCATCGGGCGCTGCTGCGCGTGCTGGTCTGTCGGACTGACTGTTCATCACAACAGGAATCGCAGGAACGACATTGGTTGAACCTGCCGCGATCTGGGCGTTGGCAACAACGCGCTGTACGTAACTGGTGCCGCCGGCGTCGGCTGCCTCGCCGCGCGTGAAATTACCGCTGTAGTAACAGCTGATAGCAGCACGCAATGCCGGTGTGCCCTGCCCCATTGCTGCGACCGCCCGCTGATAGCAGTCGTGCAGGATGGCGCTGCCCGCGCGCAGGTTTTCGCACGGGTCGAAGGCGGTTTCGTAGGTCAGTCCGTAGCGGGCAAGATTGGCCTTGTTGACCTGTCCAAGCCCCATGCTGAAATTGATGCCTTGCGCTTCGAGTGCCTTCGCCGTCGCTACGGCCTCTTCACGATCACGCGGCTGCCGAACAAGGCGGCCACCAACGACTCCGATCGCGTACGGATTGAAGCCGGACTCAGTCCTCACGACCGCCTGAAGCGTCGTGGGGTGGACGTTCGGCGCGCATTGCTGGGCTAACGGGATGAAATCAAGCATGACTTCCCCCCTCGCCCACGTTATGTCGCCGGCTGTGCCCGAACGATATAATGGCTTTAGCCATTGTCGACCTCTCAGGTTCCAACAACTGGTCAGGTCGGCGCCGATGCTCGCTACATCGACGCCGACCGCTCCTACTCCCTCACCTGCCCTTCCCTGGCTGGCAGTACCTCGCAAAGATCTGGCTCGTGCGCATCCTCACGATTTACAACGCCGTCTTTCAGTCCCAGCAAGACCGCCGCGTTGTGCGCGTGGCCGCGCTTGCCCTTCAGTCTTCCCTGCAACACGCCGTTAACGATGTTGCGAGGGATTCCGTGTCTTGCGGCCCAGCTCGAAACCGAGACTCCACACCGGTCGAACTCTGCGCGTACCTCTTCCAATGTTTTCAGTGCCATGCGGTGGCCCGTATACTGATCGGCTAAGACAAATTGCTACCAGTATGGGACATTTTTGTTCCATTCGCAACACAAAAGACCAATTTATATGCCATCTACGTTTGGTTTGCGCCTAGCCGAGGAGCGTGACCGGCTCGGACTTACTCAGGGAAACATCTCCGAATGGACCGGCATCAACCGCAAGACACAGTCTGCCTACGAAAAAGAACAGCGCTATCCGGACGCTGGCTATCTCATGACACTGCTTGAGCACGGCTTTGACGTGTCGTACTTGCTGACCGGGAAACGAGCTCCGCGTTACGGCGCCGTTGATGAGCAATTGATACGAAGCGTTTTCGCCATTATCGAAACAAGTATCTCCGCCGCTGGGCATTCCATGGACATTGAAAAGAAAGCCAAGCTGTTCGCACTCGTTTATCAGACCGCCTCCGAAACTGGTCAGGTGGATCCGCTTGTCGCGCAGAAAGCAATCGACCTTCTTTCCTGACTATTTAATTACGCAGTAATCCGCGCTATCGCATTAGAACGGTAGTGACACTATGACGCAGCGGCAATGGCGAATTCAAGCCACCGAATTAGTATGCACAAGCCTGAGACTACGTTATCCTAATTATTTTGTTGTGGCATGAATACTGCGGGGTACGGCAGCAGATTCAGTCAAGCAGGCCGTGGGCGGCCGCTTTTTCGACGGCATCTGTAATTCTCGTTGCGCCCGTTTTTCTGGTGATCCGTTGGTAGATTGTTTTATAGACAGTATGCTTTGACATTCCCAGTTGATCGGCGACATGGGATGCGCTTGCGCCATCGCGCAGCATCCGCAGGATCTGTGTCTCCTGTTCGCTGAGCTCATACTTCGCCAGCGCATTCTGGCGTACTTGCGACACGCGCCAGTCTAGGAGTTCCGACGAGATGGCGCGAAATAGCACCCGGTTGTCCCACAGCACACCCTCGCCAGCAGGCGCCCGGATTGAATTGCTCACATGTAGTAGCCCGACCAGACCATGGCCATGGATATGTGCCGGGGCAACGATCCCACTCGCAAAGCCGTGCATGCGCGCCTCTGTCACCAGCCAGTGATCGACCCGATGCACATTTACGTGCGACGCAAGCGCAGGCGCAACATTCGCTCTAGCGTATGTCACGTAGGGATCGTTCATGTACCACAGCCTTGCTATGTACTGTTGTGTCCAGGCAGGTCTGCAACCAACAAGGTAACGTGTCTCCACGGAATCGCCAGTGGCAGGATTCGCACCGTTAAAACGGATCCATTGGTAAGTGAACTGCATTCCGCCCAGACCCGCGATGATGGTGCGCACCTTGGACAGCAGCGCGCCTTCCGTCGCGCACATTGAAAGCTCGCCAATTAGTCTTACCGGGTCGCCCGTTTCTACCTGCCGCGGGCGATCACCCCCCACGGCTGCGGCGCACTTCTGCCGAATACGATCGTAACTCCCCTGCAGGTGGGTCTCATATGGATCAGCTGTGGCAAAGTCCGACAGATCGTCCAAGCTATCTATCGCGACAAGCTGGCTGAATGACGCGCCGTCGCTCCGGATTAACCTGCGCGTCAGGATGGAGTCCTGCGACAGACTCAATTCCACGCACTCATTGAAAATGCGGTATGCATCTTCATGCAGTGGCGCGGGTGTAGTCGGCTCGATCACTTTCTCCTGCATCGACGTACGCCTCTACATCGATGAACTCGTCGCGGAGAAGGCATCAGTAACAAACCGACCTTGAACCTCAGCTTCGGGGAATTGCGTGAGCCACGTGAACTGCTCCTTGCTGTCCACACCATGAACGAGCACGCTCAATTCCATCTCGTTACAGACGCCGACTATGCCTTTAACGAGTGCCCGGGAAACCGGCTCAGAAGGTACGCGCCCCACAAGCTCTTCGTGGATGCAAAGGCCGTCAACTTGCAGCTTCGCCAAATTCGGAAATGCCGAGTCGGTCGTAAGCGCAGCAAGAATCTGCACGCCTGTGGAACGTATCGTCTCCAGCTTGTCGAGAACATGTGCTGCGGTTTGATCCAGGCGGTTCTGGACAATCAGCCGCAGGGACGACGGCTCCATCGCGTGCTCACGCAAACATTCGGATACGCAGCCGGCAAGGTCACCGTCAACGAGCTGCGCATACGGCACATTCAAGGTAACGTGCTGAACAATCTGCCCAGCGGCACGCCACTCTTGCAACTGGCGGCACGCCTCGGTCAACTGGAACTCGCCGAGTTGGACGCCGAAGCCGGACGACTCGACCATTGAGAAAAGCGCCTCTTTTGAATTTTGAGTGGGTAGGTTTGGCGGGTCAAGGACGGGCGTAAGCCCGGCGTAGCGAATCCTTGAGG
>NZ_JBYSWU010000129.1:0-1410 GCF_058781505.1 Paraburkholderia sp. FW306-2-2C-D06C | reverse complement strand
GCCTCTTTTGAATTTTGAGTGGGTAGGTTTGGCGGGTCAAGGACGGGCGTAAGCCCGGCGTAGCGAATCCTTGAGGCGCCCAGAATTGATATGCTGAGCCATGGCTGGTTGCGGCAGAATGCGGCAACCAGCCACGCAAGACAAAGCTACCATGACGAATCAACTGTTCGAATCCGCTCTTGGAATAACCGCGCCCTGGTACGTTCAAGGCGTTGACTTTGATGCCGCTCAGCATCAACTCACCATTGCCGTTGACTTCGTCGCGGGCAGCCGGTTTCCCTATGCTGGAGTTGCCGGTGAGCATCCTGTACACGACACGCAAATCAAGCGTCTGCGTCACCTGAATTTCTTTCAACACGAGTGCTTCCTGGAAGTGCGGGTGCCGCGTGTGCGCTTACCCGATGGCTCCGTGCGGTTGGTCGACCCTGATTGGGTCGGTCAACTCAGTGGCTTTACGCTGCTGTTCGAGGCACTCGTGCTGATGCTCGCCCAGCAGATGCCGTTTGCCGCTGTCGCGCGTGCGGTCAACCTGTCGTGGCATCGAGTACACGCCATCTGTTCGCGGTATGTGGAGCTGGCACTCGCGGCGGCTGACCTGTCTGACGTGACGGCAGTGGCGGTTGACGAAACCTCGTATCGGCGCGGTCATGAGTATCTGACGCTGGTCGCCGATATGCAGGCGCGGCGGGTCGTGTTCGTCACGACCGGCAAGGATGCCAGCACGATTGAACGCTTTGCGGCCTATCTGGGCGAACACGGTGGCACGTCCGAGCAAATCGGCTCGGTCAGCATCGACATGTCGCCGGCTTTCATCAAAGGCGTCAATGAACATCTGCCCGACGCGCGAGTGACCTTCGACAAGTTTCACGTCGTTGCTCACGCGTCCAAGGCACTCGACACGGTGCGCCGGCAGCAACAGAAGGTCGACCCGCAACTCAAGGGCATGCGCTGGACGCTGCTCAAAGACGCGAACAAACTGAATCTCGCCCAACTGACCGACCTCGAGGCGCTCGTCAGTCAGTACACCACCAAGCGCACGGCCCGGGCGTGGCTATACCGCGAGCAACTGCGCGACATTCTCGAGCGCAAGCAAATCAATGTCGTGTCGGCGATGTTGCACCAGTGGTGTACGAACGTCATGCGCTCGAAGGTCGAACCGATGAAGGACGTCGCGCGATTGATTCGCCGACACTTCGACGGCATTGTTGCCTGGACTCAGACGCGCCAGACTAACGGCTTCATCGAAGCCATCAACGGCCTGTTTCAGGCCGCCAAACGCAAAGCACGCGGGTACGCTCGTTTCGAAACCATGCGCACCGTCCTGTTCCTCATCGCTGGAAAACTCGACTTCTCACGCTTTAATGAGCATGCCCGATGAGCCCCGTTACCCACTCCGTTTTCAAAAGAGCC
>NZ_JBYSWU010000128.1:0-1447 GCF_058781505.1 Paraburkholderia sp. FW306-2-2C-D06C | reverse complement strand
CTAGTGTCCTGAGTTAGAAGTTCGTTGAATCAATCTTCCGCTCTATCCGAAATGACGAAATGCTGATTAAAAAGCCGCTCGGACTCGCGCAACCCTTCTTCGGTAAAGATCACGGATTTCGTCTTGTTGACCGGATCATCAATGAAGCCGCGTTCGTAGAGCCGATTTAGCACATCCCAGTCGAAACCCTTCCATGCGCGGTATCGATCATGCAGGGTCAGGTAGAGGAGTGCCAGGGCGACTTCATCAATTGCATCGGTATTGATTTTCATGGTGCTACTCCCGCGGCCTTACGAACCCGCACACAAAACCGTTCGAGGCTGGCCAGGATCTCGTCAGCCGACTTGCTCCAGGCAAACGGCTGGGGATTAGCGTTATAGGTGTCCAGGTAATGACGAATCGCGTCTTCAAGCTGACGTGTCGATCGATGCGTGCCGCGTCGAAGGTATTTTTCAGTGAGCGTGGCGAACCAGCGTTCGACCTGATTAAGCCACGACGCCGAAGTGGGCGTGAAGTGAACATGGAAGCGAGGATGGCGAGCGAACCAGGCTTTGATCGAGGGTGTTTTGTGCGTCCCATAGTTGTCCATCACCAGATGCACATCCAGACCGGATGGCACGCTGGCTTCGATGGTACGCAGAAAGCGCAGGAATTCGCTGCTGCGATGGCGCCGATGTACCTCCCCGATCACTTCACCAGTAGCAATGTCCAGCGCAGCGAACAGCGTGGTCGTGCCGTGGCGCATGTAATCATGCGTGCGTCGCTCAGCGATGCCGGGTGCCAGTGGCAATATGGGTTGCGTGCGGTCCAGCGCCTGAATCTGGCTCTTCTCGTCCACGCACAGCACCATGGCCTTGAGCGGCGGATCCAGATAAAGCCCGACGATATCTCGCACCTTGTCGACGAACATCGGATCGCTGGAGAGCTTGAACGTTTCCTGCCGATGCGGTTGCAAACCAAAAGCACGCCAGATTCGCGTGACTGCGGTCTGCGACAATTTCATCTCATGAGCCATCGTGCGCGTGCTCCAGTGAGTAGCTCCGACAGGAACGGACTCGAGCGTCTTCGCAATGACAGCATCGACGCGCGCGTCATCGATCGTTCTCGGCGCGCCGGGCCGAGGCGCATCAAGCAGTCCGTCCAGACGGTGGATCACGAACCGCGCCCGCCACTTCGAAACCGTTTGCTGAGTGACCCGCTGTTTCGCCGCAACTGTCTTGTTATCCATACCATCGGCACAAGCCAGTACGATGCGCGCCCGCAATGCCAGGGCCTGTGCCGTCTTGCGTCGCATCGTCAGCGCTTGCAGTTGTTCGCGTTCCGATTCGCTCAGCACGAGTTCTCCTTTGGGCCGTCCGCTCATCGTTACCTCCCGTATCAAGTGCCATACAAGACACTTTAGTACGGGATTGACATCTTTCAATGAATTTCTAACTCAGAACACTAG
>NZ_JBYSWU010000127.1:0-1558 GCF_058781505.1 Paraburkholderia sp. FW306-2-2C-D06C | reverse complement strand
GGCACGCCGATCAGCACGCCAAGCATCGTCGACAGCGTCGCCAGTTCGAGCGTTGCGGGGAACACGCGCTGGATGTCTTCGATGACGGGGTGCGCGGTCAGCAGCGACATGCCGAAATTGCCGTGCAGTACATCGCGAACGTAGATCAGAAACTGAACCGCGAGCGGTTTGTCCAGACCGAGCTGGATGCGGGCCGCCGCGTACGCCGTCGCCGACGCACGATCGCCGAGAATCGCCAGCACCGGGTCGATTGGCACCTTGCGGCCGATCACGAACGTGACCGCCAGCAGACCGGTGAACGTGATTACGAGCGTGACGATCCAGCGAACGAGGCGCAACGCCCAGCGTACGCTGGCGCTTTCGCCTGAAAGCGCACGCATGCGGTCGAAAGTCGTGAGGGGAGTCGACATGATGAGTTCCTCGGGCGAAGGCGAAGCCGCGGCAGTTTCGCCTTCGCCTGATCCGTTACTGCTTCTTCAGATCACGATACGACACGAGGTCGTTGATCGGACCCACTTCGAGACCCGTCACGCCCGGGCGCGTGGCTACCTGCGAGACCTGCTGGAACACGACCACGAACGGCGAGCGGGCGAGCATCTGCTTCTGCATCGTCTGGTACATCTCCGCACGCTTTGCCGTCGACGATTCTGCAAGCGCCGCGTTCGTCTCTTTGGTCAGATCCGGAATGTCCCACGAATTGCGCCACGCGAGCATCTTGTAGCTCGATTTGTCGGAGTTGTCCGGATTCCACGCGAAGCCCTGTGCGTTGCTATGCGGATCGATGTAATCCGCCGACCATTCGCCGATATAGATATCGTGCGAGCGCGAGCGGTACTTCGCGAGCGTCTGCTTGTTGTCGCCGGGGATGATCTGAACCTTGATGCCACCCTGTGCGAGATTCGCTTGAACGGCCTCCGCAATTTCGCTGTATGGGTAGCCCGTACGCACGTCCATTGTCACTGAGAAGCCGTTTGGAAGACCGGCTTTCGCGAGCAGCGCCTTCGCCTTCGCGACGTTCTGCTGATAGGGATTCGTGTTCAGCGCGCCGAGAAACCCTTCGGGAAGGAACGTTTCGTGGACCTTGTAGGTGGTCTTGGCGACGTTGTTCTGGATGCCGTTATAGTCGATCAGCCACTTCATGGCTTCCTGGACTTCCGGCTTCGCGAGGTTCGGGTTCTTGACGTTCAGGCCGAGATACAGCAACGTGGCCTGGGGCACCGCGCTTACGTGCGCCTTGCCCGACTTTGTCAGCGCGGACAGATCGTCTGGACTCAGGTTGCGCGCGACATCGACATCGCCGTTCTCTAGCAGCAAGCGCTGGCTCGATGCTTCCGGCACATGACGCAGCACGATGCGCTTCATCGCGAGCGGCATACGATAGCCATCGAAGCGCTGCAGCACGATGCTGTCGTTCGCCGTCCACTTCACGAGCTTGTAGGCGCCGGAACCAGCCTCGTTCGTCCGCAGCCAGTCGTTGCCGAAGTCATTGCCCTTCTGGTGCGACATCAGCAGCTGTTTGTCGAGCACCGAGGCGGGCCACGCGCCGAGCACGTTCAGT
>NZ_JBYSWU010000126.1:0-1585 GCF_058781505.1 Paraburkholderia sp. FW306-2-2C-D06C | reverse complement strand
CTGGAAAACTCGACTTCTCACGCTTTAATGAGCATGCCCGATGAGCCCCGTTACCCACTCCGTTTTCAAAAGAGCCGTTAAAGATTTGCCGAAGGCACTCGGCCTTGCGTGATGGGTAACATCTTCACAGTCCAAATAGCCGCTACCGATCGCAGGATGCGATCCAGTAGAAGTCGAGCAGCAGCGCGTCCGGCACGACGTATGCGGCGGTGAATATGAAATCGACGTGCACGCCGTTATAAAGGAACTCAATTTGCACTATCGGCGTTGTGGCCGATTTACCTGCATCGTGCAGCGCATGCTCGTCGCGCCGCACGGACGCGGAGTCCCGATCGAGTCGATGCGCGATTCCGCGGATGGAGAGCGGCTCAGCGTATGCAGGTAGCACGTGAGCGGCGCGATAAAACTACCAGTGGTTGAAGGTCACGTCACCGCCGCCGCCCGGGTTGCTCGTGATCCCGTTCGCCGCGATGTTGAATCCAAGTACCAAGACGGTTCTCCATTTCCTTTTTAAGAGCGGCCCGAAATGAGATTTGCCTGGAAATCTGGCCCGGTACTCGCCGGGCAACTGGTGTACCGTCACGCGGAGTACTCAATCGACTTCGCTCCAAGTTCGAATGAACTAAACGCTCGAGTCGGGAGTTCTGGAACCGGCTCCATTTCGATTGGTACGCTTCAATTGGAGGTGTCCGTAGACACCGGCGAAATACTATTTCCGTGGGGCTTGTTTCCACATACGCGATGGACAGATCGACCTACGGCTGCTCCAAATACTTTGCCTGGCCGATTGTTCCTCTCTGATATTTCGGTTCTCGTGCCCGGAGGTGCCGTCGACCTACCGGGAGGCAGGGCATGGCAGACACACTTCGACAGCGAGTCGGGGTGGATATATTCCGGCGTTGGTGGTGCGGCAGATGTCGTCGTGGAATTCGCAGCCAATGCGGGTGCGTCACTAACAAGCGAGCAACTCACTGGGCTATGGCTAAAGCCGATACGTGACTGATCTATTCCGGCTACCGGCGGACTGCGCGAATGTAGTGGTGCCACAAACAACGGCGCTTCTGTTGCCACGAGCGGCGCTGACTTTTATGTTACGTCGAATGGAACCGCTGTCCCTGCGACCGGCTACAGAGTGGTGGGAGGTCCTGCTGTTGCCGAGGCACAGGCGGGAACAATCGCCCCTCGCAACCCGACGTACATCACGTTCGACAACATCACGTTCGACAACATCACGAACATGAGCCCGTCGGCGGCGCAGAGCGTATTGCAGTTGCCTCGGACACCAACTAATTGGGTGAGCTTCGATACGTTGCTACTCATCAACGACTTGACAATTCCCACTGGAAAGTGGAATACAACCACAACCTTGGAGCCGATCACCAATACATTTCCCGAGTGGGGTAGTGGCGGAGGTACGCAAGCGATTACGAATCAGCCCATCCAGGTCAAGGGCTTCGGGACTCTTCCTACAGGGACAGGAAAATGAGAGGCGTGCATTACTACTATTCCGGCTCTTTTGAAAACGGAGTGGGTAACGGGGCTCATCGGGCATGCTCATTAAAGCGTGAGAAGTCGAGTTTTCCAG
>NZ_JBYSWU010000125.1:0-2131 GCF_058781505.1 Paraburkholderia sp. FW306-2-2C-D06C | reverse complement strand
AAGCTTGCCGAGAGCTATCTCGTGTTTGCATCGCTTGCCTGCGCGTTTGGGCCAGTCGTAAATGTGAACACTGCCTAGTCTCGCGCTTAAACTTATTGGGGCGTCCGTCTGACCGAGGTATGGCATACGGCGGATTCCGACCGCTTCCCTCATTCGGCGGTGATCAGCTCAATGGTTCGTTCGACGGCGAAACTTCGGTCATGCATGAAGTCGCTGAAATGCTTGACGACGAGATTAAGGAGCTTTTTACCGAGCTACCGCATGCAACGAGATGATATCGCTTGCCGTAAGAAATCTTGCGCTCGTCAGATCGCGCCGTATCGGCTTGGCAGCAACTCGGGAAGGGCCAAGCGATACTCGAAGACCGAGCACTGTTGTGTTTTCAGACAGCGGCGTTCGGCAGCATACGTCGGGCGCACTTGCCGCGCCCGATCGCCAGTCTTGTCATGGTATATCCTTACTTAGCTTTGCTTTGACCGGCTACGAGGACGGGCTGCATGAGCTGTTCGGTAATCTTGAACTGCTTGAACGCCAGCCGTGCCTTGCGGATGTCAACGTTATGGCCTAGTTCTCCGATCCACTCCGCGACTTCTTGCTGTGAGGTTTCGCAGCGCACCCCAATGACCACTTCACGCAGCATCAAAAGCTCGCCAAAGTCGGCGTAGTAGTGCCCGTCCTCGTCTTTATCTTGCAGTTCCGCCATCACCCGGTATTCTTTCTCGTATCGCCACGCGTCGAATTTCGTGAGCAGCATGGCCTTTACCATCTCGGGAGTGACGCCAGCGTTGTGCGCCGAAAGATCAATGTCGAAGTCCAGCCGGTTCGACTCATAGCCAACCCGCATTGCGAGTTCGTCTGGAATGTCGAACCCGAGACAGATGCCATAGTGTTTCGCGCCGTAATGCGCCCACATGACCGGATTTTGCCAATCAGTCGAAAAGCAGATCACTCCACGCTGCTTAGACAGGTGCTCGCGCAATACCTCGGCAACCTTTCGATGCTCGCGGCTCGGCAGAATATGAGGTAGTAGCTCGAATGGATCGTTGAGTTCCTCGAAGAGCGAGATTTTCATCCGGCGTTCTTCGATAGTCTTTTTCGCCCACTTTTCTGCCGTTAGATAGTAAAGCCGCATACAGGTCGTCCCGAGCGTGGTAGGTCCGCGTATTGTATCGACTCCCGCAGATACCAATGTCATTTACGGCGATGCGCGCGAACACCTAAAAATCCATGTCTGCCGCGCGATCCCAAGCCGCTTGTTCATGCTCTATGAATGCATTCATGTCCTCGACTGAGGTCATCGCGGCGGCGTACGTGCCATTTGCGGCGTAGGTCAGGACGATCGGCAATTCGGTATCGTGCAGATACGCCCGCGCAGGTTCACGCCCATCTGACCAAAGATAGGCAATAAACGAATCGATGAGGAGGAGCGCGTCCTCTTCTCGAAAAGCGATTCCAGCCCCTAGTCGGTACTTTCGGCTCCCCGCCTTATGAGGCAAAAACACGGGGACCGCGCCTGCGCCTGAATGAAATCGATATGCTTCGCCCCGTTTTCCAAAAGCACCATGCGCGGTAAAATTTCGTAGCTCGAAGCGGATTTCGCCTAGCTGATCAAAATACCGCTTAGCTTCCTTATCGCGCAAATCAAAGACCGCTCTGTACTTCGCCGACCATTCCGCCTGAGCCAATACGGTGATTTCGTCAGCGGTCGTAGCGCGGCCTAGCAGGATTGCGATATGGATGAAGACGTGCTCAGTCCAACTATAGAATGCATCAATGGCAGCAAGCGCCAGCCATCTGGCCTCTCGCCGCAACTGGGTGCTGACGAAGATCGGACCGACATAACGCTCCTTGCCCTCTTTGATTGCAATACGTTCACGGGTACGCGTCTGTGCCTCGGTTGCTTTTGCCTTGAAGCTCTCGGCTAAAAATTCGTAGCGATCAAACAGTTCGCTACTGTTGTTCGTCACGTTCACGGCGGAACGCGCGAGAGCCTGATCTGCTAGCCATTCGAAATAAGGTTGCGCGTTCTTTATGGCCTTTTTTATTCGAATAACGAGGCTCTTTTGAAAACGGAGTGGGTAACGGGGCTCATCGGGCATGCTCATTAAAGCGTGAGAAGTCGAGTTTTCCA
>NZ_JBYSWU010000124.1:0-2580 GCF_058781505.1 Paraburkholderia sp. FW306-2-2C-D06C | reverse complement strand
GGAAAACTCGACTTCTCACGCTTTAATGAGCATGCCCGATGAGCCCCGTTACCCACTCCGTTTTCAAAAGAGCCAGATATTTGCGAATCCCGGCCACCCCTCTTATCCGTTCTGTCACAGCCATCGAAGTCTCCAGCGCCGGAAAAACGGCGGCTGGCTAGCATACGACGGCATCAAAAGCGGACATTTCTATGCAGCTAAAAGCGGACATTATCAAAAAGCCCTAACAACTAGCTCGGTTGATTAAAAGAATTATGCAAAATTTGCGAGCAATTGGGGGACGGCAGTTTCAGGTTCTGCAAGTGCTGGTTTCGACGCTGCTAACGGTGCTCCGCACTGGCTGCAACACCCGTTATCGCCGCAATCGCATGGTGGCAATACCGTGGCAAACGGGCCGGGGTAGGGCGCCTGTCGTTTGCGTTTTCCTAAGGCGGTGTCCTGTGCGACGGAAGGGCTGCAGCTCGGCCTTATGTGAAGCTTTCCATAAGGCCGAAAAAGGGACCTCCGAGACGTTCGTGTTAATCGTGTACAGAAGGTCGAGCGAGGCAGGGAGGAAGTTTCGGTTCGTGGACCGAAACCCATCCGATCGTGTTCAAGATCAACTCAGCGGCGGTCGCTTCGGAAACAGAACGCCATTGCGGACCTGATTGCCTGGCGCGACGCCTTTGCTCCATAGAGCGCCCCAAACAGGCTCGGCGGAGCACCCGAGCAACCACCGCAGTTCACGCATCTTTTCCGGCATTGCTGGCGCAAGGAGGATGGCGACGCTGTGAATTGCTTCCGCCAGCGTATAGAGCACCGTGTCGATTCGATCCGATGCTGCTTCATTCTTTGCGAGTGCCCAAGGCGCGGCGACTGACACGTAGCCGTTAAGGTGTCGTACGAATTCAAAAATCCGCTCCATTGCGGGTGCGAGTTTCATGTTGTCGACGAGTGCGAGAATTTCGCCTGGCAGGATGGCGGCGCGCGTGATGATTTCGTTCTCGAGCCGCCCATAGCCTTTGGGTGCCGGTACACGGCCACCACGGTATTTCACGATCATTGCCAGTGTGCGCGACACGAGATTGCCCAGATCATCCGCAAGATCCCGGTTCAGCCGCTTTTCAATGATCTCGTTGCTGATGATGCCGTCCCCACCGAAGCTGATCTCGCGAATCAACGCATAGCGCAGTACGTCAGTGCCATAGGTATCAGCCGCAATGAGTGGATCCACGCCGTTGCCGAGTGACTTGCTCATTTTCCGCCCGTCGTGACCGAGCAGATGGCCTGAAACGAAAAGGCGCTGATATAGTGGAATGCCCAGCGCATGACACATGCTCAGCCAGAACAGTGTGTGCGTGCGCAAAATGTCCTTTCCAATCACGTGCCGGACACCCGGCCAGAAGTCATGGAAGGAGCGATGATCCGGGTATCCCAATGGGGACACGTAGCTCAACAGCGCATCGAACCATACGTATGTAACGTGCTGGTCGTCCCACGGAATGGGAATGCCCCACTCAAGCCGTTCGCGCGGACGGGATATGCTCAGATCGCCGATAGGCTCTTCAAGTAGCCTCAGGATTTCGTTCCTGTATTGTGCTGGCTGGATGAGGTGGGGCGCATCCAGGAGAACTTGCCTGATCCAGTGACGGTGCTTTTCCATCCGGAAAAAGTAGTTTGGCTCACGACGTAACACCGGAGGATCCAGGTCTTCGGGCAGCTTCCCGTTGACCAGTTCCTTTTCGGTCACAAAACGCTCCTGCGCTACTGAATAGAGCGCTTCGTAGTCAGCCAGATAGATTTCGCCGTCGTCGAAGAGTCTGTTGAGGCAGTCAGATACAACCTTCGCGTGGGCCGGAGCACTGGTCCGCACAAAGCAGTCTGGGCTAGCAGAAAGTCGTTGCCATGCCGTTTCGAATAGCTTTGCGTGTCTGTCCGTGAAAATCCGGGGATCTTCTCCAGCCTGTGCGGCCGCCCTGGCGATTTTTTCCCCATGTTCGTCCGCGCCCGTCAGCAGCATCACCGTGTCTCCTGCTGCACGGAAGTAGCGTGCGACGACATCCGCGTGAATGCTCGCGTAGGCGTGCCCCATGTGTGGACGGTCGTTGACGTAGTAGATGGGGGTCGTGATGTATCGATAGGTCATGGCCGCTCCAGAAAAGAAAAAGGGACGCTGCGGCGTCCCTTTTCAAAAAAAGCAAAAAAAGCTTTCAACGCCCAGGATAAGGTATCTCCAGGTGCATGCACATCAAGCGGGCGTTGGTCACGAAATTCCGGGTATTCATCAGGTGCTCAAGTGCGAAGGCGGCGGTTGTGTACGGTATATATCGGCATGGTGCCAGTTGAACTGCAGTTTGTCCACGGACCGTTACCCGGACGTCGGGAACCAGTCGTCCGGGTCTCCTCACAGCGTTTCCCAACGAATACCGCAGGGTCCATTACGACAGCCGCTCGTCGCGGCGATGTAGATGATGTCCCGGCAGCCATTGTCTTCGCGGTCTGGCGTCGTGAGAACCGTATTCGTTAGGCAGTGTTCACATTTACGACTGGCCCAAACGCGCAGGCAAGCGATGCAAACACGAGATAGCTCTCGGCAAGCTT
>NZ_JBYSWU010000123.1:0-2703 GCF_058781505.1 Paraburkholderia sp. FW306-2-2C-D06C | reverse complement strand
CTGTTCTTCCACTGTTTCCAGAAGACGAAGCGAACACGGCGTCGTACCCACTCATCCAGCCGTTGTAATGTGCTGGGTGGATAGCGTCAACTGTCTTGTCCGGTCGTCGACAACTATGTTGTCCGGTCGACGGGGGTAATTGTCGTGATCACGGGTTCATAGTTGTCGTCGCTCCGTCGTAATTGTCGTTGGGTAATTGACGCCGGCGTTCCTTCTGTTTGTCGCTGGCTTTGCGCCGCCGATAGCTTTCGACATTCAGCTCGAAGATCGTCGAGTGATGGACGAGCCGGTCGATAGCGGCCACCGTCATGCCGGGGTCAGGAAACACGTCATTCCAGCCCGAGAACGGCTGATTGGCCGTGATGAGAAGACTTTTGCGCTCATACCTCTCAGCGATCAGCTCGAACAGCACGCTGGTTTCGGCCTGGTCTTTTCTCACATACGACAGATCGTCCAGGATGATCAGGTCGAACCGGTCGAGTTTGGCGAGCGCCGAAGGCAGTTGGAGGCTCTGACGGGCGACCTGAAGCTTCTGCACGATCTCACTGGTCCGCATGAACAGTACGCGATAGCCGGCGTCGATCAGCGCATGGCCAATGGCCGAACCCAAATGACTTTTCCCGCCACCGGGTGGCCCAAACAGGAGGATCGTGGCGCCTTTTTCGAGCCACGAATCGCCGGTGGTCAGCGCCATTACATGCGCCTTCGAGACCATCGGAACAACGCCGAAGTCGAAGGTGGCGAGCGTCTTGGTCGGGTCCATATGCGATTCGATACGATGACGCTCGATCCGTCGTTGGGCCCGCTCGGCAAGTTCATGCTCAAACAGCGCGCCAAGCAGTCGGGACGCCTGCCAGCCCTCCTTGTCCGAGCGTTCGGCGAAGTCCGGCCACAACCGGCCGATCGTCGGCAGCCGCAACTCGTTGAGCATCAGCGCCATGCGGCCGGCATCGCAAGCAGGGGCGTTCATACCGGCACCTCCTCATCGAGCAATGCGTCATAGACCTCTGCGGATGGCATCTCGACCACGACCACAGGACACTCGCGCAGACGCGGGGCGAATTCGTCGAACAACGTCTTCAGATTGGGCAGCTCACCGAGTTCGAGCAATGCTTCAAGCCGCTCGGCCAGTTGCGCTTCGACGCCGTGGTTACCGGCCAGCTCAAGCAGGCCCACCATGGTCTTGCAGGCGCTGCGTTGCGACAGCTTCGTGTCCAGTTGCTCCCAGGTCCGGCGGTAAGCCTCCCGCGGAAACAGGTTGTCGCGAAACGCCAGCCCTTTAAAGGCCTGAGGCTTGCGTTTGAGCGAATCGATAAAGTGACGGTAGTCGATGGCATGGCCCCGGCTGCGCCCGGGCGCCAGCGATCCCCGTGGCGTGCTGTGCACCAGCGCGCCGGACAGATAGCAATCAAGCCGGTCGATGTACAGACGCACCTTCAGCAGATGACCAATCAGGCGAGACGGGGCGCTATAAAGAATGTTACGCACGGTGAAGGTACTGCAGCGGGTCACGCGCGCCTCTTCCTCGACGAAGTCCGTGGTACGGAGCTCAGGCAGATCCTGCAGGTGTTCGCGCTCGACGCGAAACGCTGCCGCATTGCGCCGGTTCCGGCGCATGACTACCCCGCGTACGAACTCGTCATAGGCGGCGCGGTCAGCGAAGTCACGATGACCTCGCAGTTCCAGGGCTTGATCGACGGCGTCCTTCAGGTAGCGATGTGAGGATTCCACACTTCCGTTCTCGTGACCAAGACCCCGATTATTGCGCGTGCCCTCCATGCCGTAATGTTCGAGCAGTGATGCATACCGGGTTGTGAAGTCCTCCTGCTCCTGCAGATTCCTGAAGGCTGCCGACAGGCTGTCCGAGCGGTGTTCGCGTGGGCAGCCGCCAGCCTGCCACAGCGCATTCTGTAACCCGGCCGCGAGCGCTTCGAAACTCTCTCCACCATCAACCACACAGGCGTACTCCCAGCGCGAGAACGCCAGTACGAAGTGGTACAACAGGTGGTCGAACGGGACGCCGCCGAGCGTCACGCACAGTTTCTCCATGTGAGTGAAGTCCGACAGGCCTCGTATCCCCGGCAGATACTCCTGCGGAAAGAAGATTTCCTTGCCCGGACCTTCGAGCGCACGCCATTGGCTGATGTGCCGCTCAAGCGTGCGTCGCATGCTATCCGGAAACCGGCCCGGGTGATCTTCCTGCAGCTTGCGCAGGATCGTGACCGGGATCAGCCGCGGTGCACTGCGCAGCAACGGGACCACTTCGCCTTCCCAAACGTCGGCGAACGGGTCTGTACGGGTACGCCAGTCACGCTCGGCCTTCTGCGAAGGCAACCTGGTCGCGCGCTCAATGCGTCGAGCCGTGCGCGAGCTTATGCCTACCTTGGCAGCGGCGACTTCCTGGGTGTTGTGTTTGCGCTTGTTCATATAGAGCCGGACCTGTTGGTCGGTAATGCGGGTTTCAGACATGGGCTGACCGCTTCTTTTTAGCTTCAGTCAGCCATCCTAGGCCCGCCGATCCGGCAGCGCCGGTGGCTCGTCGTCTCCGGCGGCTACGCCGCCTTCGACTCCTCACCACCGGCCAGGATAGTTGTCAACGACCGGACACTGTAATTGTCGCGCTCCATGCTGGGCGTCTCACAGAAGCCGAAGTAGCCGCGCCACCCTGTAAGGTAGCGTGTCAGCCGCTCCATCAACTGCTCA
>NZ_JBYSWU010000122.1:0-2755 GCF_058781505.1 Paraburkholderia sp. FW306-2-2C-D06C | reverse complement strand
CGGTGACCGTGATAGAGCGATTTCGATTTCTTCATCACGCCATCTTACGTGACCGACCTGATAACCTGACAACGCCGTTGAAAACACTAACAGATATTTCTAACGGAACATAGGTTCCAGAATAATGCCAGGCTTGACAACCTCGAAGGCTTCTGGAAGGGCGCTTTTGGGTATTCGCACGGACCTATCGTCGCGAATGCGTTCTATGAAAACGTGAAACGACATCGCCTTGAAGGGCGCGAGCTCGCTGAAGGCGAACTGGAGGAAAACGTGGTCCTGGAGTTCAAGCCGCGGCCCGCTCAGGACATGCTCGTCGCCTGCCTGTGATCGCACTGGCAAAGCCCTGGCGAGCCTGATCTGCTCTCGTTCGCGGCCATCACTGATGAGCCGCCCCCTGAAGTTGCCGCAGCCGGCCACAATCGCTGCATCATTCCCATCAAGCCGGAGCATATCGACGCGTGGCTCAATCCCGATCCACGCAATCTTGCGGCACAGTACGCGATTCTCGATGATCGGGAGCGACCGTACTACGAGCATCGAATGGCGGCCTGAGCCGGGACCGTTCATTGAAGGCATCGGACCGCGCGCAGCCCGGGGACGGCGAGCATGGCGACCGCCCTCTTCGGTATGCATATAGCTTTTGCACTCCGGGATGAACTTGTTGTGAACGTTCAACTCGCGGCAGCCAGCGGCACATGGGGCCAAAAAACCGGCGCAAGCCTATCCGGCGATAGAAAAGTCTTTGCGTTAACGCAATTTTCTTGCGCTTCTCGCGAGCCGTTTGACAGGCTGGTCTGAGAATCGGTGCATCCATCGCGCCGCAGGCCGGCGAGTGGCCAATGCGTAGTGGCATTTTTCCGAGGACGCAATATCCGGTCTGTGTTCGCGAGCGATTTTCGCTGTTCTCGCGTGCAACTGCGCAAAACGCGCTTGTTACGAGACGACAGAACGCACTATTATTAGCATCAAACGATGCTATAATTGGTGCTCATACTTACGGAGGTTTCCATGCGTACGACTATTGCGCTTGATGACGACTTGATCGCCAAGGCTCAAGCCTATACGGGGGTGGAGGAAAAAACGGCACTCGTGCGCGAAGCGCTAAAGGCTTTGATCCAGCGTGAAGCCGCAAAACGACTCGCGAATCTTGGCGGTAGCCAACCGGGCATCAAGGGGGCGCCGCGTCGCCGGCAGGACGTCGAATGATTCTTGTCGACACGTCGGTCTGGATTGACCACATCAACGCTTCTGATCCTATGCTGATGACCCTGCTTGCCGAGGAGCGTGTGCTGGCTCATCCATATGTGATAGGCGAGATTTCGCTCGGTAGTCTGCGTGACCGTGACGTCGTGCTTGGCGCGTTGCTCGATCTGCCGCGCGCGCCAGTTGCAACACCGGAGGAGACGTTTTATCTGATCGAGCGCGAAGGTCTGTTCAATCGTGGAATCGGATATGTCGACACGTCACTGTTGGCGTCCGCGCGCCTACAACCCGGCATCACCATCTGGACGCGCGACAAGCGATTGAAGAAAGTTGCCGATGAACTCAATCTCGGTGCTGTGCTCGCCCACTAGATAACGGAAACGCGGCTGCGGCCGCACTTGAATGGAAAACATAACCATGCAGACGAAAGAGTTGTTGCAAAAATTGGTCGAGGCCATTGAAGGCGGTGGCGACGCCGCGGTGTTCTTGGGCGAAGCCTATATCAGCTTCTATCGTGGGCGCCAAAACAAAGTTGAACTTCGCGACGTAGACACGCTGGACGCGGAAAATTTTGTGTTGTTCCAAGACATGCTTACTCTGCGCCGTCGACCGGGCTGGTCCGACGACGAACTTTTTCAGGTCGAGCAGAAGATCAAGCAGATCCTGGGCGCAGCGGTCTAAACGCCAAGGAAAAGCCCCATGAATCCCATTGTCACAAGCGCGCTTTGCGCGGTCATAGTTTTCGCCGGCGGCGTCGGCGGAATTGTGTTGCACCGTTTGCTGCCAGAGACCCACCAGACGATAGAAACCCGTGATGTCGTGCGATTGGCCATTGGTATGCTATCGGTACTCGCGTCACTCGTGCTTGGACTGTTGATTTCCACCGCGAAGGCGTCGTCGGATAGCACGGACCATGATGTTCGCAGTTTTTCAGCTGATGTGATTCTGCTCAGTGAAACGTTGCGCGACTACGGGCAGACTGCGGCGATCCCCGCAGGGCTGCTGCGAGACTTTACGGTGCAAACGATTCAGGACATTTGGCCGACGGACGAGGCGCCTGCAGAGTTGGCAGACGAGCGGACGGGACAAACACTGGAACACGTTCGAGAACAGATTCGAGCGCTGAAGCCGGCGGATGCAGGGCAACACTGGCTACAGGATCAGGCGCTGCAGATCGTCACGTCGTTGATTCGGCAGCGATGGCAATTAATCGAACACCAAGGGCCAAACATCCGCCCGATCGTCCTGGTCGTGCTCGTATCGTGGATTACGGTGATTTTCGCGAGCTTCGGATTCAATGCGCCTCAGAATGCGACCGTAGTTACCGCGTTTATGGTCGGCGCGTGCGCCATTGGAGGCGCTGTGTTCCTGGTCCTGGCAATGGACAATCCATTTCACGGCCTCCTGAGAATATCGTCGATCCCGATGCAGAATGCCCTTATCCATGTGACGTCGTGGTCGCGATAATCCTGATTGGCGTTGTCAACTTGCCGAGCGTGAGACGGCACGACGGCGGGCGTGACAACTATCAGAAAGAGGTCGACGGATTTTG
>NZ_JBYSWU010000121.1:0-3313 GCF_058781505.1 Paraburkholderia sp. FW306-2-2C-D06C | reverse complement strand
GGACTTCCCTCGGGGCGAGGGACTTCCTTCGGGGCGAGGGGCTTCCTGCGGGGCGAGGGACTTCCTGCGGGGCGTGCTCATACCAGCGCCGGAACAAAAACGTGAAGCATCAACAGAACGTCAGTGCAACGGGCCCTGGCCATGCCGCATCTTCGTCGCGAACTGGCTGGCGGTTTCGTTCGGCATCGGACTCGCGTGAATATGCGCAATGCGCCATTCGCCGCGTTCGTGGACCATCACGTAAGTGGTGAACACCATCGTCGGCGCGGCGGCCGGATTGGCCGGCCGGTGCGCTTCGGCAATTGCATAGACGACGGTGCCGAGGCTGTCGTAGACGCGGATATCGAGCGGTTCGATCGAGACCGGCGCGGCTTCCAGCTGGATCTGCAAGCCGGCTCGAATGCTGTCGAGGCCGTGCAGATGCGAGCCGTCGGCGCAGATGCAGCTGACGAACTCCTCATCGATCCACAAGCCCATCAAGCTGTCGATATTGACCTCGGCGACGGCCTGATAGTAGGCGTTCAGGGTATCGGCGGCGGCTTCGAAGATATGGGCAAAACGTGGCATGGCTCGTCAGTCTCTTGTGCGCGGCGCGCGGTTGCGGGGCAGCAGTCAGCGGGACAGTCCGGGGCGCCGGACAATCGTACCCAAGCGCGAGAATGCCCGCGCCGCAAGGCGCGAACATGACGCGACGCGCTCAGATGCGTGCGGTGTTGCGTGCAAGTGTCAGTCGGTTCAGCGTTGCGCGAGCAACATGCCGCGCAAATCGCCGAATACCTGTTCCGCGCTCAACTGTTTCAGGCAGTTCAGATGGCCCAGCGGGCACTCGCGCTCAAAACAGGGACTGCATTCGAGATGGAGCCATTGTACCTTCGCAAGCTCCGACAAGGGCGGCGTGTGGCGCGGATCGGTCGAGCCGTACACGGCCACGAGCGGCCGGCGCAGCGCGGCGGTCACGTGCATCAGGCCGGAATCGTTGGTGACGACCGCGTTGGCCCGCGAGATCAGCGCGCAAGCCTCGCCCAGCGCGGTCTGGCCGCACAGGTTGCGCACGTTCGGTGCTTTCTCCGCGATCGCCTGCGCAAGCGGCGCGTCTTTCGGCGAACCGAGCGCGACGATCTGCGTATAGGGGAACGACTGGCCGACCATCTGCGCGAGCGCCGCGAAATGCTCGGGCGGCCAGCGCTTGGCCGGACCGTACTCGGCGCCGGGACAGAACACCAGCAGCGGCACGCGCGTGTCCAGATTGAAGCGCGCCGACACGCGCGACGCCTCGTTCAGGTCGGCGTCGAGCCGCGGCATGGGCAGATCGCCGGGGACCTTGGCGCCCGGCGCGTAGGCGAGGGCGGCGTAGTGGCCGACCATCGGCGGGCGCTCGTCCTTGCGCGGATTCGCGTGACGCACGTTCAGCAGGCCGTAGCGGCTTTCGCCCGTATAGCCGATGCGCAGCGCAATGCCCGCCATCCACGGAATCAGCGCCGACTTCAGCGAGTTCGGCAGTACGTAGGCCGCGTCGTAGCCGACGTCGCGCAAGTCGCTCGACAGTTGCCAGCGGCGCAGCATCTGCAGCTTGCCGTGCGCGAGATCGGTCGCGTAGACGTCGCGGATTTCGGGCATCCGTTCAAGCACGGGCGCGACCCACGAAGGGGCGACCGCGTCGATCGCGATGCGCGGATGCAATTTCACGAGGCGCGCGAACAGCGGCTGCGCCATCAATGCGTCACCGATCCAGTTCGGTGCGATAACCAACGCGCGACGCATCAGAGTGAGTGTCCGGTGTCGAAACGAAGCGCCGCGCGCGTTATGCGCGTGGCGTTCAGGTTTGTGAAAGGGAGTCAGCCGCGAGTCGCGTGGCGCGGACCCGGTACGACCGGACCCGCCGCGGCCGCGGCGTTGCCGCGACGCGCTCGCGCAATCGCCTGCTACCAGGGCAAAGACGGCAAGCCAAACGACCAACCGGGCAGCGGGCGAGGCCAACAGGGCCGCAAGCAGCGCTGCAAGCGCTCAGCGTTCAGTGTTCAATGACCTCTGACCACTTCGCCGTCGCGCAGCTTGTAGCGCGTACCGCAGTACGGGCAACGCGCTTCACCGTGCGTCACGTCGATAAAGACTCGCGGGTGGGCGCTCCAGCGCGGCATCGACGGATTCGGGCAATACGCCGGCAGGTCTTTTGCCGACAGTTCGACCAGCGGCATTTCCTTGATTTCGCTCATGGGGACTTTCTCGTTGTATACAGGGTGCGTGCGTGGCGCCGTTAAAAGTCGGGGCAGCGCGCGTTAGATCTTGCTCAGCCAGTGCGCGTACTTCTCGCTCTTGCCGTTCACGATATCGAAGAAGCCCGCTTGCAACTTCTCGGTGATCGGGCCGCGTGCGCCCGAACCGATCGTGCGGTTGTCGAGTTCGCGGATCGGCGTGACTTCGGCGGCGGTGCCGGTGAAGAACGCTTCGTCGCAGGTGTAGACCTCGTCGCGCGTGATGCGTTTTTCGATCACTTCGATGCCGGCGTCTTTCGCCAGCGTGATGACGGTGTCGCGCGTGATGCCGTCGAGGCACGACGACAGATCCGGCGTGTACAGCTTGCCGTTGTTCACGAGGAAGAAGTTTTCGCCCGAGCCTTCCGACACGTAGCCGTCCACGTCGAGCAGCAGCGCTTCGTCATAGCCGTCGGCGGTGGCTTCCTGGTTGGCGAGGATCGAGTTCACGTACCAGCCCGACGCCTTGGCGCGGACCATCGACACGTTCACGTGATGGCGCGTGAACGACGAGGTCTTCACACGGATGCCCTTCTTCAGGCCGTCTTCGCCGAGGTAAGCACCCCACGGCCAGGCGGCGATCGCCACGTGAATCGTGTTGCCCTTGGCCGACACGCCGAGCTTTTCCGAGCCGACCCAGATGATCGGGCGCAGGTAGCAGGATTCCAGCTTGTTTGCGCGGACCACCTCGAGCTGTGCCGCGGCGAGCGTTTCGTGGTCGAACGGCACGTCCATCTGGAAAATCTTCGCCGAGTTCAGCAGACGCTTGGTGTGTTCCTTCAGGCGGAAAATCGCGGTGCCGCCGTCGGCCGTCTTGTAGGCGCGCACGCCTTCGAAAACGCCCATGCCGTAGTGCAGCGTGTGGGTGAGCACATGGATCTTGGCATCGCGCCACTCGATGAGCTTGCCATCCATCCAGATCTTGCCGTCGCGGTCGGCCATTGACATACGATTCTCCAGCAGGTGCGGTTGTGAGTGCCCCCAATCCTGTCGCTTCGCGTCAGGCTCCCCGAGGGGGCAATCCCCCAATCCCCCAAGGGGACTTCCTTTGGGGCGGGGGA
>NZ_JBYSWU010000120.1:0-3483 GCF_058781505.1 Paraburkholderia sp. FW306-2-2C-D06C | reverse complement strand
CCCGTATCAAGTGCCATACAAGACACTTTAGTACGGGATTGACATCTTTCAATGAATTTCTAACTCAGAACACTAGGGATGTATTCGTGTGTTGAAACGAATCGCTTGAAACAACAACGCGTGCCTGGCGGCGGTCTCATGCCCAGGATTGAGCAATCAATGGAAATTACGGCTCATGGATGGCAGTTCGCCGAGCAGATACGACATGTCGATGAGGCGTTGAGCCACGAGATGTCGTACCTCACCTTCGCACTGCCATACGCCAAGCACTCCGAGTAACGATGCGCCAAGGACTTCCTTGCGCTGCTTCTCAAGCACTTTGGGCCAGACGATGACGTTGACGTTGCCCGTCTCGTCTTCAATGGTGATAAAAATAACGCCCTTTGCAGTCTCTGGCCGTTGACGCACGGTGACGATGCCGCAGCCGCGAGCGAGCCGGCCGTTTCGATAGGTCTGCAACGTTGAGGCAGGCATCAGTTTGTTGGCGAGCAACTGGGGGCGCAGTAGCGCAAGAGGATGTCGTCCCAGTGTTAGCCCCGTCGACCGGTAGTCACCGACGATATCTTCCGCTTCGGAGGGCGCACCCAGCTCTGGTGTTTCGTCTTCAACCTTCGCAACCGAGAGCATGTCTTTGTCAGGCACGGAGGCAACCGACTGCCACAACGCTTCACGCCGATTGCCCGCAAGAGATGACAGTGCGTTCGCCGCGGCAAGCACCTGCAGGTCGTGGCGGTCCAACTGAGCGCGCCGCGCGAGGTCGGGCACTGTCGTGAACTGCCGCACGGCTCGCGCATTCCCAATACGCTCTGCGGCGCCGTCGCGCATGCCTCGGAGCAACGACATACCGAGCCTGACGGCTGGATTCGCAGCTCCATCTATGTGCTCAAGTGACGAGTCCCAGCCACTTATCGTGACGTCTACCGGCAGTACCTGGACCCCGTGCCGCTTCGCATCCTGAACGAGTTGCGACGGCGAATAAAAACCCATGGGCTGTGAATTCAACATCGCCGCGAGAAACGCTTCCGGCTCGTGACACTTTAGCCAACTGCTCGCATACACCAGCAGCGCGAAGCTGGCGGCATGGCTTTCTGGAAAACCGTATTCGCCGAAGCCGAGAATCTGCTGAAAGATGCCATCCGCGAATGTCTTGTCGTACCCTCGCTCGAGCATACCGTTGACGATGCGGTCGTAGTATTTATCCAGACCACCTTTGCGCTTCCAGGCTGCCATCGCTCTTCGCAACTGGTCCGCTTCTCCGGCAGTGAATCCGGCCGCCAGGATGGCCACTTGCATCACCTGTTCCTGAAAAATCGGAACGCCCAGCGTGCGGCCCAACGCCGTCTCAAGCGCCTTGCTGGGGTAAGTCACCGGCTCAAATCCCTGTCGGCACTGCAGATACGGATGAACGGCGCCACCTTGAATTGGTCCCGGGCGTACGATGGCAACTTCGATGACCAGGTCATAGAACGTACGTGGTTTCAATCGTGGCAGCATCGACATCTGCGCGCGCGACTCGATTTGAAATACGCCAACAGTGTCCGCGCGCGAAATCATCTCGTAGGTTTGCGGGTCTTCTGCTGGTATGTCCTGCATCTCGAATCGCTCGCCCCGCTGCTCCGACACAAGGTCGAGCGTGCGGCGAATAGCCGACAACATCCCCAGCGCCAACACATCAATCTTGAGCAGGCCAAGTGACTCGAGGTCGTCCTTGTCCCACTGGATGACACTGCGCTCGGCCATGGCAGCATTTTCAACAGGCACGAGGCGCGTGAGCTTTCCGCGACTGATAACAAAGCCGCCCGAGTGCTGCGACAGGTGCCGGGGAAAACCGTACAGTTGCGCTGCCAGTGATGCCCACGCCCGGATGATAGGCGTCTCCGGATTCAGCCCGAACTCTTCGAAGCGCTTGAGCAGGTCTTCACTGTTATCAAACCATTGATGAGACTTTGCCACTGCATCGACAATCTGCATGTCGACTCCGAGCGCCTTGCCTGTTTCCCGCAACACGCCGCGCGCACGGTATGTCGATACGGCCGCAGCAATCGCCGCACGGTTGCGGCCGTACTTGCGATAGATGTACTGGATAACTTCCTCACGTCTTTGGTGCTCAAAGTCGACATCGATGTCCGGCGGCTCACCGCGCTCCTTCGAAATGAATCGTTCGAAAAGCATGTTGCCGCGCGCCGGGTCAACTTCCGTGACGCCCAGGCAGTAGCACACAGCCGAATTGGCGGCCGAGCCTCGGCCCTGACACAGGATGTGCTGGCTGCGCGCAAACCGCACAATGTCATATACGGTGAGGAAGTACCGCTCGTACTGCAGGTCTGCAATCAGCTCAAGCTCGTGTTCAATCTGCTCCTGAACGTTGTGCGGAATGCCCGAAGGAAAACGCCGCTGGGCACCGACGTACGTCTCCTGCCGGAGGTACGCCGCCGGCGTGAAGCCGGCTGGCACGAGTTCGCCTGGATACTCGTATCGAAGTTCGTCGAGCGAAAACGTGCAATGCGCGAGGACGTTGGTCGTCTCGCTGAGCGCGTACTCCGGATAAAGGTTTGCGAGTCGCAGTCGGGAACGCAGATGCTGCTCCGCGTTTGGCGCCAGGTCGTATCCGCATTCGTGCACTGGTCTGCCCACACGGATAGCCGTCAACGTATCCTGCAACGGCTTGCGCGAGCGCACGTGCATCACCACGTGGCCGAGCGCGACGACTGGGATGCCATGGCTGTCGGCAACGTATTCGACGGTGCCGCGGTGGATGTCGTCCATCGCCCGCTGATGAAGCACCAACCCGCACCACGCGCGCCCCGGAAATGTCTGGTCGAGCCACTCAAGCTGCGCATCCAGCACATTTTCTTTCGCGGGAAAGTTGGGCACGAGTATCGCAAGGCAGTCGAGCATGCCGCGTAGGTGGCTGTTTTCCCGGTCCGGCCGCGACAGGTCCTGTGGCGTCAGCCGATATTGGCCTTTCGGCGCACGCGTGCGGGCGAGCGTAATCAGCTCGCAGAGGTTTCCGTATCCCTCGCGGTTCTGGGCGAGGAGGATGAGACCGAACGCCGGTGAGCCGTCCGCATTGACGAGCCGGAAGTACGAGCCGATGACGAGCGGAAGCTTCGCTTCCTTGGCCGCGACGTGCGCCCGCACGATACCCGCGAGCGAGCATTCGTCAGTTATCGCCAGACCCGAGTAGCCGAGCTGCGCCGCGCGCTCGGCCAGTTCCTCAGCGTGAGAAGCGCCATGCAGGAACGTGAAATTTGAAAAGCAGAACAGCTCGGCGTACGCCGGCAGAACGTTGAAGGTTGTGTCCATGGCGCGTCATCCAAACAGTCCATGGAGGAACCAGCGCTGCTCTTCTTCTGCGTCGCGGCTGCTTTTGCGCTCACGATATATCCAGAAACAGCTCTGGTCTTCGTAAGCACTCGATCTGTACCGTCTGTTCGTAATGGCGGGACTGGGGCAATCTGATTCCCATCAGATGTGATGGGG
>NZ_JBYSWU010000011.1:0-172091 GCF_058781505.1 Paraburkholderia sp. FW306-2-2C-D06C | reverse complement strand
GTCGATCTGACGTTCGATGAACTCTCCAAGCAGCACATCCGCTATATGGTCGGCGGCCGTTCGCCGCTCGCGCATGACGAGCGGCTGTTCCGCTTCGAGTTTCCGGAGCGGCCGGGCGCGCTGATGAAGTTCCTGTCGTCGATGGCGCCGAACTGGAATATCAGCCTGTTCCACTACCGCAACCAGGGCGCGGACTACAGCTCGATTCTGGTCGGCATCCAGGTGCCGGAAAGCGAGAACGGCGAGTTCGAGCGCTTTCTTGCGACGCTCGGCTATCCGTACTGGGAAGAGACCGGTAATCCGGTGTACCGGCTGTTTCTCGCCTGATTCTCGCCTGATTTTTTTGGACTGAAACGCGCAGATGGCTCTTTCGCTCGCCGACAAACTGGTAGTGGCAATCTCGTCGCGCGCGCTGTTCGACTTCGAGGAAGAGAACCGCGTGTACGAGGACGGCGACCTGCCAGCGTATGAAGCCTTGCAGCGCGACCGGCTGGCTGTGCCCGCCAAGCCGGGCGTGGCATTTCCGCTGATCCGCAAGCTGCTGGCGTTGAACGCGGGCGGTCACCGTGTCGAAGTGGTGATCCTGTCGCGCAGCGATCCGATCAGCGGATTGCGCGCTTTTCATTCGTGCCGCGAACATGGCCTCGCGATCGAGCGCGGCGTCTTTACGCGTGGCCGGGCGCCGTTCGGCTATCTGAAGCCGCTGAACGCGTCGCTGTTCTTGTCCGCGAATCAGGACGACGTGCGCGACGCGCTGGCCGCGGGTTTTCCGGCTGCGCGCGTGTTGCCTGAATCGGCGAAAACGGCGAGCAAGTATCCGGACGAGATCCGGATCGCGTTCGACGGCGACGCCGTGCTGTTTTCCGACGAAGCCGAGCGCGTATTCCAGAAAGATGGCCTGCGGGCGTTTGTCGGCCATGAGATGCACAACAAGGATTTGCCGCTCGCGGACGGGCCCTTGAAGCCGTTGCTCGAAGCGCTGCACCGGCTGCAGAAACTCGCGGACGAAGCCGCGCCGATGCATATTCGTACGGCATTGGTGACAGCGCGTTCGGCGCCCGCGCATGAACGCGCGATCCGCACCTTGATGGCGTGGAACATCGAAATCGACGAAGCGATGTTCCTCGGCGGCCTCGACAAGAGCGCATTTCTGCGCGAGTTCGAGCCGGACTTTTTCTTCGACGACCAAATTGGCCACTGCGAATCGGCTCGCGTCGTGACGGCGACGGGGCACGTGCTGAGTGGCATCGTGAACGCATCATGACACCCGAACAATCACCGCTGGGCAAGCCTTCCGCCTACACCGAACAATACGACGCGTCGCTGCTGTTTCCGATCGCGCGCAGCAATGCGCGAGAGGCGATTGGAATTGGCGCGCAGTTGCCGTTTTTCGGCACGGACATCTGGAATGCTTACGAGCTGTCCTGGCTGAATGCGCGCGGCAAGCCGCAGATTGCGGTGGCGACGTTTTTTGTGCCGGCTGATTCGCCGAATATCGTCGAGTCGAAGTCGTTCAAGTTATATCTGGGATCGTTTGCGCAGACGGCATTCGAATCGATCGATATCGTGCGCGATACGATCAGGCGCGACGTCTCGGCTGCGTGCGCAGCGAGCGTGTCGGTGCACCTGGCGCAACCGGTCGAGTTCAGCCGGCTGCAACTGGAGGAATTCGACGGCTTGTCGCTCGATCGGCTCGATCTGGATACCGACGTCTATCATCCCGACCCGTCGCTGTTGACGGCGGCGCGGGACGAGGCCCCTGTCGAAGAAACGCTTGTTTCGAATCTGCTGAAATCGAATTGCCCGGTAACCGGGCAGCCCGACTGGGGCAGCGTGCAGATTCATTACGTCGGTCCGCAAATCGATCATGCAGGGCTGCTGCGGTACATCATTTCGTATCGCAATCACACGGGGTTTCATGAGCAGTGCGTCGAGCGGATCTTCGTCGACATCATGCGGCAGTGCAAGCCGGTGAAGCTCGCGGTTTACGCGCGATACACGCGGCGTGGCGGGCTCGATATCAATCCGTTCCGCACCAACTACAATCTGCCGATGCCGGATAATCTGCGCACTGCGCGGCAGTGAGTTTTTTGCGGCTCGTGGATGCGAGCGCCTCACTTGAAGTGATGAGACAGCCGGGCTTCGGCGCCACGCGTGACGGCAAGCCACGCGTGGATATTCGCCGCGGCCCGGCTGGACGCAAGCCCAGCGCCTGCGCCTGACAAGCAAAAACCATCAAGCCTTTCCAGCAGGCGTCTTATAAGCGACGCAGTCAACCTCGACCTTGCAATCGATCACCATAGAAGAAACCACACAAGCTCTGGCCGGCGGATTCTCCCCAAAATACTCCCGGAAAACCTTATTGAAAGAAGCAAAATCGCGAGGATCATCGAGCCACACCCCGCAGCGGACGACATGCTCCGCCCCATACCCGGCTTCTTTCAGAATGGCGAAAACATTCTGAATCGCCTTATGCGATTGCTCGACGATCCCGCCATTGATCACTTCGCCGTTTTCCATCGGCGTCTGCCCGGAAACGAACAACCAGCCATCCGCTTCGACAGCCCGGGCAAAGGGCATATGCTGACCGCCGGTCCCCTTCCCGCCTTCAACGCCATATCGCTTCATCATCAAACTCCTCCCAAAGTCAGGCATGCGCCGATCAAAACCGCCGCGCACCGCATCGAATAAAAGAACTCAAAACAGAACTCAAAACGCGCCGTGCGCGTCACCCTTCGACGCCGCGCCACGCGCCACAAAATGTCCCGCGCGCTCGCCGGTCACGGCTCCATCGCGATAAGACAACACCCCACTCACCCATACTGCGTCGATGCCGTCTGCCGCCTGCTGCGGCTTCTCAAACGTCGCGGCATCGCGAACTCGCGCCGGATCGAACAGCACCAGATCCGCGTGATAACCGATATGCACCTCGCCACGCTGCGCCAACCCAAACCGCCGAGCCGACAAGCTGGTCATCTTGCGCACCGCCTCTTCGAGCGGCAGCAAACCGGCATCGCGCGCGTAATGCCCGAGCACGCGCGGAAACGCGCCCCACAAGCGCGGATGCGGCAACGGATCGTTCGGCAGACCATCGGAGCCGACCATCGTCGCGGGATGCGACAGAATCCGCCGCACGTCTTCCTCGGACATGTTGTGGTACACCGCGCCCGCCGGCTGCAAGCGCTTGCCCGCCTCCTGCTGCGTCACGCCCCACTCGGCGGCAATCTCCTTCACCAGCTTGCCCGCCATCTCCGGATGCGGCTCGGACCACGTAATCGTGATGTCGATGTCGCCCGTCACCTGCTTCAGATCGAGCGTCGACGAACTGCGGTTGTACGGATAACAGTCGCAACCAATCGGCTGCATGCGCCGCGCGCCCTCCAGCGACTTCAGCACCTCCTCGCTACGCCCCCAGTTCGACGGCCCCGCGCACTTCAGATGCGAAATCACCACTGGCACGTGCGCATGACGCCCCACCCGATACGCTTCGTCCATGGCATCGAGAATCGCGTCGAACTCGGTGCGCATGTGCGTCGTATACAGCGCGCCGGCGGCGGCGAGCGGCTCGGCCAGCGCCATCACTTCTTCGGTCGGCGCGGCAAATGCGGAGCCGTACGCGAGCCCCGAGCTCAGGCCCAGCGCGCCGTTCGACAACGCCTCTTCGAGCTGCGCGCGCATGCCTTCGATTTCCTGCGGCGTCGCCGCGCGATCCAGCCGGTCCATCTGGTTGCTGCGCAATGCCGTATGCCCGATCAGCGCACTGACATTCACCGCGGGCCGCGCGGCGTTGACCGCCTTGACGTACTCGGCAAAGGTCGGATACTGGAACGCGTCGCGCTCGCCGAGCAGGTTCATCGGATCGGGCGGATCGCCCTTCAACGCAACCGGCGACGCGCTGATCCCGCAGTTGCCGACGATCACCGTCGTCACGCCCTGAGTGATCTTCGGCAGCATTTGCGGCGAACGGATCACGTGCGTGTCGTCATGCGTATGAACGTCGATGAAGCCCGGCGCCAGCGCGCGGCCGTCGGCCTCGATCACCTCTTCGGCGAGCCAGTTCGACAGATTGCCGATTGCGACGATGCGCCCGTCGCGGATCGCAACATCGCGTTCGACCGGCGGTGCGCCCGTGCCGTCATACAGTTGCGCGCCGACGATCAGCGTATCGGCGGCTTCGGGATGCGAATGCATGGATCAGTCTCCTAACGGTTGTCGATCGCCACCGCCACGGTGCGCGTCGAGCGCGTGCTTCATGCGGCGCAGCAATTCGCGGCTCTCATCACCCTGACTGACGGCAAGTTCGGTGACGAGCACATCGAGCGCCATCATCATCGCGTAACGAGACGACGACGGCTTGTAAATGAAATCGGTCTCGAACGCGACGATCGGGATCACCCAATCAGCCAGCGTGGCGAGCGGCGAAGCCGGTGCGGTCAGCGCAATCACGGTCGCGCCGTAGCTGCGTGCGATCCGGCAGTTCTCGACGATCTCCGGCACGCGGCCCGTTGTCGACAACACAATCACGACACACTCGCGCGATACCGTGCTCGCCACCATGCGCTGCAACAGGCCGTCCTGGTAGGTCGCGACAGGCCGGCCGAGGCGTACCAGCCTGAAACGCATCTCGTCGGCGAGCGCGGTCGAGCCGCCGCCCATGCCGAACACGTAGATCATCCGCGCGGCGCGCAATGCGGCTGCCGCTTCGGTGAGCGGAGCCTGACGCAGCAATTGATGGTTATGCGTGAGCGCGGTCTGCACTTCGTCGAACACGCGGGTGGCAATCGGCTCGGGCGCGTCCGTGGGAGCGCCCGCTTGCAGAAAGCGCTGGCCGACCGCGGCCGCCTGGGCGAGCCGCAGCTTCAATTCCCGCACGTCGCGGCAACCGACCGCCTTGGCAAAGCGCGTGACGGTCGCTGCGCTCACCCCGGCCTGCTGCGCGAGCGCGCCGATGCTCGCTCGCGACGCACCGGTCAGATCGTCGAGAATCAGCGCGGCAACCTTGCGCTCGGCCGAACGCAATTCCGGCGCGCATTCGGCAATGCGCGCGACGATGTCGAAAGCCAGCGGTTCGGCAGTAGAGTTCATTGTGGACTGTTGGAGGCCGGCGCAGCCGCCCGTGAGCGTGGCCGCGCGAGCCGTGGTACTAAATAACATTTCTTCGACCATCGTACTTTCGGTAACATGGTAAAGTCAACTTTGATTCAATTTAACTGGATGATGGAGCAGGGAGACATGAAAGTTACAAACTATCAAGGCGCAACGATTGATCCTTATAGCAAGGGCTTGGGCATGGTTCCAGGCACCAGCATCCAGCTCACGGATGCCGCGCGCCTCGAGTGGAATCTGTTGAACGAGGACGTGAGTCTGCCCGCCGCGGTGCTGTACGCGGATCGCGTTGAACACAACTTGAAGTGGATGCAGGCGTTCGTCGCCGAGTACGGCGTCAAGCTCGCGCCGCACGGCAAGACCACGATGTCGCCGCAGCTCTTTCGCCGTCAGCTCGAAACCGGCGCATGGGGCATCACGCTCGCCACCGCGCATCAGGTGCGCGCCGCGTATCACGGCGGCGTTTCGCGGGTGTTGATGGCCAACCAGCTGGTCGGCCGCCGCAACATGACGATGATCGCCGAGTTGCTGAGCGATCCCGATTTCGAATTCTTCTGTCTCGTCGATTCGGTCGAAGGCGTCGAGCAGTTGGGCCAGTTCTTCACATCGGTGCGCAAACCGCTGCAGGTGCTGCTCGAACTCGGCGTGCCGGGCGGCCGCACCGGCGTGCGCGACGACGCACAGCGCAACGCGGTGCTCGATGCAATCGCGCGTTATCCGGAAGTGTTGAAGCTGGCAGGCGTCGAGTTGTATGAAGGCGTGCTGAAAGAAGAGCACGAAGTGCGCGAGTTCCTGCAAAGCGCTGTTGCCGTCACGCGCGCGCTCGTCGACGAAGGGCGTTTTGCCCGTACGCCGGCCGTTTTGTCAGGCGCGGGTTCGGCCTGGTATGACGTGGTCGCGGAAGAATTCGCGAAGGCGTCGGAAACCGGCAAGGTCGAAGTCGTGCTGCGCCCCGGCTGCTATCTGACGCACGACGTCGGCATCTACCGCAAAGCGCAAACGGATATCTTCGCGCGCAATCCGGTCGCGAAGAAAATGGGAGAAGGCTTGCTGCCGGCGCTGCAATTGTGGGCGTATGTGCAGTCGATTCCGGAACCGGATCGCGCGATCATCGGTCTCGGCAAGCGCGACTCCGCTTTCGATGCGGGCATGCCGGAGCCGGCGCGCCACTATCGCCCGGGCACAGCGGCGCCGCGCGATGTCGCGGCGAGCGAAGGCTGGGAAATTTTCGGCTTGATGGATCAGCATGCGTATCTGCGGATCCCCGCCGGCGCCGATCTGAAGGTGGGCGACATGATCGCGTTCGACATCTCCCACCCGTGTCTGACGTTCGATAAGTGGCGTCAGGTGCTGGTGCTCGATCCGTCGTATCGCGTCACCGAGGTGATCGAAACGTTCTTCTGATAAGGCTGAAAAACGGCGCGCTCTACGCGGGGTGGCGCGCCGCTCGTCACGGCGGCGCATTCACTCGAACCTTGCACTCGAACCTTGCACTCAAACCTTGCGCTCGATCTTCGCACTAGAACCTTGCGTTCACGCCTCGCGCTCAGGGCCGACGTCCACCGCCGCGTCAGACGCCTGCGTCGCGGCGGCGCTGCTGGCGCCCGCTGCGGCCGCCACTTCGCCGATCCGCACTTCCAGCATCTTCAATGCGCCCGACAGCGCGGCCAGCGCGTCGTCCGGCAGACTGGCCATCGTGTCGTGCAGAAATGCGTTACGACGCGGCAAGCTGGCTTCCGTCGCAGACAGTCCCGCTTCGGTCAGGCGCACATTGGTCACGCGGTTATCGCGCGCATCCATGCTGCGGGCGATCCAGCCAAGACCTTCCAGCGTTTTCAATTGCCGCGTGAGCGCGCCCGGATCGACGCGCAAGCGCTCGACCAGCCGCTTCTGCGACGACTCGCCAGCCTGTTCGTGCAGTGCCAGCAGAATGCGCCAGCGCGGCAACGGATGGCCGACGTGCGCCTCGAATGCCGACATGAACGCCCGATAAGTGCGGCCGAATTGCTGCACGACGGCGACGCGATCCTGTTCTTCCATGATGAGTCAGTAAAACGGTAAGTCGAAAAATCAGTCCGCTTGAATCACCGGCTCGAGCTTGCGCTGGAGCTTGATCGGCGGCACACGACGGCTTTGCCACACCGACACCACAGCGATGATCGCCGCCAGCGCGAGACCCAGATGAATCGCCGCGACCAGCGCCTCGCGCGCGGTTTCCAGCAGCATCGCACCGTTGTGGCCGGCATGCGCCAACTGACCGAGCAAGGTGGTTTGCGCATCGCGATTGATCAGGATTTGCGGGTCGCCCAGGTCTGGGAACCACTGTGACGCGTGATCGTTTTCCAGCGCGCTGCGCACGCCGCTCGCGTACATGTGCGTGACCAGCGTGCCGGTGAGCGCCGTGCCGATCATCCCGCCGATCATCCGCAGCGACTGCAGCAGCGCCGTGGCGATGCCGAGGTGCTCGCGGCCGGCGGTCTGCTGCGCGAAGATCGTCAGGTTCGGCATCACGAAACCGAGGCCGAGGCCGCCCAGCACCATGAACGACATCAGCAGCCATTGCGGCATCGAGCGCGTGGCGACGACCACGCCGAGGCACGCCAACGCCAGCAATGCGAAGCCGACGTACAGCATCAGATTCGGATTGCGCACGCGCGAGACGATCCGCCCGTTCAAAATACTGCCGATCGTAATGAACACGACGAGCGGCGTAATGACGAGCCCCGCTTCTTTCGGCGACATGCCGAAGCCGCCCTGGAACAGCAACGGCGCGTAGAACAGCAGCGAAAACATGGTGAAGCCACCGAGCACCGCGAGCGTGAACAGCGCGGCGAGGCTGCGGTTGCGGAACATATCGACCGGCAGAATCGCGGTCGGGCAGCGCTTTTCCCACTGCCACAACGCATAAGCCGACGCGACGCTCAACGCCAGCAGCGCCAACGCGCCGAAGGTGACGCCATGTTTCGGCAACAACTCGACGAACAATTGCAGCGAGCCGAGCAACACCGCAATCAGCAACGCGCCGGGCCAGTCGAGCCGCATCTTGCCTTCGTGCTCGACGTGCCGCAGATGCGGCAGGAAACGCCAGACGAAAAACAGCGACAGCAAGCCGACCGGCAGATTCACATAGAACACCGAGCGCCAGCCGTAGTACTGCGTGAGAAAGCCGCCGAGCGACGGACCCACTGCATTCGCAATGCCGAACGCCGAACTCATCAGCACTTGCCAGCGCAGACGCACGACCGAATCGGGAAAGAGATCGGGAATGCAGGCGAACGCAGTACCGACCAGCATGCCGCCGCCAATCCCCTGCAAACCGCGCGCGAGCACGAGGAACAGCATGTTATTGGCAGCGCCGCACAAAACCGACGCCCCGGTGAACACGACGATCGATGCGATCACGAACGGTTTGCGCCCGTAGTAATCGCCGAGACGGCCGAAAATCGGCACGGTGATCACCGAGGTCAGCAAGTACGACGTGGCGACCCACGCGTAAAGCTCGAAACCTTTCAGTTCCGACACGATGGTGGGTAGCGCGGTGCCCACCACGGTCTGGTCGAGCGCGACCAGCATCGTGACGAAGGAAATGCCGAGCATCGCCAATAGCGATTCACGGAAGGGTAAAACTTGCCCACTCGAGTGGTGGGCCGCGGTATGGACAGCCATTTTTGATAGCGCAACAGTTGACGCGTCAAACAATATGGAATCATACCACGACGTGACGTTCTAAACTCGGACCTCGGCGGCGTTAAGCGCGCCGCCAAATCGAATCCAATCAGCTGAAGAATGGATAACACATGCCGCCAGGGAGGCACATGGAGCCAGGTTTGCTCGCTGCACAATCTTTATCGAACGAAGATCTGATCGCGCTGCGGCGCGCGAAACATGAACTGGAAAGCCCCGCGCTGGCGATGAAACTGGCCAGCATCGTCGGTTCGCCACTGGAAAAGCTGATGTCGCGGATGCCGGCTTTCGCCAACGAAAAGGTCACGGAGGCAACGGAGCTGGCCTTGCGCAAGTGTCTGGCGATCGCTCTGCGCACGCTTGGACGACAGGACGGCGCGGCACCGCTGAGCGCGCCCGACAAGCCGAGCAACCTGCTGCACAAGTTCGCGGTGGCGACCACCGGCGCGGCCGGCGGCGCATTCGGCCTGTTCGCGCTGCCCGTCGAGTTGCCGGTGACGACCACGCTGATGTTCCGCTCGATCTGCGACATCGCGCGCAGCGAGGGCGAGGATCTGACCTCGATCGACACGCAGCTGCAGTGTCTGACGGTGCTGGGCATGGGCGGCACGTCGAAAGCCGACGAAGATGCCGACTTCGGCTACTTCATCTTGCGCGGCGCGCTGGCGCAGGCGGTGTCGAAAGCTTCATCCGAAATCGCCACAAAAGGCTTCACCGCGCACGGTTCCGCCGCGCTGCTGCGCCTGCTCAACACGATTGCCGCGCGTTTCTCGGTGCAAGTGAGCGAGCAGATCGCCGCCAAGTCGATTCCGGCGATCGGCGCGGTGCTCGGCGCGATGGTCAACACGGTGTTCATCGACCACTTCCAGCAGGTCGCGCACGGCCACTTCACCGTGCGGCGGCTCGAGCGGCAATACGGCCAGGACATGGTCGAGGCCGCCTATCAGACGATCGACATCGCGCTCGACCGCTGAGCGGCGCCGCGCCCGTTCGCTCCACCTGTCACGCGCCGCACGAAAGCCGCGGCGCGGTCGAGCGCGCGGTTCGCTTCCGGAATGAACGGCGTGAACAACGGCCACACGTGCGGCATCTTCTTCCACACGTCGAGTTCGCAGACGACGCCGGCGGCGCGCGCGTTGTCTGCAACGCGTTGCGAGTCGTCCAGCAACACCTCGGTGCTGCCCGCCATGATGAAGAGCGGCGGCAAGCCGTGCAGGTCGGCGTAGACCGGCGACGCGTACGGATGCGTAGCGGACGCGTCGCCGAGATAGACCTGCGCCGCGCGGGCGATCGAGGGGCCGCTGAACATCGGATCGAGACCGTCGTTGGTGCGGATGGTGGCGCCGGCGGCGGCCAGATCGGTCCACGGCGAGAACAGCAGACACCCTGCCGGCAGAGCGTCGCCGGCATCGCGCAAGGCGACCAGCGTGGCTAGCGCGAGCCCGCCGCCCGCTGAATCGCCCGAGATTACGATCGACTCGGGCGGCGTGCCGTCGGCGACCAGCCGGCGATAAGCCGCGGTCGCATCATCGAGCGCTGCCGGGAAGCGATGTTCCGGCGCGAGCCGGTAGTCGAGCGAAAAGACCCGCGCATTGGCACGCGTCGCCAGACCGAACGTCAGCGAGCGATGCGTCTGCGGCGAACAGAAGTAATAGCCGCCGCCGTGGCAATGCAGCAGCGTCGGCGGATTCCTGGCGGTAGACGCGCCATCGATGCGTTCGAGCCACTCGCCGTGCAGCGGCCAATCGTCCGGCCCGTACAATTCGCGCAGACGCCAGCCGGCGGGCACGCCTGGCGACCAGACGCGCCTGGCCGTCAACGCGCGCGCTTTCTCGACATTGACGTGCGGATTGAGAGTTTGCGGCCGAAATTGCCTGCGCAGATACCAGCACGCGAGTGCACTTTGCCAGCTCATCGGGACACGCTCCTTCGATAGTGTCCCGTCATGGTACGTGCGTTCGCCGATGCATCGGTGGACGGCGGCTTCTTAATCTTGCAAACCGCCAGCTCCTGCGAACGTGGTATTCCCTGCGCCCTAGTTCGCCGGCAAGACCTGCCCGCGAATCTCGCCCATCGGGTTCTGTCCCGTATGGACGTTGAAGTACCACTGCCCTGCCATCAGATCCGTCACCTGCTGTTCGGTGAGTGCCGCCGATCCTTTGATCGGGCTGGCGAGCGCGCCCTTCCCGATCGGCACCTGGATACCGGCGTTCTGGCCTACGGGCGCGGGACCGTGAAAATGCGCGGCAGTTGCCGGGCCGCTCAGCCCTTCATAGGTGATCGACCATTGCAGGGTTTTGGCCGACGTATCGAACGTGGCGTTCAACATGCCATGCCCGTGACTCACACGCGGCGGCACTTCGCTCGACGGTTCGAGGTCCGCCTTCAAGGCCACCGTATCCGCGAAGGCGACACCCGACGCCAACGCCCACAACACCACCGCCAGATTCAATTTTTTAAGCGCAATCATGGTCTTCTCCGGACTTGATGCACCGCCGCACCGACAACCCGGCCGCGCGGAGCCACCACATACTAGTGCAAATCCTTCGAACATGTCGGCGCGGCGGGTTGCATGATGTAACAGCCTATGCGCGCGTATCGCCAATGAAAAAAGCACCGCGAGCGGTGCTTTTCGTTCCAAAGCGACGCGCTTCAGAAGCGGTGACGGATGCCCGTGGTCACCACACCCTGGTACTTGCTCGACGACGGCGCGTCCGTACCGAACACTTGCGTTTCAATCGTGCTGCCGTTCGCGCCGATATGCGCGACGCCTTCAACGTACAGATCGGTGCGGCGCGACAGCGCGTAGCCGGCCTGACTTTCGAAACAACGCCCCGCCGACGCTTCCGTCGATATTTTCAAACAGTTAATTGCGCATTTCGTAATGAATCTTTTGCGCTGGCCCGGTTATGCTTCGGCTTGCGAGAAGTGACTCCTTCATCGAGGATGTCTCCAAATCTTTAACGCGGCTTCGGCCGCGTTTTTTTTCGCCCTCCCGCTTTGTTCCTTGCGCTGTTCCTCGCTTTGCCACCTCGACTATCCGCGTCGGCGCAACCGGCTGCGGACCATATGTACAACCTGCGTACAACCCCGCGCCGCGACGCGATGCGGCGCGACAACACATCACGCGAGCAACGCGACTTGCTCGTCGATTCCATCCAGCATCGCATTGCATTTGCGCATCAGCAGCAACCCGTCGCTGCGCAAGCGCTCCGGTGTCTTCGCGGTGATGTCCCGGCGATAGTCTTCCAGCGCGTTGAGCAATGGCGGATATTGCAGCACGCCTGCCGCTCCCGCCACCCGGTGATGCCACTCACGCAGACGCTCGACCTCAATGCGCTCGAGGAGCGGCGCCAACGCCAGCACATCTTCGCGCACCGATGAAACGAACGATTCGAGCAGGGCCTTGACGGTCGATTCGCTGCCCCACAGTTGCGTCAAGTGAGCCAGGTCGACCGGCACGAACGGCTCGGCACCACCGCGCGCATCCGCTCCGGCGATCGGCGGCGTAGTGACGGTTTCGGCGGGTGCGGCTTGCCACGCGCTGTCACTGCCGAACCAGCGGCTCAGGTAGTCACGCAGCGTAGCGAGCCGGGTCGGCTTGACGAGGCAATCGTCCATGCCGGCGTCAGGACATAGATTCAGGTCCTCGGGCGCGGTGTTCGCCGTAATCCCCAGGATCGGCAGACGATGCGCGCCGCCCCGTTCCCGCTCCCGGATGCGCCGTGCCAATTCGTAGCCGGACAGGTTCGGCATGTGGCAGTCCGTGATCAGGAAACCGTAGCGGGTCCGGTCGAGAGCCGCCAACGCTTCGGCGCCGTCGTTCACTACGTCGCAGGCAAAGCCGAGCAGGGCCAGTTGATGACGAATCAGTTCCTGGTTGACCGGATGGTCCTCCGCCACCAGGATCAGCCGGCCGCTCGCGATCGCGCGCTCGCGGTCCGGCGGCACGGCGCCGCCTTCCGGCGTGCGCGGCATGCCCACCGCACGCGGCGCCACCGACGGCAAGCCGGCCATCGTAGCCGCGCACGCCGCACCCAGACCGCGCCACGAAATGGGATTGACGCTGACCCGCACGTTGCCGTCGAGGATTCGATAACCGGTCGGCTTCGGTTTCTCGGTGAGGCAGATGAGCCGCGAATTCCCCTGTACCCCTGCCGGCAACGCCACCTCTTCGCCGACAAAGATCAGGTCCACGCCCACTAGCGCGTCAGGCTTGCCCAGTTCCGCCGCATTGGGCGACACAAGGCGCAGTTCGAGCCCAAGCGCCTCGCCGAAATGCATGAGCGCCTGCGCCACTCGCGTGTCGCCCGTTGCCACCACGCCGCGCTTGCCGCGCAGGCCGCTCACCGAGTAACGCGGCGACTCGACCGGCATGGCGAGGCGCACCGTCATGCGAGTGCCGACGCCAGGCTCGCTGTGCAATTCGAGTGCGCCGTTCATCAGATCGATCAGCTTGCGGCAGATCGTCAGGCCCAGACCCGTGCCGCCGAAGCGGCGAGTGGTCGACGACTCCGCCTGCTCGAACGGCTCGAACAGCCGCGCCTGCACTTCCGGCGCGATGCCGATGCCGGTGTCCTCGACGGTCATTTCGAGCGTCTGAGCGCCGGCGCTCCGCCCGACAACCTCGACTCGCACGTCGACCTCGCCCTGCGGCGTGAACTTGATGGCGTTGCCCAGCAGGTTGAACAGGATCTGCCGTAATCGCACGCTGTCGCCTCGCAGCGTGGCTGCGACCTCAGCCGCAATATCCACGCGCACTTTCAGGCCCTTCTCATGAGCGCGGCCCGCCAGCAAGCCGACTGCATTGTCGACCAGTTCGCGCATGTCGATGGACTCGGCTTCGATCGTCAGCCGCCCCGCTTCGATTTTCGAATAGTCGAGCAGGTCGTCCAGAATCTGCAGCAGCGCGCCCGCCGACTCGTGAATCATGCTGAGCATCCCCCCCTGATCCGCATTCAGCGGCGTGCGCTCCAGCACCTCGACGAGGCCAAGCACACCGTTCATCGGCGTGCGGATTTCGTGACTCATCATGGCGAAGAAATCGTCTTTGGCACGCGAGGCCGCTTCGGCCACATCACGCGCGCGCGCCAATTCCGCCGAGCGCGCGTGCTCCAGACTCGCGTCCACCCAGTAGCCACTCCACACGACTGAGCCATCGTTCTCGCGACGCGGCACCAACTCCGCGCGCCCCCACTTGAAGTCATGCTCGCCGTCGAAGCGAAACTCCATATTGACAGGCGTTTCGCAGCGAGCCGATCGTTCCAGCTCAGCCAGCACAAAAGGCCGGTCTTCCTCGCACACGCGGCGGAAGTCGATCTCGTCGAGGCGCATCAGCGACGCGTCGCCGCCCAGCAGATGTCGCGTGTCGCCGCCGATATACGGGAGCGAGTACATGCCGTCCGCGGCACGCCGTAGTTGAAATACGACCGCCGGCAATGAGCGCGTGACATCGAACAGACGGCGCTCGGTTTCGCGCGCCAGCATTTCGGCGCGCCGGATATCGGTAATGTCGACCATGGTTCCGAGCACGCAACTCGGCTTACCGTCGCCGCCGTGGCAGAGCTGGGTCCAGAACAGGCCATGCCGTGAGTCGCCGGCACCGTTGGCGAATTGAAGCTCCACCTTCGCCGGCTCGTTAGCGCTCAGCAAGTTGCGCGCTATATCTTCCAGGACGCGGCTGTTTGCCTCGCCCCACACCTGAACACCCTGCGTGGTGCGCCCGATGACGGCTTCGCGGCGCAAACCGCACGCTTGCTCGTACGCCCGGTTGATCGCGATGTAACGGCCATCCAGGTCTTTGGCGGCGAGCGGATAGGGGATCGTCTCCATCATGGTTTCCTGAAAGTTCAGCTGCACCGCGAGTTCGCGTTCGGTCTGCCTGCGCAGCCGCACTTCCCGTTGCAGCAGCAGATAAGCCCGCAGCGTGACCAGCAACGCGACGCCGATGCCGATCAGCAATGGCAGCAGACGTATCGCGGTAACACTCCAGGTTCCCTGGCTTATCGTGCTGCCGGCCACCCACTTTCGCCGGATGCGCAGCTTCTCCGCGGCCGGCATGGCCAGCAACGCGCGGTCGATCAGACCGGCGAGCCGGCCGAGATCGGGGCGGACAGCAAAACCGAGCGCGTCGGATTCGCCGACCGCGCCGAGAATCTTGAGGATACCGACGTAACGTTGCTTGAGCAGGACGTCGATGGCGGCCACGTTGCCAACCAGCACGTCTGCCTGGCCGCTCGCGACCATCTTTAGCGCGTCGTCGAGACTGGGCGCGACGACGACATGGTTTGCCGGAATGTTGTCGATCGACAGTGGAATCGAACCGGCGATATGCGACGAAACCACGATGCGGCGCGAGGCGAAATCGTTGAGCGCGCGCGCGGCTGGTTCGTCTTCGCGTCCGACGATCACCAGCGGATAGCTTTCGTACGCACGCGTGTGCCGCGCGTTCTTCAGACGCGGATCACGGCTGGAGGACGTCGCGAGGATGGCCAGATCGCCACGCTGGAAGGCTTCGATGGTGGCGGGCCAGTCGGCGGTGCGAGCACGGTTGAACACGACACCCAACGCGCGGCTCAGATAATCCAGATATTCTGCGGCGATGCCGGCAGGATGACCGGCTTCGTCCGCATAGCTAAACGGCGGCCAGCCGTTATCGAAACCCACCTGCAACGGCGGTAGCGAATGCAGCCAGGCCTGCTCTTCCGATGTCAATGTGAGGCGCCGCGCTACGGAGGCCGCCTGCGCGTCGAAGCTGCCGGACAGCCAGCGCACGCGAATCGCCGAGTCGTCGGCCGGATTCATCGAGGCAAGCGCGAGGTCGAGCTGATCGCGCAACGCGCCGCGATTGCGGGGCACCGCAAAGCGCATGGCGGCGATCTTGCTGTTTTCCTCGAACGCGACGCGCAGGCTGCGGAACTCCTGGGTGGCCAGCGCATATTGAACGGCCGGTGTGATACCGAGATAGGCATCCGCGTCCCCCTGCGCGAGCGCCGACAGTGCCGCATGGGTACTGGCGAAAGTTTTAATCTGCGCGTGAGGAAAGCGCTCGCGCAGCGATCTTTCGAGCGCAAACCCTTTCTCTATAGCGAGGCGGGCGCCGCTCAGCTGGGCGGGGCCGGCGTACGCATCACCGTCCCGCCTGACCGCCACCGAGGTGGTTGTACGAAAATACGGCGCGGTGAAACTGAAACAGCGTCCGCGCTCCGGCGTCCGGGCAACGCTCATGATCAGGTCGACCTTGCCGGCGCAGGCCGCGGCCAGCAGTTGCGGCATGTCAGGAAACGCTTTGCCTTCGATGACGACGTCCGGGCCCACGAGCGCGCGCAAGTAGTCGGCGCTCAAGCCCGTCAGCTGGCCGTCTTCGAGGGCGTCGAACGGCAGCCAGCCATTCGCTAGCACGCCCACGGTCAACTTCGCAGGAAAGGTGCCGGCGGCTTGCACTTGCGATGAACCCGCAAACGGCTGGGCAGCAACTGTCGGCATCCGCGTGACGAAAAACGCGAATACGACAACCAGCCACTGCGCCACACGTCGCAGTGCCCTGCTCACGACGACACCGTCCTGGACTTTCATAAGTGATGCCGGGAAATGCTGAGAGGCGCCGCTCACGCGGCTTCGCCGTGTTCACGGGAAAGCGCCGCAGCGGCGTGACCGACCGGCTTGCCCCATAGAAACGAGAACAGCGCGCCGGCGGCGACACCGCCAGACATGGGCGCGGCCCAGAACAACCAGAGCTGGTCGAGTGCCCAGTTGCCGACGAACAACGCCTGGCCTGTGGAGCGAGCGGGATTGACCGAGCCGTTGGTGACCGGAATCGACACCATATAGACGAGCGTCAGACACGCACCGGTGACGAGCGGTGCGATCGATTTCAAGCTTCGCCGGCTGCGCACCATCAGACTAACCATGACGAAAGCGAACGACAACGCAAGCTCAGTGGCAAGCGCCGAGTGAAATTGATAGTCGGAAGGAGAGTGATCGCCGAACCCATTCGCGCCGAACTCGCTCGCGGCCAGTTCGAAGCCGGGCCGGCCACTCGCCACGTAAGCCAGCAGGGCTGCACCGGCACTCGCCCCGAGAATCTGGGCGACGACGTAGGGCAACAGATCGCGAATCGGGAACCGTTGCGCAATCGCAAAGCCGACCGTGACAGCCGGGTTGAAATGCGCGCCGGAGAGGCCGTAAAACATGTAATTGGCCATGGCTAGCGCCAAACCGAACGCAAGCGACGTCTCGAGCGCACCGTACTCCTGCTGGGCGGCGGGGGTATTCAATACGATGCTGCCGCAACCGACGAACACCAGCCAGGCCGTTCCTGCGCCCTCCACCAACAACCGCTTACGTAGCGCTACCATCCCGCCTCCCAGCCCGATTATTTGTTCACTGGACAGACGGCGCCGCGCTCAAGCCACGAGCCTTCCGCTCAGATTGATTGACGGTTCTGTGCTGCTCAGCATGACGAAATGACACGCTGTTAGGTGAGTGCACGAAAAACCGTCGTTAATCAGGAACTGTGGAATGGCAACGCTGCCGGATCAATCAGACTATTCCCAAATTCGTAGGAGTTATTGACGGAGCATGGTGGTTGTTCTCTCAGGCCTGTCAGGTCAACCCTATCTGCCTGGCGTATTCGATGAGGTCGTTTTCCGTTTCAAGGCCGAGCTTGCGCATCGCGCTGCGTTTCTGCGTGCTGATGGTCTTGCCGCTGCGCTGCAGGCGCACTGCGATCTCGTAGACGGCGAGGCCTTGCACATAAAGCTGGAAGACCTCCCATTCGCGCGCACTCAGGACACCCGCGCGAGGCTGCAGCGGAGCATCGGCGGCTTCGATCGCGACGCGCGCCTGATCCGACAGATAGATGTCGCCGGCAATCACGGCGTCGATCGCATCGATCAAGGCCGTGGTGGTGTCGCGTTTGTCGACGATGCCGGCTACACCAACGTGCAACAGGCCCGAGAGCATGTGCGCATGGCGGATCATCGTCAGTATGACGACGCAAGGATGGGGCCGAACCCGCAGCAGCCGGCGCAGGAACGACACGACGTTGTTGCCGCCGTGGATGCCCGGCATGCCGATATCCGACACGATGACGTCGCACGCATGGGTGTCGAGCAGCTCAGCCAACGTTTCGGTGTCGGGCGCCTCGCCGACTATGTCGACGTGCGGCACGGTTTGCAGCAGACGGATGACGCCAAGACGAACGCAGGCATGATCATCGGCCACGATGACGCGGATCTTCTGTGTCATTTTGTTGTTGTCTTATCGGCTGGCATGCCCTGCACACGGTGTGCATCCCCGGGCTATTCCAGACCATTTTCTGTTCGTCGCGCCGCCTGGGCGGCGCGACGCCTCGCCGGCTCAGCGCCGGTTTTGCAGGCGATCGTCAGGGATCACGCCGTGTTCGACGGCGAAGCGGAACAACTCCGCGTCGCTGTTAAGAACGAGCTTGCGCATTGCGGTACATTTCTGGGCGCTGATCGTCTTCACGCTGCGCCCCAGCCGGGCGGCAATCTCCGTTACGCCGAATCCGGAAGCGTATTGGGTGAACACCTCCATTTCGCGGCGCGACAACACCTGACGAACGAAATCGAGCCGCCGCGCCATCGCCGCGTCGTCGATCATCGCGCGGACCGCGGGCCCGAGATAGCATTCGCGCGCCAGCGCGGTGACGATGGCGACATGAATCAGATCGATCCGGTCCCGCTTGCTCACCAGCCCATTCACGCCGAGCGCGATAACCTTCTTTAACGCCTCGGCTTCGGTTTCCATGGTGAGTACGACAAGCGCAACTTCGGGATACCGCACCTTGAACTGCCTGACGGATTCCAGCCCGTCGCCATAGAAACCACCCGCCATGTGAAGATCCATCAGAACGAGGTCGCAAGGAATGCGGTCGACCTCCATGAAAAGCCCGGCAGCGTCAGCCGCGCGACCGACGATCTGCATGTTCGGATAACCCACCAGCATGCTTTCGATCGCCAGCAGAACCAGTGGATGATCGTCCGCGATGATGGCGCGAATCGGCGTATTGATGTCGGCGTTATCGTTCATCTTCTTTTTCTCCCCTGTACCTGAAATTCCCGTCGCTCTCTTCGTAGCAACTGGCCCTGCCGCGATCATTCAACACTCCTGCGCCGATAAAAATAAGATCGCTCTTAAATGAATCAATTTTCCAACCGGATGATTGCTTCGACAGGCGATCTAAGCTTCGATCAACCCATTCGCGCGAACATAAGCAAAGAGACCGGGGGTGTTGGCGACACCAATTTTGGCCATCGCGTCGCGCTTTTGCCGGCCGACGGTGCGGCGATGGCATCCGAGCGCCGCGGCAATCTCGGAGATCGACTGACCACCCACGAACATTCTTATGATTTCCGTCTGCTGTTGGGATAAACGTGGATTCGGGCGCAGATCGCACGCTTCGCTTTCAGGCTGCGCAAGCGCTTCGACGATCGCGCGGCCGATGTGGATCTCGCCTTTGCCGCTCGCCAGAATCGCATGCCATAGTTCATCCATTGTTTCCGTTTTGCCTAACATGCTGACTGCGCCGTCCGACACGATGGAACGCAAGATAGCGACGTTCGTCAGCGTCGTCATCACGACGACGCGTAGCGATGGCCAGTCACGTCGGATTCGCCTGATGAGCCGTAGGCCGTCTTCGACCGCGCCGGATGCCTCGGGCATCGTGAGATCGGTGACGAGCACGTCGCATGGTGTGCTCTGCAACAGTTTGATCAACGAAGTGGGAGTGGACGCCTCACCGACGATCGCGACATCGGCATGCGTTTCCAGCGCAGCGCGAACGCCAAGCAGAACAAAGGGATGATCGTCCGCCAGAATGACTCGAAGGTTCACTATGATTTCTCTCATTTTTTGTAGGCGTATTCGGCGCACGCGTAAGGAGAACGCAGCTCACGCCACGCACGCTCCAGCGCCCCCTGGCCTTGGACGGAAGCGCCAAGATCAGCCATAAAACCATCGCTACAAACCTGCGAAAATCGGAATGTTCCGAATCCGAGAGAAAATCTGATAGACCCTTGCGACGCTATCAGCATCGGAATACATAGCGCTTCTAGATTCTGTTTTTCAAGACTCGGCGCAGCTGCATCTCAAACCCGCGCCGTCGTCATTCTGGTCGCGCGAGCCTCACGCGGAAACACCGGCAACGCAATCAACGCACACACGCTGGCGACCACCCACACCATCGGCCACGAACCCACCGACAACAACGGCGGAATCGCCAGCGGCGTCAGGAACAGCGTGAGAAAGACACAGGTATTGCCCATCGCCAGCGCCGTACCGGCGCGGCTCGTGCCCGCGAGCGTCGCAAGTTCCGTGAAAGCGACGCCGTGCCATGCGGATGCGCACACGCCGCCCAGCGCGATCATCAGCGCGAACACCGCGGTCATCTGCGCGTGCCGCATGCCGGCTACCGCCGTCACCAGCGCGAGCGACGCGAATAGCACCGCGGTCAGCAGACTGCAGGCGCGCATATAGGCACGGCGATTGCCGCGCCGGTCGGTCCAGCCGCCGCTCCAGACCCGCGCAATCGCAGCGCCGGTTTGCACCGCGGCCATTGTCGCGCTGATCGCCAGCACGCCGGCACGGCTGAAATCGTGGAGAAAGACTGTCCCGAATGTCACGACGGCGAGCTGCGGCACGCACAGCACACCGCTGCCGAGCGCGACGCGCCAGATGCCGACGTCGCGCAACGGAGAAACGCTCGCCGGCGCTCCGCCCGAAACGGCTCCGCCATGAGACGCGCCCGCCCCCTTCACTTCGACGTGCGATGGTTCGTGCAGCCAGCACCACGCAAACGCGGCGGTCATCGCGCACGCCAAAGCGAGCACGGCGTACACGCTCGCAAAGCCGAACCTCGACGCGAGCGCCGGCAATATCAGCGCGCCGAGCCCGCCGCCCGCCGGCATCGCGGTCTGGCGAATACTCATCGCGAGGCCGCGTTCACCCTCGCGAAACCAGGCCATCACCGCGCGGCCGCTCGAACCGTTGACACTGCCGCCGAGCAGGCCGACCAGAAGCAGCCCGAGCGCGAGCATCGAAGCGCTCGGCACATGTGTGCCGGCGGGCGCCGCGAACAACGCCAGTGCCGCCAGCGCCGCAGCCGTCGAGCCGAGCCCAAGCAGCAGCACGCGACGGTCGCCCCAACGGTCCGTCAGCAGTCCCCAAGGCAATTCGCTGACCGCGATGCCCAGTCCGAGCATGCCGAGCACCAGCCCCAGGCCATGATTGTTCAGGTGATAGCCCGAGCGCAGAAATACGGCCGTGGTCGGAATGCCCGAAAACGCCGCGGAGAAACTTGCGTTCGCCGCAAAGCCGACCCCCAGCACCTTCCACCGATGACTCGCCGCGCGCTCGCCCAACGCCCGCACGGATGCAACCGGTTCGTTTCCCATGACGCCCCTCGGCAAGAATGAATTGGAGGTATCCTACGGCTGGGCCAACCATCGGGAAAGCCGGAAAATCAGATGACTTCTATCGGATATACCGAATCATGAGTCAACGTGGATTCGATCTGACGCAGTTGCGGACCTTCGTCGCCGTCGCCGAATCGGGCAGCGTCTCGGCAGGCGCGGAACGCGTGTTCCTGTCGCAATCGTCGGTGAGCGAGCAGTTGAAGAAACTGGAAGAGCGCGCCGGTCAGCCGCTTTTCGTGCGCAGCAAGCAGGGCGTCACGGCGACACCGGCGGGCAGCCGCCTGCTCGATCACGCGCGGCGCATTCTTGCGATGAGCGAAGCGGCGTTCGAAGACCTGCAAGGCCGCTCGCTCGACGGAGAACTGCGCATCGCCATCACGGACTACTACCGTCCGCACGATATCGCGCGCATTCTCAAGACCTTTTCGGAGCAGCACCCGCGTCTGAAGCTGCACGTCACCGTGCTGCCGAGCGCCGTGATCGACAGCAGCGCCGCGGACGATGCCTCGTTCGACATCGGCCTGTCGTTGCGGCTCGTGACGCCAGGCAAGCGGGCCGCCCGGCAGCGCACCGGCGCCGCCGCCAGTGCGCAAAGCACCGTCGTGCGCCGCGAGAAGCTGCTGTGGGTCAGTGCGGCCGATGCCAGCCCGCGTCCGGCAACGCCCTATCCACTCGTGCTGCTGCCGTCGAGCTGCCAGTTGCAGCGCTTCGTCGTGAAGCTCCTCGACGAGCGCAAGGTGCCGTATCTGGTGTCGCATTCCGCTTCCGGGGTCGCGGGCTTGCAACTCGCGCTGAAGGCAGGGCTCGGCATTTCCTGCCTGAACGAATCGTCGATCGGTGCGGGCGTGGTCGCATGTCCGCCGAGTATCGGACTGCCGCCTCTGCCGGCGGTCGAGTTTCATCTGTTGCCGGGACGAATCGGCGAAAGCGAATGCGTGAGCAACGCACGCACGGCGTTGATGCAGCTCTTCAGCTGACGCACGCAGCGTTGCGGTATGCACGTCGGCCTGAACAGTTCAGGTTGGACAGGGACTTGCATCCCCAAGCTGTTGCGCATGCTCGGCACACATGAAAAACCCCGCACAAAGGCGGGGTTGATGTTTACATTCTGCGGTTACAAAACCTCAGAAGGGAATATCGTCGTCCATCTCGTCAAAGCCGCCGCCGGCCGGCGCGCTCGGGCGGCTGGAACCGCCACCGCTGCCACCGCGCGAGGCGCCGCCGCCCGAAACCGCACGGCCACCACCGCCGCCGCTACGCTCCGACGGTTCGCCGCGGCTATAACCACCTTCGTCACCGCCGCCGCCCATCGAGCCGCCGCGGCCACCCAGCATCTGCATCTGCTCGGCGATGATTTCCGTCGCGTAACGGTCGGTGCCGTCCTGCGCCTGGTACTTACGGGTGCGGATGCGCCCTTCCAGATACACCGACGAGCCCTTCTTCAGATATTCCGACACGATTTCCGCGAGGCGGCCGAAGAAGGCCACGCGATGCCATTCGGTCGCCTCTTTGAATTCGCCGGACGCCTTGTCCTTGTAACGGTCCGTCGTTGCAAGGCGAATGTTCGCCACTGCGTCGCCGCTCGGAAGATAACGGACTTCCGGATCGGCTCCGAGATTGCCGACGAGAATGACCTTGTTCACGGATGCCATGAGTTTCTCCTGTTGATTCCATTGCGGGCGGCGCGGCAACACACGGTTCGCGTCTCATGGCCGGCAGGCCCGAGACCCGAACTGCGCCTCAGCCCGCCGCCGGGTGAGTTCTGGGTGGGTCCTGAGACCCTGTTACGCCTTGCGCGGCGGCTGTTTCATATTTGCGGCGATTATAAGCCAGCACAAAACCAGCCCCGAACAAGTAAAGAACACGGCGCTTTGCCCGTCCGCTTTCAGCAGCCAGCCGCCGATCATCCCGCCCAATGCCAGACCGATCGACTGGGTGGTGTTGTACACGCCGGCCGCCGCGCCCTTGCGGGTGCCCGGCGCCAGTTTCGACACCAACGAGGGCTGCGATGCTTCAAGAATATTGAAGCCGAGAAAGTAGACGAAAAGAATCGCCGCCACACTCAGAATCGTATGCGGTGCGACGCCCAACAACAACTGTCCGATCAGGATAAGACCGATGGCGGACAGCAGCACGATTTTCATTTTCCCGCGCTTTTCGGCGGCGATAATCGCCGGCACCATCATCACGAACGAGAGGCCCATCACCGGCAAATACACTTTCCAGTGCGACGCGACCGGCAGCCCGCCGGCTTCGAGAATGCGCGGCACGACGAGAAACAACGCGGTTTGCGTCGCGTGCAGCACAAGCACGCCGAAGTTCAGGCGCAGCAGTTCGACGTTATGCAGCACTTCCGCGAACGGCGCGCGCACATGCACCGGCTTGGGCGCATCGGGCACGATCCACAGCACCACGCCGACCGCCAGAATCGAGAAGATGCCGACCAGCGTGAACAAGCCGCTCATGCCGACCCACTGGAACACGATCGGCGCGCCGACAATCGCGACTGCGAAGGAAACGCCAATGCTGCCGCCGACCATCGCCATCGCCTTGGTGCGATGCTCTTCGGCGGTGAGGTCGGCGATAAAGGCGATCACCGCTGACGACACCGCGCCCATTCCCTGGATCACCCGGCCGACGATGATCCACGTCATATCGTGCGCGCCCGCCGCGATGAAGCTGCCAAGCGCGAAAATCAGCAGGCCGGTGGCGATCACCGGCTTGCGACCCACCTTGTCCGAGATCCAGCCGTAGAAGATGTACAGCATCGACTGCGTCACGCCGTACGCGCCGAGCGCAATGCCCACGAGCAGCACATTGTCGCCGCCCGGGACAGTCTTCGCGTAGATCGAGAACACCGGCATGATCATGAAGAGACCGAGCATGCGCAGCGCAAAGATCGCGGCAAGCGACACGGTCGCGCGCAATTCAGGCGCGCTCATGCGTGAGGAGGTGGCGGACGGATTGGACATCGGAAGCGTTCTTTGAATGAGCAGGGCGGCATACCGCTGGCGGCCAGCCCCCCGCGGGGCGGCTACAACCGGGTGACAATCGGGTGACAACCGGGCAACAACCAGGCGGCGGACCGCAAAGCAGTGGAAAGCATGCGGCACATGAGCTGGCGGCCCTTGCTGCGGTTTCGCTCGGGCCTCGCGGTACGTTGCAGTTGCCTCGCAGTTGCCTTGTACTCGCGCGAAATGGCCCCAGTTAGCTCCATTCCTCGCAGCGCTGGACCGCGGCCTTACAGCTTGCCTCAGTTCCTGTTCAGGCTGTCAGGAAGCCGTAACGGCGGTCTTGAAAAGTCGTTATAGTAGCAGGTTTAGCCTCTTCCTCTTTCCGCCAGTTCATGGAATAAATCCGTGGAACAAATCCGTATCCGTGGGGCTCGCACCCACAACCTGAAGAACGTCAATCTCGACCTCCCACGTCACAAGCTCGTCGTCATTACGGGCCTATCCGGCTCGGGCAAATCGTCGCTCGCGTTCGACACGCTCTATGCGGAAGGGCAGCGGCGCTACGTCGAAAGTCTCTCCGCCTACGCACGCCAATTCCTGCAATTGATGGAAAAGCCGGACGTCGATCTGATCGAAGGGCTGTCCCCGGCGATCTCGATCGAACAGAAGGCGACCTCGCACAATCCGCGCTCTACGGTGGGCACGGTCACCGAAATTCACGACTATCTGCGGCTGCTGTACGCGCGCGTCGGCACGCCTTACTGTCCGGATCACGAAATTCCGCTGGAAGCACAAAGCGTCTCGCAGATGGTCGATGCGGCGCTCGCGTTGCCGGAAGAGACCAAGCTGATGATCCTCGCGCCCGTGGTGGCGAACCGCAAGGGCGAGCACGTCGAACTGTTCGAGGAAATGCAGGCGCAGGGCTTTATCCGCTTTCGCGTGCGCTCGGGCGGCGGCACCGCGAACGAAGGCGTCGCAAAGATCCATGAAGTCGACTCGCTGCCGAAGCTCAAGAAAAACGACAAGCACACGATCGATGTAGTCGTGGATCGTCTGAAAGTGCGCGGCGATATGAAGCAGCGCCTCGCCGAATCGTTCGAAACGGCGTTGCGTCTCGCCGACGGCCGCGCGATCGCACTCGAAATGGAGTCGGACAAGGAGCATCTGTTCAGCTCGAAGTTCGCCTGCCCGATCTGCTCATACTCGCTGCAGGAACTGGAGCCGCGCCTCTTCTCGTTCAACAACCCGATGGGCGCGTGCCCGGAATGCGACGGGCTCGGCCAGATCACCTTCTTCGATCCGAAGCGGGTGGTCGCGCATCCGTCGCTGTCGCTGGCGGCGGGCGCGGTGAAGGGCTGGGACCGGCGCAACCAGTTCTACTTCCAGATGCTGCAAAGTCTCGCGGCCTTCTACGAGTTCGACATCGACACGGCCGTCGAGGATCTGCCGGAAAAAGTCCGCAAGATCCTGCTGTTCGGTTCGGGCAAGCAGGAGATTCCGTTCTCGTACATCAACGAACGCGGCCGCACTTCTGTTCGCGAGCACGTGTTCGAAGGGATCATCCCGAATCTGGAGCGGCGTTACCGCGAGACCGATTCGGTCGCGGTGCGCGAAGAACTCGCCAAGTATCAGAACAACCAGCCGTGCCCGGCTTGCGCCGGCACGCGGCTGCGCCGCGAAGCGCGTTTCGTGCGGATCGGCGCGGACGGCGACGCGCGCGGCATCTTCGAGATCAGCGGCTGGCCGTTGCGCGACGCGCTCGGCTATTTCCAGACGCTGCGGCTCGAAGGCTCGAAGCGCGAGATCGCCGACAAGGTCGTCAAGGAAATCGTCGCGCGCCTCATGTTCCTGAATAACGTCGGGCTCGATTATCTGTCATTGGAACGCAGTGCCGAAACGCTGTCGGGCGGCGAGGCGCAGCGCATTCGTCTCGCCTCGCAGATCGGCTCGGGGTTGACGGGCGTGATGTATGTGCTGGACGAACCGTCGATCGGTCTGCATCAGCGCGACAACGACCGTCTGATCTCCACGCTCAAGCATCTGCGCGACCTGGGCAACTCGGTGATCGTCGTCGAACACGACGAAGATATGATCCGCATGGCCGACTACGTGGTCGACATGGGGCCGGGCGCGGGCGAACACGGCGGCATGGTCATCGCCGAAGGCACGCCCAAAGAGGTGCAGGCGAACGCGGCGTCGATGACCGGACAGTACATGTCCGGCGCCCGCAACATCGAATTTCCGGACGAACGCAAGGACCCGGACGAGCGGCGTCTGCGCATCGTCGAGGCGTACGGCAACAATCTGAAGCACGTGTCGCTCGATCTGCCGGTGGGTCTGCTGACCTGCGTGACCGGCGTGTCCGGCTCGGGCAAGTCGACGCTGATCAACGACACGCTGTATCACGCGGTCGCGCATCACCTGTACGGCTCGTCCACGGAGCCGGCGCCGTACGAATCGATCGAAGGCCTCGAGCACTTCGACAAGGTCATCAACGTCGACCAGTCGCCGATCGGCCGCACGCCGCGCTCGAATCCTGCCACCTACACGGGTCTCTTCACGCCGATCCGCGAGCTGTTCGCGGGCGTGCCGGCGTCGAAGGAGCGCGGCTACGATCCGGGCCGCTTCTCGTTCAACGTGAAGGGCGGGCGCTGCGAGTCCTGCCAGGGCGACGGCGTGCTGAAAGTGGAGATGCACTTTTTGCCGGACGTGTATGTTCCCTGCGACATCTGCCACGGCAAGCGCTACAACCGCGAAACGCTGGACGTGCAGTACAAAGGCAAGAACATCAGCGAAGTGCTCGACATGACGGTCGAGAGCGCCTATGAGTTTTTCAAGCCGGTGCCGGTCGTCGCGCGCAAGCTGAAAACCTTGCTGGACGTGGGCCTCGGCTATATCAGGCTGGGCCAGTCGGCCACCACCTTGTCGGGCGGCGAAGCGCAGCGCGTCAAACTATCGCTGGAACTGAGCAAGCGCGACACCGGTCGCACTCTCTATATTCTTGACGAGCCGACAACCGGCCTGCACTTTCACGATATCGCGCTGCTGCTGGAAGTTATTCATCGGTTAAGGGATCAGGGTAATACCGTCGTGATCATCGAGCATAATCTCGATGTAATCAAAACTGCCGACTGGGTCATCGATCTTGGCCCGGAAGGCGGAGCGGGCGGCGGCCAAATCATTGCGCAAGGGACGCCGGAGCAGGTTGCCAGGTCGAAGGCAAGTTTTACCGGTAGGTATCTGGCGCCTTTGCTGAAACGCACTGCCAGTAACAAGTAACGCAGCACAACACGGGTTGGGGACGGGAATAAGCCATGGCCAAGCGGAATCAGGCGCAGGACGACGGGCAAGTGCAGGACCTACGTCCGCGCCCGGTCAGGCTGACGAGCGATATGAGCCTGCCGAAGCTGTCGGCGGTCGAGATCGGCAGCTATGTACTGATGCTGGTCGGAATGTGGGCGGTCATCGAACTGCGGCTGCTCGGCGCGCTGCTCGCCGGCCTGCTCGTGTTCCAGCTGGTGCATATGATCGCGCCGCGCATCGAGCAGCATATGTCGAGTCAGCGTGCGCGCTGGCTCGCGGTGGTGATATTGTCGGCGGTCATTGTGGGTACGCTGACGGGCTTGACGCTCGGCATCATCGAGCATTTCGAGAACGACGTGCCGAGCGTGCAGAAGCTGCTCGACCAGGCGATGCAGCTGATTGACCAGGCGCGCGGCCGGATTCCGCAATTCATCGCCAACTACCTGCCGGTCGACACCGAGCAGATGAAGACGAAAGCGGCCGAGCTGATGCAGACGCACGCCAATATGCTGCAGCAAAGCGGCAAGACCGCGGCGCGCGCGTTCACGCATATCCTGATCGGCATGATCATCGGCGCGATCATCGCGGTCGGCGCGCAGCAGCATATGCAGCGGCTGCCGCTGTCCACGGCCTTCGTCACGCGCGTGACACGTTTCGCCGATGCCTTCCGCCGCATCGTATTCGCCCAGGTGAAGATTTCCGCGATCAATGCGACCTTCACCGGCATCTTCCTGCTGGCGGTGCTGCCGATCTTTCACGATCAGCTGCCGCTGTCGAAAACGCTGGTGCTCGTGACCTTCATCATCGGCTTGCTGCCGGTGATCGGCAATCTGATCTCGAACACGATCATCGTCGCGGTGGCGCTGTCGGTGAGCTTTCCGGCGGCGATCATGTCGCTCGTGTTCCTGATCCTGATTCACAAGCTGGAGTACTTCCTGAACGCGCGCATCGTCGGCGGCCAGATCGAGGCGCGCGCCTGGGAACTGCTGATCGCCATGCTCGTGATGGAAGCAGCGTTCGGCCTCCCCGGCGTGGTGGCCGCACCGATCTTCTATGCGTATATCAAGCGGGAATTGATTTATCTGCGGCTGGTTTGAACTTCCGGCGAACTGAACCGGAAGAAAGCGCGGAAAAAAGCGGCACTTCGGTGCCGTTTTTTATGCTCAGAGTCGATGCGAGCGTTCAGCGGCAGAGTGCGACGGAAAGCTTGCGGTAGCGTATGTAACTCCCAAGGATGCGAATAATTTCCATTTGCACAACACACTTTCTGTGACGCGCCATTCCCTTCCCTCTGCCGTCCCGCCGGCTCGCGCATGGGGCCGTTTTTCGTTCGCCTGCACCGCTGGTTCGGCGTCGCCATTGCGCTGTTTCTGTTTGTCGCTGGACTCATCCGGCGCGCGCCTGCAGTTCGCGCGCCGGTCCGCAGACCAGCCGGCCGACAACTGCAAGCGCCTCAAGCACTTCTAGCGAAACACCACCGTCTTGCTGCCGTTCAACACGACGCGATGCTCGACGTGCCACTTCACCGCGCGCGCGAGCGTCACGCATTCGACGTCGCGGCCGATCGCCGTCAATTGCTCCGGCGTCATGCTGTGATCCACACGCTCCACTTCCTGCTCGATGATCGGGCCTTCGTCGAGATCCGTCGTCACGTAGTGGGCGGTTGCGCCGATCAGCTTCACGCCGCGGTCGAACGCCTGGTAATACGGCTTCGCGCCCTTGAAGCTCGGCAGGAACGAATGGTGAATATTGATCGCGCGGCCCGCCAGCGCTTCGCAGAGCTTCGGCGACAGAATCTGCATGTAGCGCGCGAGCACCACCAGATCGACCTGATGCTCGTCGATCACTTCGAGCACGCGTGCTTCCTGCGCGGCCTTGGCGTCGGGCGTGCCGCCCATCAGCGGGAAGTGATGGAACGGGATGTCATAGCTGGCGGCGAGCTGGTAGAACTCCTTGTGGTTCGAGATGATCGCCGGAATCTCGATACCCAGCTGACCGGTGCGGTAGCGGAACAGCAGATCGTTCAGGCAATGGCCGATCTTCGACACCATGATCACGACGCGCGGCTTCACCGACGCATCGTGCAACTCCCAGCGCATGCCGAACTGTTCGGCGAGCGTCGCGAACGAGGTGCGCAACGCATCCAGACCCGGATCGCCGCCCACCTGCTGAAAATGCACGCGCATGAAGAACTCGCCGGTGCGGCTGTCGCCGAACTGCGCGGAGTCGAGAATATTGCTGCCACGTTCGAACAGAAAGCCCGAAACCGCGTGGACGATGCCGGGCCGGTCGGCGCACGACAGTTTGAGGATAAAGCTGTGATCGGTCGACATGACCTGGGTGACTCCCTTCTTCAATGCGTGGTTTGTTCGCGTGGTTTCTTTGCGTGGTTGATTCGATACAGCGCCGGAAGCGATGCGCAGCAGCGCGTCCGTTATACAAGCGGTCAGGCGAGCACCGGCGGCGCAAACAACGTGTCGATACCCGTACACGCGTCTTCATCGATCCAGCGGCGGCGCAGCAGGCAATCCAGGGTGGCGAGACTCGCGTCGACGGTCATCTCGCCTTCTTCGATCCAGCGCGCTACTTCGTCGATGCGCGCGAGCCGGTGTTCGCCCACTTCGCCGTCCTGATTGCGCGGCGCGAAATCGGCCGGCAGCGCAAGGTCGTAGATGAAGATCTGTTCAGCCTGTGTGCCTTCCGGCAACGACTGCAGCACATGTGCGGTGCGGCCCGCCACGGCGCGCGCGGCGATCTCTTCGGGGATGCCGGCTTCTTCCCAGCACTCCTTGATGATCGTCGCCTCGATGCCGAAGCCCCAGCCGATCCCGCCCGCCACGACATTGTCGAGCATGCCTGGATCGGTCGCCTTGGTGTTGCTGCGGCGCGCGATCCACAAGTGCGGTGCGCCCTTCGGCGGCGCGCCATCCGCGTATTCTACGACGCCGTTCAGATGCACCGCGTAGGTCATCGTGCCGAAGAAGCGCGACGCCGCGCGTTCGATGTACGCGAGCGGCGGCGCATCGAAGGCATTGCGGATCGCGTAGGTCTCGTTGCGCCAGCCTGGGATCCGGTCTTCGGCGGCGAGCGCGCCGATCACGGAACCGAGCGCCGCGCTGCGCAGATCGACGGTGTTGAACGCCGGCGCCAGCGTCACGCGCGTGCGGTCGATTTCAAACACATCGGGCCAGCGCGCGAGCAGCGGCACATCCGTCGAGCGAATCCAGCCTACCTGCTCGCTGTCGATCCAGAACGGCAGATGCGCGTGCACGTCGAAGCGGCGCGCGGCGGTGATGCAAGGCAAAGTCATGCAAAGCTCCAAACTGTTCTTCAGCCGCAGCCGTCAGTCGCGCAACGCCACGCGAATACCGATCGCGATGAACGTGGCGCCGGCGAGGCGATCGAGCCACACGCCCACGCGCGGCCGGCGCTTCAACCAGCCGCCGATCATGCCCGCGCACACGCCGAACAGCGAGAACACCACCACCGTCTGCAGCATGAACAGCACGCCGAGTTCGAGCATCTGCACCGTCACGCTCTGCGCGCCGTGCGGCTGCACGAACTGCGGCAGAAACACGACGAAGAACAGCGTCACCTTCGGATTCAGCAGATTGCCGAGCACGCTCTGGCGAAATACCGCCATCAGCGGTTGCGGCGCGCGTTCATACGCGGTCGCGAGGCCCTGGCTGCGCAGCGCCTTGATGCCGATCCAGATCAGATACGCGGCGCCGGCCAGCTTGATCGCCTCGAAAGCGACCGGCGACGAGCGCAGCAACGCGGCGACGCCGAGCGCGGCCAATGTAGTGTGAAACGTGATGCCGGCGGCGAAGCCGAGCGCGGCGACGAGGCCCGCGGCGCGGCCCTGCGAGATGCCGCGCGCGAGCACTTGCAGATTGTCGGGACCGGGCGCCATCGTAATGGCAATCGATGTGGCGAGAAACAACAGGAAGTTGGGCATTGCTCTTACCTTCTTTGCGTGCAGGAAGAAATTCGCGTCCGGCGCTCAATGTCCGCCGAATTCAGTCACCGTATAGAGCGGCAGGCCCGCTTTGCGCAGCAGCGCCGAGCCGCCCAGTTCGGGCAGATCGATGATCGCCGCGCCTTCGACCACCACCGCGCCGAGCCGCTCCAGCAGGATCTTGCCGGCCATCATCGTGCCGCCGGTGGCAATCAGGTCGTCGATGATAACGATACGATCGCCCGGCTTGCAGGCGTCCTCATGAATCTCGACGGTAGCGGTGCCGTATTCGAGTTCATACGATTGCGAGACGCGCTTGTACGGCAGCTTGCCCTCTTTGCGGATCGGGATGAAGCCCAGGTTCAGTTCGTGCGCGATGATCGGCCCGATGATGAAACCGCGCGCATCCAGACCGGCGACGTAGTCGAGCTTCGCGTCGATATAGCGCTGCACGAACAGGTCGATCAGCACGCGCAGCGACTTCGGACATTGCAGGAGCGGCGTGATGTCGCGAAACTGCACGCCCGGCAGCGGCCAGTCGGGCACCGTGCGAATCTTGCTATTGACGAACTCGGCCGCATCGAGCGGCGCGCCCGCAAGCGCGTTGGACATGATGACTCCGGGTGGACCTCCACAGGTCCAATGAAAAAAAGCTAAAGGAACTCGCCGGGGCGCGGCCCGGCGCACGTCATGCCGCGGCCGCTCCGGCCCGGCGATGCTTCGACAGCCGCTCCTCGGCCTCGGCCAGCCGTTCGGGCAGACCGCGCAACACCACGATATCGCTGGCGCGCAGCTTGGTGGACGGATCCGGCTCGACGCCGCGAATGCCGTGCCGACGGATCGCCGTCACTTCGACGCCCATTTCGAACAGCCCCAGTTCCGCCAGCGTGCGGCCCACCGCGTCCGAATTTTCGTCGACCGGCACCGATTGTAGCCGCACCTGTTCGTGACCGTCGTCGTCCTCGATGTCGTCGGCGCCGTGGAAATAGCCGCGCAGCAGCGCATAACGCTCGTCGCGCATCTCCTCGACCCGCCGCACCACTCGCCGCATCGGCACGCCCATCACCACCAGCGTGTGCGAAGCCAGCATCAGGCTGCCCTCGACGATTTCCGGAATCACTTCGGTCGCGCCGGCAGCCAGCAGCTTTTCCAGATCGGCGTCGTCGACCGTGCGCACGATCACCGGCAGCGTCGGTTCCAGTTCGTGGATGTTATGCAGCACGCGCAGCGCCGACGGCGTATTCGCGTAGGTGATCGCGATCGCGGCGGCGCGGTGGATACCCGCGGCGAGCAGCGATTCGCGCCGCCCCGCATCGCCGAACACGACCGATTCTCCGGCGGCTGCGGCTGCGGCCACACGGTCCGGGTCCAGGTCCAAAGCGACATACGACAGACCTTCATGCTCCAGCATGCGCGCCAGATTCTGCCCGGCCCGGCCGTAACCGCAAATGATCACGTGCCCGCTTTGCTTCAGGCTCTGCGTCGCGATCCGCGTCATCTGCAACGATTGCATCATCCATTCCGTCGACGACAGCCGCAGCACGATGCGGTCCGCGTTCTGGATCAGGAACGGCGCGGCCAGCATCGACAGCAGCATCGCGGCGAGAATCGCCTGCAGCAGCGTCGCGTCCACCAGATGCTTGTCGAGAATCAGATTCAGCAGCACGAAACCGAATTCGCCGGCCTGCGCGAGGCCGATGCCGGTGCGCATCGCGACGCCCGGCGACGCGCCGAACAGGCGCGACAGCCCTGTCACCATCACCGCCTTCAGCAGAATCGGCCCGACCAGGAAACCGAGCACGATGAGCGGATGCTCCCAGATCACGCGCGGATTGAGCAGCATGCCGGTCGTCACGAAGAACAAACCCAGCAGCACGTCGCGAAACGGCTTGATGTCTTCTTCCACCTGATGCCGGTACGGCGTTTCCGCGATCAACATGCCGGCAATGAACGCGCCGAGCGCGAGCGACAGCCCGAATTTGTCCGTGATGAAGGCGGCGCCGAGCGTCACCAGCAGCAGGTTGAGAATGAACAGTTCCTGCGAACGGCGCCGCGCCACCACGTTGAACCAGCGCGTCATGAAGCGCTGACCCACTATAAGAAGCAGCGCCAACGCCACGACGATCTTGATCGCCGCCACCCCGAGCGCGCTGACGAGGTCTTTCGAATCGCCGCCCAGCGCCGCGATGATGATCAACAGCGGCACCACTGCCAGATCCTGGAACAGCAGCACGCCGAAGATATTGCGGCCGTGCTCGGTCTCGATCTCGAGCCGCTCCGCGAGCATCTTGCTGACGATTGCCGTCGACGACATCGCCAGAGCACCGCCCAGCGCGACGCTCGCCTGCCAGGTGATATGCACCCAGCGCTCCAGCACGAAGCCGAGCGACACCGCCACCGCGATCGTGCCGATCACCTGCAACAGGCCGAGGCCGAATACGAGCCGGCGCATCGAGCGCAGTTTGGACAGCGAAAACTCCAGCCCGATCGAGAACATCAGGAACACGACGCCGAATTCGGCGAGGTTCTGCGCGCCCGCCGAATCGGGAATCAGACCGAACGCGTGCGGACCGACGATGATGCCGACCGTCAGATAGCCGAGCATCGGCGGAAGATTCAGGAAGCGAAACACCACTACGCCTGCGACTGAGGCCAGCAGCAGGAACAGCGTCATTTCCAGCGGGGAAATCATCGGCAAACACGCATCGGTAAAGCGTCCTCGTTCGTCAGCGGAACCGCGCACGCAAAACGCCGCGCGACAAGGTTGAGGGGCCGGTGAAGGCAGCGGCTTGGCACAGCAGGCCCGGCGCGGCGAACAAGCGCCTTTGCTATACTCCGCGAATGATAGCGAAAATCAATGGCGACCGGGCACTCGCGCTCGCTCGTGACGTGCTCGACATCGAAGCGGACGCCGTGCGCGCGCTTCGCGATCAACTCGACGATAGTTTCGTCGGGGCGGTCGATTTCATCCTGGGTTGCCGTGGACGGGTGGTCGTTTCCGGCATCGGCAAATCGGGCCACGTGGCCCGCAAACTGGCGGCCACGCTCGCCAGCACCGGCACCCCGGCGTTCTTCGTCCATCCGGCGGAAGCGAGTCACGGCGACCTCGGCATGATCACCGCCGACGACGTGTTCGTCGCGCTGTCGAATTCCGGCGAGACCGAAGAGCTGGTGTCCATTCTGCCGCTGATCAAGCGCATGGGCGCCAAACTGATCGCGATGACGGGCCGTCCGTCGTCGAGTCTCGCACAACTGGCCGACGTGCACCTGAATTCCGCCGTGTCGAAAGAAGCGTGTCCGCTGAATCTCGCGCCCACCGCCAGCACCACCGCCGCGCTCGCGCTCGGCGATGCGCTCGCGGTCGCGGTGCTGGATGCGCGCGGTTTCGGTTCGGACGACTTTGCCCGCTCGCACCCGGGCGGCGCGCTGGGCCGCCGCCTGCTCACTTATGTGCGCGACGTGATGCGCACCGGCGACCAGCTGCCGAAGGTGACGCCCGAGGCCACCGTGCGCGACGCGCTGTTCCAGTTGACCGCCAAGCGCATGGGCATGACGGCGATCGTCGATCAGGAAGATCGCGTGGCCGGCATATTCACCGACGGCGACTTGCGCCGCGTGCTCGAGCGCGACGGCGACTTCCGCGAACTGTCGATCGCCTCGGTCATGACCGCCGGCCCGCGTACCATCGGTCCGGACCAGCTCGCCGTCGAAGCCGTGGAACTGATGGAGCGCTTCCGCATCAATCAGATGCTGGTCGTCGACGAAGCAGGCAAGCTGATCGGCGCACTCAACATGCACGACCTGTTCTCGAAGAAGGTGATCTGATGCCCGTGTCCCTTACCGCCACCGAACGCGCGAGCCGCGTGAAGCTGATGATTTTCGACGTCGACGGCGTGCTGACCGACGGCGGCCTGCTGTTCACGGCGGAAGGCGACACGATGAAGGCGTTCAACTCGATGGACGGCCACGGCATGAAGCTGCTGCGCCAGGCCGGCATCGAAACGGCGATCATCACCGGGCGCAAGTCGGGCATCGTCGCGGCGCGGGCGAAGGAAATGAACATCACCCACGTCTATCAGGGCGTGCAAGACAAACCCCAGGCGTTCGCGGACCTGTTGCGGCAAACCGGCGTGACGCCGGAAGAATGCGGCTACATGGGCGACGACTGGGTCGATCTCGGCGTGATGCTGAAGGTCGGCTTCGCGGCGGCGCCGGCCAATTCGCATCCTGAAGTGATCGCGCGCGCCCATTGGGTCAGCGAAGCGCGCGGCGGTCATGGCGCGGCGCGCGAAGTCTGCGACACGCTGCTGCGCGCGCAGCGCAAATACGAGGCACTCCTCGCGGCCGCCTGCAGCGGCGAACAGCGAGGCCTCGTCGGATGAACCAGTTCCGCCTGACTTCACTGATTCCGCTCGTCGCCATGGCGGCGCTCGCCGGCATTACGTGGTGGCTGCTGCAAGCCACGCTGCCGCGGCCCAACGAAGGCTTGGTGCGCCCCAAGGAGCACACACCGGACTATTTCGCCGACAACTTCTCGGTTTCCGAACTCGACCAGTCGGGCTCGACGCAATACCGCCTGACCGCCACCCACCTGATTCACTACGAAGACGACGAGCTGAGCGACCTGGTCAAGCCGGCCATGCGCGCGTTCCAGCCCGGCAAGCCGATCGTCACCGCGACCGGCGACACCGGCAAGGTGAACGGCGACGCGTCGATCGTGGATCTGTACGGCAACGCCCGCATCCTGCGGGCGGCCGGCAACGGCGATCCGCAGATGCAGGCGGATTCGGAGCATTTCCGGGTGCTGGTCAACGACGATGTGATCGAGACTGAAAAGCCGGTTAAACTTCAGCGCGGCATGTCGGTGATGACTGCCAGCGGCATGAACTACAACAACGTCACCCGGGTGATGCAGCTGTTCGGCAACGTGAAAGGCGCGATCGCCGCGTCCGACGGCGGCAGCTCGCCCAAGCAACCCGGGTAATCCTCTCCAGGCGTGACTGCATGAATGAATCGTTCCCCCGTTTTGATACCGGCCGCCCGCGCCCCCTGTCCGCGTGCCGCGCCGGACTCGCTGCGCTGATCGTCGCGTTGCCGCTCGCCGGCTTCGCGCCGCTCGCGCACGCGGACCGCGCCGACAAGGACAAGCCGCTGAATATCGAAGCGGACAACATGACTTACGACGACCTCAAGCAGGTCAACATCTTCACCGGCCACGTGGTCGCCACCAAAGGAACGATCGTGATCAAGGCCGATCGGGTCGAAGTGACGCAAGACCCGCAGGGCTATCAGTACGCCACTGGTACGTCGTCGGGCGGTAATCTGTCGTATTTCCGCCAGAAACGCGAAGGCCTCGACGAATACATCGAAGGCACGGCAATCCGTATCGACTACGACGGCAAGCAGGACCTGACCACGCTGATCACCAACGCCACCGTGAAGCGCCTGCAAGGCCTCTCGACGGTGATGGACCAGGTGCACGGCAGCGTCATTACGTATGACGGTCAGAACGACTTCTACACTGCGAAGGCGGGCAAGGACGTCGCCGGCCCGGGCAATCCGAACGGCCGCGTGCGCGCAATGCTGTCGCCGCGCAATGGCGGCCCGGCGCCGCTGAACGGCGCATCGGCCACGCTCGCGCCGTCCACCACGATCCAGGGAGCGCCGAACCAGTGAGCACCTCCGCGTCCCTCCCCAATCGCAAGCCGGCCGGCACCAGCAGTTCACTGGCGGTGCGCAACCTGAAAAAGCGTTACGGCTCGCGCACGGTCGTCAAAGACGTGTCGCTCGACGTCAAAAGCGGCGAAGTGGTTGGCCTGCTCGGCCCGAACGGGGCCGGCAAGACCACCTCGTTTTATATGATCGTCGGCCTCGTGCCGCTCGATGCGGGCGAAATCGATCTGGACGGCAAGTCGATCAGCCTGCTGCCGATCCACAAGCGCGCCTCGCTGGGCTTGTCGTATCTGCCGCAGGAAGCCTCCGTGTTCCGCAAGCTCACCGTCGAAGAAAACATTCGCGCGGTGCTGGAGTTGCAGCACGAAGACAACGGCAAGCGGCTCTCGAAAGACACCATTACCGGCCGCACCGAAGCGTTGCTTGACGAACTGCAGATCGCTCACCTGCGCGAAAATCCGGCGCTGTCGCTGTCCGGCGGCGAGCGGCGCCGGGTTGAAATCGCCCGCGCGCTGGCCACCAATCCGGGCTTCATTCTGCTCGACGAACCGTTCGCGGGCGTCGATCCGATCGCGGTGTTGGAAATCCAGAAGATCGTCAAATTCCTGAAGCAGCGCAATATCGGCGTGCTCATTACCGACCACAACGTGCGCGAAACGCTCGGCATCTGCGATCACGCCTACATCATCAGCGACGGCAGCGTGCTGGCCGCCGGTGCGCCGAGCGACATCATCGAAAACGAAAGCGTGCGGCGCGTCTATCTGGGCGAGCACTTCCGCATGTAAGTACACAAGGGATTACCGGCGGAGCGGGCGCGCCTGCTCCGCCGGTCCTTTGCGGCAGCCGCACATCAGCATTTTTGACCGGGGCCGTCCCGCGCCCTGCGCCGCCCAAAACCGGCGCACACGTTATTGCGAATGTCGCAAGGTATCGCGGTCGTGGCAAACTCTCTACAATGAATCTCAACTTGCCATGAAAGCCAGCCTCCAACTCCGCCTATCGCAGCATCTTGCGCTGACCCCGCAACTGCAGCAGTCCATCCGGCTGCTTCAGCTGTCTACGCTCGAACTGCAGCAGGAAGTCGCAATGGCGATCTCGCAGAATCCGCTCCTCGAAAACGAGGACGACTGGATCGCGAGCCCCCTGCGCGTGGCGGCCGACGGCTCATTGATCGCCCAGGCGCCCAACTCCTCCGCGCCGCCCGACCAGATGGGCGGCAATACTTCGTCGTCCACCAGCGGCAGCGAGCGCGCCGAGAATGGCGAGCCGCAGGGCGTCGACGAATATAACGGGCTTTCGGGAGAGGGCAACGGCGACGCGTCGCAATGGAATCTCGACGACTACGGCCGCTCCGGCAACGCCTCGGACGACGACGATCTGCCGCCGCTGCAAATCCACGAATCGAGCACCTCGCTGCGCGATCACCTGATGGCGCAATTGCGCGTCACCCAGGCGGGCCAGCGCGACCGCGCGCTGATTACCTTCCTGATCGAATCGCTCGACGACGACGGCTACCTCACCGCCACGCTGGAAGAAGTGCTGGCCGACCTGCCCGAAGAGCTCGAAGTCGATCTCGACGAACTGAACGCCGCGCTCGCGCTGCTGCATAGTTTCGACCCGGCGGGTGTCGGCGCGCGCTCCGCGTCCGAATGCCTGAAGCTGCAATTGCTGCGGCTCGACGGCTCGCCTACCCGCACGCTTGCACTGGACATCGTCGCCCACCATCTGGAACTGCTCGCCGCGCGCGACTTCACGCGCCTGCGCAAGCATCTGAAGGCCAGCGACGACGACCTGCGCGATGCGCATCTGTTGATCCGCTCGCTCGAGCCGTTTCCCGGCGCCGCTTACGGCAAGGCGGAAGCGGACTATGTCGTGCCGGACATCATGGTGCGCAAAACGGCACAGGGCTGGCTGGCGGAACTGAACCCGGAAGTCGTGCCGAAGCTGCGGATCAACCATCTGTACGCGAATATTCTGCGCAATAACCGGGGCGATCCGGGCAGCGGATCGTTGCGCCAGCAACTGCAGGAAGCGCGCTGGCTGATCAAGAATATCCAGCAGCGTTTCGAGACGATCCTCAGGGTCGCGCAAGCCATTGTAGAGCGTCAAAAGAGCTTTTTTGTGCACGGCGAAATTGCCATGCGCCCCTTGGTTTTGCGGGAAATTGCTGATACGCTGGGCCTACACGAGTCGACTGTCTCGCGTGTGACAACCGGTAAATACATGCTGACCCCATTCGGGACGCTTGAATTTAAGTACTTCTTCGGATCACACGTCTCAACCGACACGGGTGGCGCGGCCTCCTCCACGGCGATTCGCGCGCTCATCAAGCAACTGATAGGAGCGGAAAACCCGAAATCTCCTCTTTCAGACAGCCGCATAGCCGAACTGCTGGCGGAACAGGGCTTCGTGGTCGCACGGCGTACCGTTGCGAAGTACCGCGAAGCGCTCAAGATTCCGGCAGTCAACCTGCGCAAGTCTCTGTAGCCCGTCGCCTTCTGTGGCGGGCATTTACCGGCCGCTCCGCAGTTGGCGGAAAGGCCGGCCGATGCGACCTGCCAGCAGTCAGTCACCGGGGGGCGACTCAGGCAAGCCGACAATCGACCGGACCTACGTCATCGTGCGGAACAAGCGGCATCTAGCTTGGAGAAGCACTATGAATCTGCAGATCAGTGGACACCACCTCGAAGTAACGCCTGCGTTGCGCGAATACGTGATCACCAAACTGGATAGGGTGCTAAGACATTTTGATCAGGTCATCGACGGCAGTGTGGTCCTCTCGGTCGACAACCACACGGAAAAGGAAAAGCGTCAAAAGGTTGAAATCAACCTGCATTTGAAGGGCAAAGATATCTTTGTCGAGAGCTGTGACAGCGATCTCTACGCTGCGATCGATCTGATGATCGACAAGCTCGACCGGCAAGTGATACGCCATAAGGATCGTCTGCAGGGCCATCAGCACGAGGCGATCAAGTACCAGCCGCTGGCACCGCAAGTGGACGTGCCGCCGCAATAAGGAAGGCTTTCCTTACCCAGCTAAACCGCCCGGAACCGGGCGGTTTTTCGTTTCCGGGCCGCTTTTTGAGCCGCATTGAACCGCTTATGAGCCACCTCCCGCTCCCCAACGCGGCGGCCGTTGCCCCCATCTAACAAACGCATACGCCGGGCGATGGCGCGCCGCACCATCCACAGCTACCCTGTTCTATAATGTTCCGGTTACCATCGGGGTCAAGCGAGCTCAAAGGGAAGTCGGTCGACCGGAGTCCTGCGCTTTCGGACTCCAATGCACATCGCCGTGAGCATCAAAACGAATGGAACACCACTCAAACGCCCCAGCGAGGAGAAACCAGGCCACGTTTTCGCCTGTCAACATGAATCGTTTAGCCAAATTTCTTCCCCTCGAGAACGTCGTCGTCGGACTATCGGTCACCAGCAAGAAACGCGTGTTCGAGCAAGCGGGCCTGATCTTCGAGAACCAGAACGGCATCGCCCGCAGCACGGTCACTGACAATCTGTTTGCGCGCGAGCGCCTCGGATCGACCGGGCTTGGTGAAGGCGTCGCGATTCCGCATGGCCGGATCAAAGGCTTGAAGCAGCCGCTCGCCGCGTTTGTCCGCCTCGCCGAGCCTATCCCCTTCGAATCGCCGGACGGTCAGCCGGTTTCGCTGCTGATCTTCCTGCTGGTGCCTGAACAGGCCACCCAGCAGCACCTCGAAATTCTTTCGGAAATTGCCCAGTTGCTGTCCGATCGCGAAGCCCGCGAGCGGCTGCACACGGAAGAAAATCGCGAAGCGTTGCATCGCCTGCTCACTCAGTGGCAACCTTGATGCATCGGCGGTTATCCGCACGCCGGTTACCCGCGAACGCGCGGGTTCAGCCCTGCATGGCGCGCTGCGCGTGAGCGCAGCCGCGCCTTGCCGGGCAAGCGGCCCACACTGGAGTCACTGACTCATGGATACGTCCAGCATCAACGCCCAGAGCATTTTCGACGACAACGCAGCCGCGCTGAAACTGAGCTGGCTGACGGGGCATGAAGGCTGGGAACGCGGCTTTTCTTCGGAATCGGTCGCCAATGCCACGTCGAGCGCCGATCTTGTCGGCCACTTGAACCTGATCCACCCGAACCGGATTCAGGTGCTCGGCGACGCCGAAATCGACTACTACAAGCGTCAAACCGACGAAGACCGCTCGCGCCACATGGCCGAGCTAATCGCGTTGGAGCCGCCGTTTCTGGTGGTGGCGGGCGGCGTAGCCGCGCCGCCGGAGCTGGTGCTGCGCTGCACGCGCTCGTCCACGCCACTCTTCACCACGCCGATGTCCGCCGCCGCGGTGATCGACAGCCTGCGCCTCTATATGTCGCGCATTCTCGCGCCGCGCGCCACGCTGCACGGCGTATTTCTCGACATCCTCGGCATGGGCGTCCTGCTCACCGGCGACTCCGGCCTTGGCAAAAGCGAACTCGGGCTGGAACTGATCAGCCGCGGCCATGGTCTCGTGGCCGATGACGCGGTGGATTTCGTGCGCCTCGGTCCTGATTTCGTCGAAGGGCGCTGCCCGCCGCTGCTGCAAAACCTGCTCGAAGTGCGCGGCCTTGGCCTGCTCGACATCAAGACGATCTTCGGCGAAACCGCGGTGCGCCGCAAAATGAAGCTGAAGCTGATCGTGCAGCTGGTGCGCCGTCCTGACGGCGAATTCCAGCGGCTGCCGCTCGAAAGCCAAACTGTCGACGTGCTCGGCCTTCCGATCAGCAAAGTCACGATTCAGGTGGCGGCCGGCCGCAACCTCGCGGTGCTGGTCGAAGCGGCGGTACGCAACACGATCCTGCAACTGCGCGGCATCGATACATTGCGCGACTTCATGGATCGCCAGCGTCTTGCGATGCAGGATCCCGACAGTCAGTTTCCCGGCAAATTGATCTGAGTTTGCGCCGCCGCGCCACGCTTCGCGGCCAACGGTGGGCTGCGGGGCGCGCGCACGGGGACCAGATGCTATGATGAAATGTACGGATTTCACGACTCCATGCGCATAATCCTGATCACCGGTATTTCCGGCTCCGGCAAGTCAGTTGCCCTGAACGCGCTTGAAGACGCGGGTTATTACTGCGTCGACAATTTGCCGCCGCGTTTTCTGCCGCAACTGGCCAACTATCTCGCCGAGGACGGGCAAGACCGCCTTGCGGTCGCCATCGACGCGCGCTCGAGCGCTTCGCTCGACGAAATGCCCGCGATGATCCGCGACCTGTCGCGCGCCCACGACGTGCGCGTCCTGTTCCTCAACGCAAGCACTCAATCGCTGATTCAGCGCTTCTCCGAAACACGCCGCCGGCATCCGCTGTCCGGTTCGACCGCGCACGACGCGGACGTCGGCTTGCTGACGTCGCTCGCCGAAGCGATCGAACGCGAACGCGAACTTGTGGCGGGTCTTGCCGAGTTCGGCCATCAGATCGACACCAGCAATCTGCGCGCGAACGTGCTGCGCGCATGGGTCAAGCGCTTCATCGAGCAGGAGCATTCGGGTCTCGTGCTGATGTTCGAATCGTTCGGCTTCAAACGCGGCGTGCCGCTCGATGCCGATTTCGTGTTCGACGTACGCACGCTGCCGAACCCGTACTACGATCATGAATTAAGGCCACTTACGGGCCTCGATAAGCCTGTGATGGATTTTCTCGATGCGCTGCCGGTCGTTCACGAAATGATCGACGACATTGAGAAGTTTCTCGCCAAATGGCTGCCGCACTTCCGCGACGACAACCGCAGTTATCTAACCGTCGCGATCGGTTGCACGGGCGGCCAGCACCGCTCGGTGTTCATTGCGGAGACGCTCGCCGCGCGTCTCGCAAGTCAGGCGAATGTGATTGTGCGGCACCGCGATGCGCCGGTCGACATCGGCGAATCATCAAAGCTAGTGGCTTAACCGGCCGCGTCGCGCGGCCTCATCTCGAAGCGTTGCGCCATGTCTACCACTTTTACTGTGCTTGCCGATGTGCCGCTGTTTCCGCTGCATACGGTGCTGTTTCCCGACGGGCTGCTGCCCCTGAAAATCTTCGAGGCGCGCTACCTCGACATGGCGCGCGACTGTCTGCGTGACAAAACGCCGTTCGGCGTGTGTCTGCTGAAAAGCGGCGCCGAAGTGGCGCGCGCCGAAGAGCCTTCAGTGCCCGAAGCAATCGGCTGTCTCGCCGAAATCGAAGAGTGCGACGTCGAAGCCTTCGGCATGCTGCTGATTCGCGCGCGCGGCACGAAGCGCTTCCGCCTCCTGTCGCATCGCGTGGAAAGCAGCGGCTTGCTGGTCGGCATGGCCGAGCCGCTCGGCGACGACATGCCGCTCGAAGGCAATCAGCATCTGGCCAAATTCGGCGCGTGCGCCGAGGTGCTCGAACGGATCATCGCGACGATTTGCGAACGCGATCCGGAAAGCTTGCCGTTCGTCGAACCGTTCAGGCTCGACGACCCGTCATGGGTGTCGAACCGTCTCGCCGAGGTGTTGCCGATTGCGCTGCGCGCCCGTCAGAAACTGATGGAATTGCAGGACGCCGGCGCGCGAATCGACGTGGTTCATCACTACATGCAGCAACATCAACTGCTGTAAGAACCGCCGCCTTTACAGCAGTGAGCCTTGCAAGCCGTCCAGCAGTTTGCGCACGGGGGCGGGCACGCCGAACGCATCGAGATCGCTTAGCGCGACCCACGCGGTGTCCGCATCGCCTAACGCGGCCGGCGCGCCCACACCGCGGTTCAGTTCCGCCAGCCGCGGCTCGATATCCAGCCTGAAATGCGTGAATACGTGCGTGAGCGGTGCGAGCGGCGAGACCGCTGCATCGCCGCCGAAGTCGCGCACCCGCTCGGCGAGTGCGGCTTCGTCGGCGGCTTCGGGCAAACTCCACAAGCCGCCCCAGATGCCCGACGGCGGGCGTTTTTCCAGCATCACGGCGTTGCCGTCGCGCAGCACCAGCATCCACGTGTGGCGCGTCGGCACCGTTTTCCTGGGCCGCGCCGTGGGCAACTCGCGCTGGCGTCCCGTCACGTTCGCCACGCAATCGACCGCAAACGGGCAGCGCAGGCAATCCGGCTTGCCGCGCACGCACAGCGTCGCCCCAAGGTCCATCAGACCTTGCGTGTAGGCGCTGACGTCGTCGTCCGATGCATTCGACGGCAGCAGCGATTCCGCCAGCGTCCACATCGCGTTCTCGACTTTCTTCTCGCCGGGAAAGCCTTCGACGCCGAATACGCGCGCCAGAACCCGCTTCACGTTGCCGTCGAGAATCGTCGCGCGCGCGCCGAATGCGAACGACGCGATCGCCGCCGCGGTCGAGCGGCCGATGCCGGGCAACTCCGCCAGTTCGTCGACCGACGCCGGAAACGCGCCGCCATGCTGCTCGACCACCGCCTGCGCGCAGCGATGCAGATTGCGAGCGCGCGTGTAGTAGCCGAGGCCGGCCCATAGCGCCATCACGTCGTCGATCGGCGCTGCGGCGAGCGCGGCGACATCCGGAAAACGTGCCAGAAACTTCGCGTAGTACGGAATCACCGTCGACACCTGGGTCTGTTGCAGCATGATTTCCGACAGCCAGATGCGATACGGATCACGCGTGTTCTGCCACGGCAGGTCGTGACGGCCATGCCGGCGCTGCCAGGCGATCAGCCGTGCGGAAAAATCGGACAAGGCCGGAAAAGTTGACGCGGCGGGTGCGGCGGACGGAGTTAAGCGAGAGGGCATCGAAAAATTAGCGCTGGCAGGTCGGACAGAAATACGTGGAACGCTGCCCCTGCACAATCTGTTTGATCGGCGTTCCACACACGCGGCATGGCAGCCCCGCGCGATCATAGACGAAATAGTCGAGCTGGAAGTAACCGCTCTCGCCGTCACTGCCGACGAAATCGCGCAGCGTGCTGCCGCCCTTCTCGATCGCCGCGGCGAGCGTCACGCGCACCGCGTCCGCCAGCAGATCGTATCGAACCAGCGAGACGCGGCCCGCCGCGGTGGTGGGTCGAATGCCGGCGCGAAACAGACTCTCGGACGCGTAAATATTGCCCACGCCGACCACGATTTCCCCCGCCAGCAGCACCTGCTTCACCGACACTTTGCGCCCGCGCGTCAGCCGATGCATCAGCGCGCCGGAGAACGCCGGCGAAAACGGCTCCACGCCCAAGCCCGCGAGCAGCGGATGCTCGAGCACGTCGCCGGCTTCGCGCGGATGCCACAGCACCGCGCCGAAGCGCCGCGGATCGCGGTAGCGCAGAATGAATTCGTCGAAAATCCAGTCGATGTGGTCATGTTTCGCCGCGTCCGGCGGGCGCGGCACGTGGCGCAGCACCCGCAGCGTGCCGGTCATGCCCAGATGCACGATGAACCAGCCGGCGTCGATTTCGAACAGCAGGTACTTGCCGCGCCGCTCGACCTTGCGCACCACATGGCCACGCAAGGTTTTCGCAAGGTCCGCCGGAATCGGCCAGCGCAGCGCGGACGTACGCACGTCGACGCGTTCAACCTTGCGCCCGGACACATACGGTTCGATTCCCCGTCGGGTAACCTCAACTTCTGGCAACTCTGGCATATCTAACTGGTCTGCAACTTGCGTGAGTGGTTGTGCGCGTATTGTAGCGAGCGCGTTACAATCGTCCGAAACATTGAACGGATTTCCATGAACTTGTCCTTCGTGAAGCTGTTTTCGAAGCGCCCGGCCAACGCATCGCGCGTGCCGCACGCTGTCTCCGCGCGCCGGATGCTCGGCGCGGCCGCGCTCGCCGTCTGGGCGCTGGCTGCCGTGCCCGCGCACGCGCAGGACCCCTCGCCGGATTCGGATGACACCTCCGTCACCTTGCCGGACCCGCTCGGCCCTGCGTCGGCGGAAGACCAGAAGTCTTTGCCGAACGTCGCGCTGTCGAGCCAGATCGTATTCCAGGTGCTCGCCGCCGAAGTCGCATTGCAACGCGACCAGCCGGCGCCCGCCTACCAGACCTACCTCGCGCTCGCGCGCGACACGCACGATCCGCGCATGGCGCAACGCGCCACCGAAATCGCGCTGGCCGCGCAGAGCCCGTCGGACGCGTTAGCCGCCGCGCAATTGTGGCAGCAGTATGCGCCGAACTCGGAACGCGCCGCGCAACTCGACGCGTCGCTGCTCGTGCTGTCCGGCAAACCTGACGACGCCGCGTCGATCCTCGCAAGCGAACTGGCAAAGGTGCCCGCCGAGAATCGCGGCAGTGCGATTCTCGCGCTGCAACTGCTGCTATCGCGCGGTCCGAACCGGATCGGCGGCTTGCACGTTCTGCAAGACCTGCTGAAGAACGACCTGAACCGGCCCGAAGCGCAACTGGCCATTGCGCGTCAGCAGCTCGTTTCGGACGACGCGCCGGGCGCGCGCAAGTCGCTCGAACAGGCGCTGACGCTCAAGCCCGACTATCTGCCGGCCGCGCTGATGCTCTCGCAGATGGGCCCGGAGGAGCGCAAGGAAGGCATTGCGTCGCTCGAAAAGTATGTGCAGCAGAATCCGAAATCGCATGACGCGCGTCTCGCGCTCGCGCAGATGTATCTCGCGAGCGATCGTCTGGACGATGCGCAGAAGCAATTCGAGATCATGCACAAGAACAACGCGAAGGACCTCACGCCGCTGATGGCGCTCGCGCTGATCAAGATCCAGCAAAAGAATTTCGCCAACGCGCAGACGTACCTCACCCAGTACGCGCAGCAAGCGGAAAAAACGCCGGGCGCCGATCCGGGCCAGGCGTACATCTACCTTGCGCAACTGTCGCTCGAGCAGAAGAACGAAGCGGCAGCGGGCGACTGGCTGAACAAGATTTCCCCGTCGAGCCAGCAATACATGCCGGCGCAGATCACGCGCGCGCAATTGCTCGCCAAGCAGGGCAAGACCGAAGACGCCCGCAACCTGCTGGCCGGCCTGCAGTCGCGCGATCCGCGCGACCAGGCGCTGATCGCGCGCACCGACTCGGCGTTCCTGTTCGATGCGAAACGCTACCCCGAGGCGGAAGCTGCCCTGCAAAAAGCCACCGCGAATTTCCCGGACGACCCCGATCTGACCTACGACTACGCCATGGCCGCAGAAAAGACCGGCCATTACGATGTCATGGAGGCGCAACTTCGCAAGCTCATCCAGACGCAGCCGGACAATCCGCAGGCGTATAACGCACTCGGCTATTCGCTGGCCGATCGCAATCAGCGCCTCGCGGAAGCGAACAGTCTGGTCGAGAAGGCTTCGTCGCTGGCGCCGAACGACGCGTTCATCATGGACAGCGTCGGTTGGGTCAAGTACCGGATGGGCAATACGTCGGACGCGATCAAGCTGCTGCGCAAGGCCTACGACATCCAGCCGAATGCCGAAATCGGCGCGCACCTCGGCGAAGTGTTGTGGAAAACCGGAGCGCAGGATCAGGCTCGCGCCGCTTTCCGCGATGCGCGCAAGCTCGAACCGGACAACGACACGCTTGTTAAAACGCTGCAACGTCTCCAGGTAAACGATCTTTGATGCGTCTTTCCCGCTTGTTTTCTTTTCCCCGGACGCCGCGTGGCGCGGCGCTCGGACTTGCAGCGGCGGCGGTCGTCGCATTGGCTGGTTGTGCATCGGTGAAGCCGCAAGGGCCGTCCACGTCGAATGCCGCGACGTCCATCTCGACGCAAACGAGCCGCGCCTATCAAGGCCGCTTCGCGGTCCAGTACAACGATCAGAACGGCCAGCAGCGCAACGCGTACGGCAACTTCGCCTGGCAGGAAACCGGCGACACCGTCACCCTGCAATTACGCAATCCGCTCGGCCAGACGCTCGCGATCGTGACTTCGTCGCCGGCTTCGGCCACGCTCGAGTTGCCGAACCGCCAGCCGCTCACCGCCGACAACGTCTCGACGCTGATGCAGAACGCGCTCGGCTTTGCGCTGCCGGTCGAGGGGTTGCGTTATTGGCTGCAGCCGTCGCCAGCGCCGACGTCGCGCGCGCGGACCGAGAAGGATCCCGAACAGCCGTCGCGCCTGAAACAGATCACGCAGGACGGCTGGACAATCGATTACCTGGCGTATGCCGACGCGCCGGCCACCGGCGTGAAGCGCATCAACCTGAGCCGCTCGGAACCGCCGCTCGACATCAAGCTCGTGCTGGATCAGTAGCCGCGCCCGTTCGCGCAACTTTGCCGCTTCTTCTTTGGCGCCGCGTTGGCGCATGTAGCCCAGACTCATGATCGAAACCACCCACTCGCTGCGCGATTGCCTCGCGCCAGCGAAGCTGAACCTCTTCCTGCACATCACCGGCCGCCGGCCGGACGGCTATCACACGCTGCAAACCGTCTTCCAGTTGCTCGACTGGGGTGACACGCTGCATTTCACGCGACGCGACGACGGTCTCATCACACGCAGCACCGAAATCGCCGACGTCCCGCCGGAACACGATCTGACCGTGCGCGCAGCGACGCTCCTGAAGGCCCACACGGGTTCGTCCGAGGGCGTCGATATCGAGATCGACAAGCGCCTGCCGATGGGCGCGGGTCTCGGCGGCGGCAGCTCCGATGCGGCCACTACACTGCTTGCGCTGAATCGTCTATGGAAGCTCGATCTGCCGCGACTGGAACTGCAGGAACTGGCGTTGAAGCTCGGCGCCGACGTGCCATTTTTTATTTTTGGGAAAAATGCGTTCGCACAGGGTGTCGGAGAAGCTTTAGACGTTGTACAATTGCCGCCGCGCCATTTCCTAGTGGTGACACCGAGGGTTCATGTTCCGACTGCAGCGATTTTTTCCGAAAAAGCGTTGACAAGAGATTCAAAACCCCTCAGAATTACGGACTTTCCTGCAGAACTTAGCTGCAACACTGACTGGCCAGAAAGTTTCGGCCGGAATGACATGCAGCAGGTTGTCGTAGGGAAGTACGCGGAAGTAGCGCATGTGCTGCGATGGTTTGAAAACATCGCACCAGCGCGGATGTCTGGATCAGGTGCAAGTGTTTTTGCAGCGTTCCGTAGTAAAGCTGAAGCAGAAGCGGCGCAAGCCAAACTGCCTGGCGAATGGAACAGCGCAGTGGCCGCAGGTCTCGATCAGCATCCACTCTTTACTTTCGCGTCATAAGTTTTGCATCGTCGAACGAAACTCCACGTTCGGCGGAGCTCAAAGTTAGTGTAGGGGAGTCGCCAAGCTGGTTAAGGCACCGGATTTTGATTCCGGCATGCAAAGGTTCGAATCCTTTCTCCCCTGCCAAAAATTCTCGCATTTCCCCTCGCCCCCAGCCTGAAGTAGGTGCACGATGAGCAGCCATGACGGCCTGATGGTTTTTACTGGCAACGCAAATCCTGCGCTTGCACAGGAAGTCGTCAAAATCCTCGGTATTCCCCTCGGCAAAGCCATGGTTAGCCGTTTCTCGGACGGTGAAATCCAGGTCGAGATTCAGGAAAACGTGCGTGGCAAGGATGTCTTCGTCCTGCAATCCACGTGCGCGCCGGCGAACGACAATCTGATGGAACTGATGATCATGGTCGATGCGCTCAAGCGCGCATCCGCAGGCCGGATCACCGCAGCCATCCCCTACTTCGGCTATGCCCGTCAAGATCGGCGCCCGCGTTCGGCGCGCGTCGCCATCTCGGCGAAGATCGTGGCGAATATGCTGGAAATCGCCGGCGTCGAGCGGATCATCACGATGGATCTGCATGCCGACCAGATTCAAGGCTTTTTCGACATCCCGGTCGACAATATCTACGCAACGCCCGTGTTGCTCGGCGATCTGCGCAAGCAGAACTACGAGAACCTGCTGGTCGTATCGCCGGACGTCGGCGGCGTAGTGCGTGCCCGGGCATTGGCCAAGCAGCTGAATTGCGATCTGGCGATCATCGACAAACGCCGCCCGAAGGCGAACGTTGCCGAAGTGATGAACATCATCGGGGAAGTAGAAGGCCGTACCTGCGTGATCATGGACGACATGGTCGACACCGCCGGCACGCTCTGCAAGGCAGCTCAGGTTTTGAAGGAACGCGGTGCGAAGCAGGTGTTCGCTTACGCCACCCACCCGGTTCTGTCGGGCGGTGCGGGCGAGCGTATCGCAGCTTCGGCACTGGACGAACTCGTCGTTACGGACACGATCCCGCTCGGCGAAGAAGCCCGCTCGTGCGCCAAGATCCGTTCGTTGACCAGCGCCGGCCTGCTTGCCGAAACGTTCTCGCGGATTCGCCGCGGCGATTCGGTGATGTCGCTGTTCGCGGAAAGTTAAGTATTTGCGAAGGCGCAGCGTAGTGCACTATCTGCACGCTGCGCTTTTGCACAATCGGCACGAACGAACGAAGGTTTGTGCCGCCGTTCTGGGGCCTCAGCCATAGCGGCTTGCGGGCCCCGTTTCTACTGCCTGGTCGCGGGCAGTGCATTGGAGATTCAAATGAAAGTAGTCGCTTTCGAGCGTGACCTGCAAGGTACGGGTGCGAGCCGCCGCCTGCGTAACTCGGGCAAGACCCCGGGCATCGTATATGGCGCTGGTGCTGAACCGCAATTGGTCGAACTGGACCACAACGCGCTGTGGCACGCGCTGAAGAAAGAAGTTTTCCATTCGTCGATTCTCGATCTGGAAATCGCTGGCAAGTCGCAACAGGTTCTGCTGCGCGACGTGCAATACCACCCGTTCCGTCAGCTCGTGCTGCACGTGGACTTCCAACGCGTCGACGCGAAGAAGAAGCTGCACACCAAGGTGCCGCTGCACTTTATGAACCAGGAAACCAACCCGGCAGTGAAGCTGTCGAGCGCGGTGATCTCGCACGTCCTCAACGAAATCGAAATCGAGTGCCTGCCGTCGGCACTGCCGGAATTCCTCGAAGTCGACCTGGCGAAGATCGAAGCGGGCCAATCGATCCACGCCAAGGACATCGTCCTGCCGGCAGGCGTCGCACTGGTTGCTCACGTCGAAGCAGAAAACCCGGTGATCGCTGCTGCAACGATCCCGGCTGGCGCAATCGCTGAAGGCGACGCCGCTGCTGCGGGCGAAGGCGAAACGCCGGCTGCTTAAGCTGCACTGAGCGAGCAATCCTCTCGATCCGTTTCAATGAAACGGTCGATGTGACCCGCCGAGGTTCGCCCCGGCGGGTTTTTTTTCGTTTTTTTCAGCTCGGCTGCATTCGGCGCCGAGCCAGATGGACCCAGGCAAACATGATCAAGCTGATCGTCGGGCTCGGCAATCCGGGCGCCGAATACACTGCGACGCGCCACAACGCCGGCTTCTGGCTGGTCGATCAACTGGCGCGCGAAGCCGGCACGACGCTGCGCGACGAGCGGCGCTTCCACGGTTTCTATGCGAAAGCGCGGCTTCATGGCGAAGAAGTGCATCTGCTGGAACCGCAGACGTATATGAACCGCTCGGGTCAGTCGGTCGTGGCGGTGGCGCAGTTCTTCAAGATCCTCCCCGACGAGATTCTGGTCGCTCATGACGAACTCGATATGCCGCCAGGCAGCGTCAAGCTAAAGCTCGGCGGCGGCAGCGGTGGCCACAATGGCCTGAAAGACATCACTGCGCATCTGTCGTCGCAACAGTATTGGCGGCTGCGGATCGGCATCGGCCATCCGCGCGACCTGATTCCCGAAAGCGCGCGCGCCGGCGCCAAGCCGGACGTCGCCAGTTACGTGCTGAAACCGCCGCGACGGGAAGAGGAGGATGCGATAGACGCGTCGATCGAACGGGCGCTCGCCGTGATGCCGCAGATCATCAAAGGCGAACTCGAACGCGCGATGATGCAGCTGCATCGCAATTCCTGAGCGCACCGCCCATCTGCAATCCGCATCCGCTACCGTATTGCCACCGACAGGAGATTCGCTTGAGCCGCTATTGGAGTGACATCGTTCACCGTCTGACGCCGTATGTGCCGGGCGAACAGCCCGCGCTCGCGCGTCCGGTTAAGCTGAACACCAACGAGAATCCGTATCCGCCGTCGCCGCGCGTGGTCGAAGCGATCCAGCGGGAGCTGGGCGCTACAGGCGAATCGCTCAAGCGCTATCCCGATCCGACGGCGCGCAAGCTGCGCGAAACCGTCGCCGCGTATCACGGCATTCGTCCGGAGCAGGTCTTCGCGGGCAACGGTTCAGACGAAGTGCTGGCGCTCACCTTTCAGGCGTTGTTGAAGCACAACGAGCCGCTGCTGTTTCCGGACATCACGTACAGTTTCTATCCAACCTACGCGCGGCTTTTCGAAGTCGACTACCGGACTGTCGCGCTCGACGACACCTTCGCGATCAATGTCGACGATTACGCGGCGCCTAACGGCGGCGTACTGTTCCCGAATCCCAATGCGCCGACCGGACGTCCTCTGCCGCTCGCCGACATCGAGCGCCTCGTTGCCCGCAATACGGGTTCGGTCGTGGTGATCGACGAGGCCTATGTGGATTTCGGTGCCGAATCGGCCATCAAGCTGATTGACCGCTATGCGCATCTGCTGGTGATTCAAACGGTCTCGAAGTCGCGTTCGCTAGCCGGAATGCGTGTCGGCTTCGCGTTCGGCAATCCCGAGTTGATCGACGCGCTAAACCGCGTGAAGGACAGTTTCAATTCGTATCCGCTCGACCGGCTGGCGCAAGCGGCCGCTGCCGCCGCGTACGAGGACGATGCCTGGTTTCGCGCCAATTGCGCCAAAGTGATTGCGAGCCGCGAGCGGCTGGCTGCGGGGCTGACGGCGCTGGGCTTCGAGGTGGTGCCGTCAGCGGCGAATCTGCTGTTCGCGCGCCACAAGGGGTACGACGCGGCGACACTCACGGCACGGCTAAGGGAAAAGGAAATTTTCGTGCGCCACTTCAAGGCGGCGCGAATCGATCAGCATTTGCGGATCTCGGTCGGCACCGACGCCGAATCCGACATCCTGCTGAACGCATTGCGCGACATTTTCAGCGCTTACGTCGGGTAACAACACATCGCCCGAACAGAACGCGCGAAGGACGGCGCAAAAAACGCGGCGAGGCCAGCGCCTCGCCGTTCATCACGCACCCTTGGCGGCCTGCAGTGCGTGGTACTTCGCCATCAACCCCTCAGGCGTCTCAAGATGCTCCGGATCGCGCGGAATGCACTCCACCGGACACACCTGAATACACTGCGGCTCATCGAAATGGCCGACACACTCGGTGCATTTCTTCGGGTCGATCACATAGATTTCCGGGCCCATCGAAATCGCGTCGTTCGGGCACTCGGGCTCGCACACGTCGCAATTGATGCACTCGTCGGTAATCATCAAGGCCATACTTCTCTCACTTCGCACCGGCCGAAGCCGGCTTTGATCCGTCAAACCAGCAGTTTACGCCGGTTACGGTTGCGCCGCCGAAGCACCGTTGTTCTGATCCAGCGCAGCAACCTTTTCCGTCAGCCATTTTTCGACCGACGGGAACACGAATTTGCTGACGTCGCCGCCCAGTTGCGCGATTTCGCGCACGATCGTGCCCGAGATGAACTGGTATTGATCGGAAGGCGTCATGAACATGGTTTCGACGTCCGGCAGCAAATAACGATTCATGCCGGCCATCTGGAACTCATATTCGAAGTCCGAGACGGCACGCAGGCCACGCACGATCACCCGCGCGTTGTTGCTGCGTACGAAATCCTTTAGCAGTCCCTTGAAGCTCATCACCTGAACGTTCGGGTAGTGGCCAAGCACTTCATGGGCAATGTCGAGGCGCTCTTCGAGCGTGAAGAACGGCTTTTTGTTGCGGCTGTCGGCAACGCCTACCACCAGCGTGTCGAAAATGCTCGACGCGCGTCGAACGAGGTCTTCGTGACCGCGCGTCAGCGGGTCGAAGGTGCCCGGGTACACGGCGACTACCATGAGACTTCTCCTCTCTTCAGACAAATGGGCACGTCAAAGCGTCCACGTGACGCATTTGGCACCGACCGCGCACGTGACGGCAGACCGTCCGGCGCTTGTTTTGGAACGCGCATTATTCCTTATTTTCGCGCTGCAGCAAATGAAAGTGGACAGCTCCGGCTTTGCCTTGCCGCACGATCTGCCAGCCGGCGAGCGTCTCGTTCTCGACGAGCTCGAGCGCGGCGCCGGCTTCGACATACAGAAAGCCCCCCGCGCTCAACAGCGGCACGGCCAGCGCGAGCGCCTTGTCGAGCAGATCGTCGCCGAACGGCGGATCGAGGAATACCACGTCGAACGATCCGGGTGCGAGGCTTGCTGCGAGCCGTAAACCGTCTGCCTCAGCGATTTCGATCATGCGCGCCGACAGACGCTCCTGGTTCGCGCGCAGCTGGCTGGCGGCCCGCGCATTGCGCTCGACCATCAACACCCGTGCCGCGCCGCGCGAGGCCGCCTCGAAGCCCAGCGCGCCGCTGCCGGCGAACAGATCGAGGCAGCGCTGGCCATCCAGACGTTGGCCAAGCCAGTTGAACAGCGTTTCGCGCACGCGGTCGGGCGTGGGCCGCAGGCCGTCGAGATCGAGCACGGGTAGCGGCGTGCGCTTCCAGTCGCCGCCGATGATACGGATGGCGCGCGCTTTGCCGCCTTTGGATGAAGCGCCGTGGGCGCGTGAAGATGCGGAACGGGGCATGCAGTTTCGATTACGTAGGAAAGGCGCCCGTCACGCCGATGCGAGCGGGCTGGAGCGCCAACGTTACCACAGGGGCGCGCCGCGTCCAGCCTGTCCGTTCGGCCGATACGACGGGCAGCGGCGCGCCTGATAAAATGTGCGGCTTCCAGCGCCTTGCATCCCGCATCGCAACGCTGCCTGCCGCTCCTGCCGGTTTCGTGCCGGCTGCGCGCATCGGCGCGCGCTCTCACCACGCCAGATCATGTTCAGCTTTTTCAAACGATTCAAGGGTTCGAAAGAGTCCGATAACGCGCCAGACGAATCGCAGACGCCTCCGGAAGCCCTGGCGCCCGAGGCACCCATAGAGACGCCGGCTGCCCCGGTTCGCATCGAGGTGCAGCCGCCGGCCGCTCCATCGGCAAACGAGCCGCAGGCCGCTGAGGCCGAGCTGGAAACCGTCGAAATCGTTCCGCCGCCGCTGCAGGACGCGGGCGCGAAGCGTTCCTGGCTCACGCGCCTGAAAACCGGCCTGTCGAAAACCAGTTCGAGCCTGACCGGTATTTTCGTCGGCACGAAGATCGACGAGGATTTGTACGAGGAACTGGAAACCGCGCTGCTGATGTCCGATGCGGGCGTCGACGCCACCGAATTCCTGCTCGAATCGCTGCGTGAGAAAGTGCGCACCGAGCGTCTCACCGACCCGCAACAGGTCAAAGCGGCGCTGCGCACGCTGCTGATCGACCTGCTCGAGCCGCTGGAAAAATCGCTGATGCTCGGCCGCGCGCAACCGCTCGTGATGATGATCGCCGGCGTCAACGGCGCAGGCAAAACCACCAGCATCGGCAAGCTCGCCAAGCATCTGCAAAGCTTCGATCAATCGGTGCTGCTGGCCGCGGGCGACACCTTCCGCGCCGCCGCGCGCGAGCAGCTGGCGATCTGGGGCCAGCGCAACAATGTGACGGTGGTGTCGCAGGAAAGCGGCGATCCGGCCGCGGTGATCTTCGACGCGGTCGGCGCAGCGCGTGCGCGCAAGATCGACGTGCTGATGGCCGACACCGCCGGCCGTCTGCCGACCCAACTGCATCTGATGGAAGAACTGCGCAAGGTGAAGCGCGTGATCGGCAAGGCGCAAGACGGCGCGCCGCACGAAGTGCTGCTGGTGATCGACGCGAACACCGGTCAGAACGCGCTCGCACAGGTGAAGGCTTTCGACGACGCGCTCGGCCTCACCGGCCTGATCGTGACCAAGCTCGACGGCACGGCGAAGGGCGGCATTCTTGCGGCGATCGCACGGCAACGTCCGATCCCGGTGTACTTCATCGGCGTCGGCGAAACGGTCGAGGATTTGCAGCCGTTCAGCGCGGAAGAGTTTTCGGACGCCTTGCTGGGCGGTTGAGCGCACATGCCGCTCGCAGCGAAATAGCAAAAAGGGCGCTCAGTGGAGCGCCCTTCTTATTCAAACCGCGGAATCATTCCGCGTCAGGCTGCACACCAGGCGCCGCACGCGCGAACGCATCGAGTTGCATCGCGTGATCGTAGATGCGTTGAATCGTCGGGAACCGCGCCGTGTCGACCTTGAAACGCTGCGCGTTGAAAACCTGCGGGATCAGACACGCGTCGGCCAGCGTCGGCTGATCGCCGAAACACATTTTGCCGGTGCGCGAATCGCCCGCCAGATGCGCTTCGAGTGTCGTAAAGCCCGCCTCGACCCAATGCCGGTACCACGCGTCCTTCGCATCGTCGTCCACACACAGCGTGTGCTTCAGGTACTTCAGCACGCGCAGGTTGTTCAGCGGATGAATCTCGCACGCGACCTGCAACGCCACCGAGCGCACATACGCGCGATCGACCGGCGCCGCCGGCAGCAACGGCGGCTCGGGATGCGTTTCTTCCAGATATTCGATGATCGCGAGCGACTGCGGTATCACCTCGTTACCGTCGACGAAGGTCGGCACGATGCCATCCACATTCACCTTGCGATACTCGGGCTTCAACTGCTCGCCGCCGTCGCGCACGAGATGCACCGGCACGTAGTCGTACGGCAGGTTCTTCAAGTTCAGCGCGATACGCACGCGATAAGACGCCGAGCTGCGGAAATAGCTGTAGAGCTTCATGTTGTGTGTCTCCTCCGCCCGTCTTCAGACTACCCGCACGCTGAACTCGCCGAGCCCGTCCACGCCGCCTTTCATCAGATCGCCCTGCACGACCGCGCCGACGCCTTCCGGCGTGCCGGTAAAAATCAGATCGCCCGGTTGCAGTTCAAACAGCGTCGACAGATACGCGACCGTCTCGCCCACCGACCAGATCAGTTGCGACACGTCCGAGCTTTGCTTTTCCTCGCCGTTCACCGATAACCAGATTGCGCCCTTGCCGACATGTCCGACGGTCGTCACCGGATGAATCGGACCGATCGGCGCCGAGTGATCGAAGCTCTTTGCGGTATCCCACGGACGACCCAGCTTCTTCGCCTCGGCCTGCAAATCGCGGCGCGTCATGTCGAGCCCCAGCGCATAGCCGTAGACGTGGTCGAGCGCGCTTTCAGCGGGAATGTTCTTGCCGCCCTTGCCGATCGCCGCCACCAGTTCCATCTCGAAGTGCACGTTATTCGATTGCGACGGATAGGGGAATTCGCCGGTTGCGCCAGGTGCGACGTACAGCACGGCATCGGCCGGCTTGGTGAAGAAGAACGGCGGTTCGCGGTCGGGATCATGCCCCATCTCACGCGCGTGCGCCTCGTAGTTACGGCCCACACAATAGATGCGGCGTACCGCGAACTGTTCGCTGGCCCCCGCGACCGGCACCGCGACCACCGGTGCGGGTGAAAATACGTAACTCATCCCGTTCTCCGTCTTTTGAATTGTGCCGCCAGCGCGGCGATAAAGCACCGAGTTTAACGCGCACGAAAGTACGGCGCGCATTGACGCGCACGGCCGGCGGCACCGGCGCATCGTCTCGCGGGACCGCCATAGATGCGATACTCACACTGAATCTCGTCCTTTGAATACCTTGGCCAACCGCTTACGGCGGCACGCCACCACGTCCCACTGCGCCCGATGACCGACTCTGCCACCGCCACTTCCGCCTTTCCCTGCGCCCGTTTCATCAAGGAAATCGGCCGCGGCCCGAACGGCGCCCGCGCGCTGAGCGCCGAAGATACCCGCGCGCTCTACGACGCCATGCTCGACGGCCGCGTGTCCGACCTCGAACTCGGCGCGGTGCTGCTCGCCTATCGCGTGAAGGGCGAAACAGCCGACGAACTCGCCGCGATGCTGGCCGGCGCGCACGCGTCGTTCGAACCGGTTCATCTGCCACACGGCGCGTTCCGGCCTGTCTCGATCCCGACCTACAACGGCGCGCGCAAGCAACCGAATCTCGTGCCGTTGCTGGCGTTGCTGCTGGCGCGCGAGGGCGTGCCGGTGCTGCTGCATGGCGTCACCGAAGATCCGGGCCGCGTGACAAGCGCGGAAATCTTCACGCATCTGGACATCCCCCACGCGCAAAACCACGCCGATATCGAAGACAGCCTCGCGCAGCGGCGTCTCGCGTTCGCACCGATCGGCGTGCTTGCACCGAAGCTCGCGCGGCTCCTCGCGCTGCGCCGCCGCATGGGCGTGCGCAATTCGACGCACACGCTCGTAAAAATCCTGCAGCCGTTCACCCCCGCCGGCCTGCGGCTCGTGAACTACACCCATCCGCCGTATCGGGACAGTCTCACGCAACTCTTCAACACGCATCCGGACGCCGCGGCAGGCGGCGCCCTGCTCGCGCGCGGCACCGAAGGCGAAGCGGTGGCCGACACGCGGCGTCAGGTGCAGGTCGACTGGCTGCACGACGGCATCTGCGAAACGCGCGTGCCGCACGAGCGTTCATCGCCCGGCGCGCCCGAGGTCGACTTGCCCGAAGCACGCGACGCGCCAACCACGGCCGCGTGGATCAGCGCCGTGCTGCGCGGCGAGGCTCCGGTGCCGAGCGCGATTTCACGGCAAGTCGAACTGATTGCGGACGTCGCGAAAACGCCCGTGTGACGGGCGTTGCATGGCCACGACGCGGTTTTTACCGCGGCGCTCGCTGCTGGTGGCGATCGGCTTCAAAGAAATCGACGTCGGCTTTCCGTCGGCTTCGCAAACCGTCTTCGATTTCGTGCGCAAGCTGATCGACGAACAGCGTATTCCCGACGACGTGACGATCGAAGTATTCGTGCCGTCGCGCGCCGGGCTGATCGCACGGCCCGGCACCCACTGGACGTTCCAGTACTCGCCGGAAACCTTCAACATGGCCGAACTCACGTTCGCGCGCGAAGTGTGCGACGCGGTTGCACAGACGTGGCGGCCCACGCGCGATCACAAGATGATCGTCAACCTGCCCGCAAGCATAGAAACGACGACGCCGAACGTGTTCGCCGATCAGATCGAATGGATGGACCGCAATCTCGGCTACCGCGACAGCATCGTGCTGTCGGCGAAACGAGGCGGGCTCACAAGGCTCACTCGATCGCGCAACGCGTCGCCTGCCAGGCAATCAGGCGCCATTGCCCGTCTTCCTGTGTATGAATCGCCGTGTACGCGATCGGAAACAGCAACGCCCCGTTGTTCGCTTCCATCTCGATCAACGCCCGCCCGGTCACGACGCAGGTCTCTCGCCCTACCGGCAGCACGTCTTGCGACTGCACCTCGATCTGCCGATAGCGACGGCGTCCCGCTGTAATGCCGTCGATGAACTGCCGCTTCGTTTCACGCTTGCCGTTCGTATGGACATAGCTCACGTTTTCCGCGAGCAGCGTATCGAGCGACGGCCCGTCGCCGTCGACCATCGCACGAAAGCGCTCGCGCTCGAGCCCGCGAATCGCTTCGATCAATTTTGCCGCCATTGCTCAGCCCCTCGCACCGATGAGCCGGACGTGGCCACCGTCGTCAGAAGTTACATTGCAAATATAGCTGGCTGAAATTTATACCAGGATTGGGCTCTTTGATACCGCCGTTGGAAATATGCTGGAACCGGTAGCCCGCCTGATACTGCTGGTGACTGCCGAATTGCACGCCGACGCCCGCCATGTCGGCGAACTGGAACGCCGTCCCGAGGGTGAGCGACGTAGAAATTCTGGGACTCGACAGCAACCGGATGCCGGCACCCGCTTCAATATAAGGGCGGATCGACCCCGAACCCTTGATGAAACGGATGATCGGCGTCACGCCGATTTCGCCGATGTCGTCGTGGACGTTCCCTTCGTTCGTATGCCACCAGGCCACGTGCGCCTCGCCGATCAGCGAGAAATGCCAATCGCCGATTTGCCACCACGTCAGATTCGGATCCCAGACGAAACCGAGATCGAATTTTTTGATGTGGTGACCCGCCACGCCCGCAGCAACTTGCACTCCGAACTGATCGGCCGCGGCCAATCCCGATACCCCAAGCAACACAGCCGCCGAAGCGCCTTTTAGAGCCAGACCACGCAAAGCATTCTTCTTGTTCTTCATCGAACACCCGAACTATGGTCGAACGTTGATCATCTTTAACGGTTTTGCCTATTCTAAATTTAAACCAGATCCGGCGCTCCATATGAAGAAATCGAAATTTTCGCAATTAGTCACTTCATTTTTAGAAAATATCGGTCACTTATAAGTATGAAGGCGGTTTGTCAGGTAAATCATACGGCTTACACATCGCTGGCAACAGGAGCGTATGATGGCTATTGAAACTTAAACTTCAATAGCGAAAGACGGAACTTGGATGACCCTACACCCTCTAAGTGTTAGCACTCAGGAAATCAGAGTGCTAACATCCAACGCTGGAGTCGATCTCTGACCACGCTTTTGTCTGATTCCAAAGGAGTTTCCTACGTGAGCCATGCAATGACCCTTCCGAATACTCTGAGCCCGTTGTCGGCTAAGGCCGCTTCGGCAGGTGCACTGGCGCTCTCGCATTCCTCGCTGCTGCCCGGTCAACTGGGCAATATCGACGCCTACATCCAGGCCGTAAATCGGATTCCGATGCTGACGCCGGCGGAAGAACGCCAGTTCGCCACCGAATTTCGCGAGCAGGACAATCTCGAGTCCGCGCGCCGTCTCGTCCTGTCGCACCTGCGGCTGGTCGTATCGATCGCGCGCAACTATCTCGGTTATGGCCTGCCGCACGCCGACCTGATCCAGGAAGGCAATATCGGCCTGATGAAGGCCGTGAAGCGCTTCGACCCGGAGCAGAACGTGCGCCTCGTGTCGTACGCGATGCACTGGATCAAGGCCGAGATCCACGAATACATTCTGCGCAACTGGCGCATGGTGAAGGTGGCCACCACCAAAGCGCAGCGCAAGCTGTTCTTCAACTTGCGCAGCCACAAACAGGGCTTGGGCGCATTCACGCCGGATGAGATCGAAGGTCTCGCCAAAGAGCTGAACGTGAAGCGTGAAGAAGTGGCCGAGATGGAAACGCGGCTCTCCGGCGGCGACATCGCACTGGAAGGTCAGGTCGAAGACGGTGAAGAGTCGTACGCGCCGATCGCCTATCTGGCCGACTCGCATAGCGAGCCGACCGCCATGCTGGCTTCGCGTCAGCGCGACAAGCTGCAAAGCGACGGCATCGCCGGCGCGCTCGAATCGCTGGACGCCCGTAGCCGCCGCATCATCGAGGCACGCTGGCTGCATGTGGAAGACGACGGCTCGGGTGGCTCGACGCTGCACGAACTGGCCGACGAATTTGGCGTGTCGGCCGAACGTATTCGCCAGATCGAGGCAAGCGCCATGAAGAAAATGCGCAGCGCGCTGGCGGAATATGCGTAACCCTTAAAGAGATCCAGAACGCCGGCTTGCCCGGCGCGCTATTGGGTCACTGAGCCCTGCCCTCGCAAGACGGCAGGGCTTTTTTCTATCCGGGCGCCGATGCGCCGGGCGCCGATGCGCTCGCGCATCTCCGCACCAGTGTCGCACTCAATCAGGAACGCGCTCAGCCGGCGCGCATTCCTTGACGTATCTCAAGTCACCTTGCAATACTCTCCAAAGGGGGCAAGCTTCGCGACCCAATGCCGCAGCGCTGAACTCACGCGCACAAGGTCACTGCTCCTAGAATCGGGATGCACTCGCCGGACCGCAATGCGGCCTGGTTCCAGCCGGACTCACCGGCGTGAAGTCGTCTTCGACCGATCATGACCCTAGCCCTCAATCGCAATAACGCTCACCGGCCAGGCTTGCGCAAGCGCCTCGCCGCCTGGGTGCGCGGTCCAACGCTGGCGCGGGATATCGCCATCGTCCTCGCCATCAAGCTCGCACTGCTGATGGCGCTCAAATACACGTTCTTCAACCATCCGCAGGCGGAGCATATGTCGCTGCCGCCTGAGCAAGTCGCGCAGGCGTTGCTGTCTGTGCCTGTCTCGCATCCGTCCCAAGGTGATCCCCATGCCCGTTAGCGAAGTCGTAGAACTGTCGCGCCTCCAGTTCGCCATTACGGCGCTTTATCACTTTCTGTTCGTGCCGCTCACGCTCGGCCTGTCCTGGCTGCTCGTCATCATGGAGTCGGTCTATGTGATGACCGGCAAGCAGATCTACAAGGACATGACCCAGTTCTGGGGCAAGCTGTTCGGCATCAACTTTGCGATGGGCGTCACGACCGGCCTCACGCTGGAATTTCAGTTCGGCACGAATTGGTCGTACTACTCACATTACGTCGGCGACATTTTTGGCGTGCCGCTGGCAGTGGAAGGCCTGATGGCATTCTTCCTCGAGTCGACCTTCGTCGGGCTGTTCTTCTTCGGCTGGAAGCGGCTCTCGAAAGTGCAACACGTGATCGTCACATTCCTCGTCGCGCTCGGTTCGAACCTGTCCGCGCTGTGGATTCTGGTGGCCAACGGCTGGATGAACAATCCGGTCGGCGCAGAATTCAACTACCAGACGATGCGCATGGAACTCGACAGCATCTTTTCCGTGCTCTTCAATCCGGTCGCGCAGGTCAAGTTCGTGCACACCGTATCGGCCGGTTATGTGACGGCGTCGATGTTCGTGCTCGGCGTGTCGTCGTGGTATCTGCTCAAGCGCCGCGATACCGAATTCGCGTTGCGCTCGTTCGCGATCGCCGCGGGTTTCGGCCTGGCGTCGACGCTGTGCGTGATCGTGCTCGGCGACGAGTCCGGCTACCGTACCGGCGAAGTTCAGCAAGTGAAGCTGGCCGCGATCGAATCCGAGTGGGAGACGGCGCCCGCGCCCGCACCGTTCACGATCTTCGGCATTCCGAACCAGAAGGGAGAGCGCACCGACTACGCCATCCGGATTCCGTACGCGCTCGGCCTCATCGCAACGCGTTCGATCGACGAACCGGTGCTCGGCCTGAAAGATTTGATGGCGCAGAACGAGGTACGCATCAAGAACGGCATGCTGGCCTACGCCGCGCTGCAAAAACTGAAGCAAGGCGACGCCACCGACGAAGCGAAAGCCGCCTTCGACGCGCACAAAAAGGACCTCGGCTACGGCCTGATGCTCAAGCAGTTCACCGCGAACGTCACCGATGCAACGCCTGATCAGATCGTAGAGGCCGCCAGGAAGACGATCCCGCCGGTGGCGCCCGTGTTCTTCTCGTTCCGCCTGATGGTCGGCCTCGGCATTCTGTTCCTCGCGACCTTCGTGCTGGCGTTCTGGTTCTGCGCGCAGCGCTCGCTGCTGCTGGATAAGCGCCGCTGGTTCCTGCGCTGGGCCGTGTGGGCAATTCCGCTGCCGTGGCTCGCGGCTGAATTCGGCTGGATCGTCGCGGAGGTGGGCCGTCAACCGTGGACCATCGCCGGCATTCTGCCGACCGCGCTGTCCGCGTCGAGCCTGACGCCGACCGACCTGTATCTGAGTATCGCCGGCTTCGTGGTGTTCTACACGGTGCTGTTCATCATCGAAATCATGCTGATGTTCAAGTACGCGCGGCTCGGGCCCTCGTCGTTGTATACGGGCCGCTATCACCACGAACAACAGCCGCTGAATCAGCCGCTGCCGTCCAACACGGCCGCATGAATCGCCGCCACGCCGTCTTAAGGGAAAAATCATCATCATGGATTACGCAACCCTCAAACTGATCTGGTGGGTGCTGATCGGCGTACTGCTGATCGGCTTCGCGCTCACCGACGGCTTCGACATGGGCGCGGCGATTCTGCTGCCGTTCATCGGCAAGACCGACGCCGAGCGGCGCATCGTCGTGAACACGGTCGGCGCGACGTGGGAAGGCAATCAGGTGTGGTTCATCACGGCGGGCGGCGCGATGTTCGCCGCGTGGCCGCTGGTGTACGCCGCATCGTTCTCCGGCTTTTACTTTGCGATGCTGCTGGTGCTGTTCTCGCTGTTCTTCCGGCCGGTCGGCTTCGACTACCGCAGCAAACGCGAAGACCCGCGCTGGCGCAACGCATGGGACTGGGCGCTGTTCGTCGGCGGCTTCGTGCCGGCGCTGGTGTTCGGCGTCGCGTTCGGCAACCTGCTGCAAGGCGTGCCGTTCTCGTTCGACACCGATCTGCGCGTCACGTACCACGGCAGCTTCTTCGCGCTGCTCAATCCATTTGCGGTGTTGTGCGGGCTCGTCAGCGTGTCGATGCTGGCCGCCCACGGCGCGGCCTTCGTGAAGATGAAGGCGGACGGCATCGTCGCACAGCGCGCGTCCACGGCGCTGCGGATCGCCTCACTGGTCGGCGTGGTGCTGTTTCTGATTGCCGGCGCACTGATCGCGACGATGATCGGCGGCTACCAGATCGTCAACGCCGCGCCGCTCGACACCGTCGCCAATCCGCTCCTGAAAAACGTGCTCGGCGCACCGGGCTTGTGGCTCACCAACTACGCGACCTATCCGTGGATGATGACCGCACCGGTAGCGGGTGTGGTGGGCGGCGTGCTGGCATTGCTGCTGGCGCGCTCGCGCTTCGAAAAGAGCGCCTTCCTGTCGACCTCGCTGATGATCATCGGCGTGATTCTGACGGCTGGCTTCTCGATGTTCCCGTTCATCATGCCCTCTTCGCTCGACGGCCGCAGCAGCCTGACGGTGTGGGATTCGACCTCGAGTCAGATGACGCTGCAGATCATGCTGATCGCCGTGATCATCTTCCTGCCGATCATCCTGCTCTATACGAGCTGGGTGTATCGCGTGTTGCGCGGCAAGGTGACCGCCGCGGCGCTCGAAGAAAATCACCATTCGATGTATTGATCCGGAAACGATTAACAGGAGTTTGCGATGTGGTATTTCAGCTGGATTCTCGGCATTGGCGTGGCGTTGGCGTTCGGCGTCATCAACGTGATGTGGCTCGAATCGCGCCGGCCATTGGAAGCGGGCAAGCATAAGACGCGTTGACGCATCCTGTGACGGACACGCTGCCGTCGACGCTGCCGGTAAACGCAAAAGCGGCACCTTGCTTCCAAGGTACCGCTTTTTTATTGCCGCGCTTTTTATTGCCGCATTGCCGGCGATGAAGCGACTCAGCGCGCTCCATCACCCCTGTATCACACCGGCAGAGGTGTCGTCCCGCCAGCCACTAGCAGACGCGTTGCCAGTTGTGCGGCGTAGCGTTGCGCGGCGTCGCCAACGACGATGTGGAAGGTATCCGCCGAGACCCATGCGGTATCGAGCGTAGCCAGACGCTGACGATCGAGCGCCGACGGATCGCGCACCACGACACGCAGACGCGTCGCCGCCACGGCGTCCAGCGACACCACGTTGCCCGCGCCGCCGAACACGGCGAGCCAGCGCAGCGGATCGGGGTCGAGCGGACCGCCTCGAGCGCTCGTTGCCGCCGCCGCGGGCGCCGCCGAGGCAGCCGAGGCAGCCGGTGCAGCCGAGGCAGCCGGTGCAGCCGGTGCAGCAGGCGCAACAGCAGCAGCAGCCGGCTTCACGGGCTCACCGCCACCTTGCGCGATCACGGTGCGAATCTCGTCGGCGATGATGTCGGCTTCCGGCCCAATGATCACCTGCACATTGGTCGAGCCGCGCTTGAGCACACCGCGCGCACCGAGCGTCTTCAGATCGCTTTCCGAGACCTTGTCCGAATCGACCACCGACAGACGCAGCCGCGTCGTGCAGGCATCCACCAGCGACAGATTCGACGCGCCGCCCAGCGCAGCGATATAACGCTGCGCGCGCGGCACGGCCGCACCGGCAGCCGGCGAGACGTAGCCACCAGCGGTGAACGACTCCACCTGTTCATCGGCGGCAGCGGGTTCGCGGCCCGGTGTCGCCATGTTGAATTTGCGGATGAAGAAGCGGAACAGACCGTAGTACGCCACCGCATACGCGAGGCCGAGCGGAATCGCCCACCAGCCCTTGGTCGACAGGCCGTAGTTCAGCACGTAGTCGATCGCGCCCGCGGAGAACGTGAAGCCGAGGTGAATCCCGAGCGCCGAGCAGATCGCGAGCGACAGACCGGTCAGCAACGCGTGGAACACATACAGCACCGGCGCGAGGAACATGAAGCTGAATTCGATCGGCTCGGTCACGCCCGTCAGGAACGACGTGAGGGCCATCGAGAACAGCAGGCCGCCGACCACCGCGCGGCGATCCTTCGGTGCTTCATGGAACATCGCCAGACACGCGGCCGGCAGGCCGAACATCATGACCGGGAAGAAACCCGTCATGAACGTGCCCGCGGTCGGGTCACCGGCGAAGAAGCGATGCAGGTCGCCCGTCACAGCGGCGCCGCCCGCCGGCGTGAACGTGCCGAACACGAACCACGTCAGCGAATTCAGGATGTGATGCAGACCCGTGACGAGCAGCAAGCGGTTCAGCACGCCGAACACGAATGCACCGATCGCGCCGGCGGTCGTCAGCCAGTGTCCGGCGAGGTCGATGGCGGCCTGCACAGGCTGCCAGACATAGCCGAGCACGATGCCTATCGCCAGACATGCGACGCCCGTGACAATCGGCACGAAGCGTTTCCCGCCGAAGAACGCGAGGTAGTCCGGCAGCTTGATGTCCTTGTACCTGTTGTACAGCAAGCCCGCGACGATACCTGCCACGATCCCGGACAACACGCCCATGTTGAGCTTGTCGTTGATGTCCTTCATCACCGCGATTTCGATCAGGTAACCGATCGCGCCCGCGAGCGCTGCCACGCCGTTGTTGTCCTTCGCGAACCCGACCGCCACGCCGATCGCGAACAGGAGCGGCAGGTTGTCGAAGATCGCGCCGCCGGCGTCGGCGATCATCTTGATGTTGAACACATCGGGCTGGCCGAGGCGCAGCAGCAGGCCGGCAACCGGCAGCACCGCGATCGGCAGCATCAGCGCGCGTCCAAGGCGCTGCACCTTCAGAAACGGATTCCCATCCATCGATACCTCCAATCCTTTGTCTCGTCGTTGAGTTTTGTAGCTGTACGTGATGATTGAGCGAAGCTGGTTGCGGACCGTGTGGGGTTCAGTCCAGAGGCCAGGTTTCGCGGCTCACTGCTCTTACCGCCTGTGCCGACTCGAGCGCCAGCGCATCCTGCGCGCGTTGACGGCACAGCTGATAATCGAGATTGCGCACCCGCGCCTTGATGCCCGGCACCGACACCGGATCCACCGAAAGTTCGGTCACGCCGAGGCCGACCAGCAGCGGCATCGCAAGCGGATCGCCCGCCAGTGCGCCGCAGACGCCGACCCATTTGCCATGCTTGCCGGCGCCCTGCACGGTTGCCGCGATCAGCCTCAGCACCGCCGGATGCAAGCCGTCGGCCTGCGCGGCGAGATCGGCCTGGCAGCGGTCCATGGCGAGCGTGTATTGCGTCAGATCGTTGGTGCCGATCGACAGGAAGTCCGCGTGTCGCGAGAGTTGATCGGCGAGCAAGGCCGCCGACGGCACTTCGATCATCACGCCGACTTCGATCGGCTCGGTACGGCCCAACTCGCGGGCGAAGTCGTCGATACGTTTGCGCAGGCGGATCAGCTCGCCGACATCGGTCACCATCGGCAGCAGGATGCGCACGGCGCCGAACGGCTTGACCGACAGCAGACCGCGCAACTGGTCGTCGAGCAGGTCCGGGCGCACTTGTGCGAGGCGGATGCCGCGCAGGCCGAGCGCCGGATTCGGTTCGGGCGGCAGCGTCAGGTAATCGACTTCCTTGTCCGCGCCGACGTCGAGCGTGCGGATGATCGCGGTGCGGCCATTCAATGCGTCGACGATTGCCTGGTAGCTCTGACGATGTTCGTCGGTGGTCGGCGCCTGCGCGCGGTGGATGAACAGCAGTTCGGTACGCAGCAGGCCGACGGAATCGGCGCCGTTGTCGACTGCGGTTTTCGCGTCGTCGAGCGTGGCGATGTTGGCGGCGACTTCGATCGCGCGGCCGTCGGAAGTGACGGCAGCCTGTTGCGAAGTGCGGCGGTTCGCTTCACGCACGCCGGCGAGGCGGTTGCGCTCGAGACGCGCACGTTCGACGTCGAGTTCGGTCGGCGCGAATTCCAGACGGCCGTTGGTGGCGTTCACCACCACTTGCGTACCCTCGGGAATCGCGTGCAACGCATCGCCGACTGCGACCAGCGCGGGGATGCCCGCTTGACGCGCGAGAATCGCCGCATGCGAAGTCGCGCCGCCGCGCGCCATCACCAGCGCGGTGACGCGCGAGCGATCCAGCGAGGACAGATCCGACGGCGTGAATTCTTCGGCCGCCAGGACGGCTTCTTCCGGCAACGTGCGCGCTGCGGCGTTCGTATAGCCCAGCGCACGCAGGACGCGCTTTTCGATGTCGCGCAGGTCGGCGGCACGCTCGGCGAGCAACGCGTCTTCGATATTCGTCAGGATGCCGATCTGTGCGCGGATCGTGTCGCGCCATGCGAAGCCGGCGCTCTTGCCCAGGCTGATCAGATCGCGTGCGGCATCGAGCAAGGTGGGGTCCTCGAGCAGCACGCGATGCACCGCGAAAATACCCGCTTCGCCGACCGCGCCGCGTTGCGACGCGTCGCGCACGGTGGTGCCCAGCTCGGCATCGACGGTGGCGATCGCCTTATCGAGCAGACGGCTTTCCGCCGCCGACGTGCCCTTCGCTTGTTCCGGCGGATCGATATCCGCGTCGTCCCAACGCACCAGCTTGCCGACCGCGACGCCCGGCGCCGCGCACACGCCCGCGAGCGTATTCGGCGCGAGCGGTTCGCCCACAGCGTGCGCGACGGGTTGCGGCGCCGGCGAGATTTGGCGTGCGGGCTGCTCCTCGACTTCGCCCTGCGCTTCACGCGTCAGTTCGCGGGCGATTGCTTCGACAGCCTCGGCCGCTTGCGGGCCGACGCCGAGCAACTCGACGGTCGCGCCCTCACCCGCACCCAGACCGAGCAGACCGACCACGCTCCCGATCGCCGCCTTGCGTCCTTCATAGCGCACTTCGACGCGCGCATCGAAACCGCGCGCCGCTTCACGAGCACGCGCGGCCGGCCGCGCGTGCAAACCGCCGGCGTGGAGCAGCGTGATCTGCTGACGCGCTTCTTCGGTGACGTGGGTCGCCTCACGCGATGCCTGCGCGGCCGCACCGGCGCGAGCACGCAGGACCAGCAGCGGCGTTTCGCCTGCTTTGAGCATGCCGCTTTCGACACGCTCGACAATCTCGAACGCCTCCGAATTGGCGATCGCGATCACCGACACGAGACTCGGCGCATTCAGCGCGACCTGGTCCTGATCGAATTCGATCAACACGTCGCCGGCGCGCACGTGAGCGCCTTGCGCGACCATCGGCGCAAAACCCTTGCCGTTCAGCTTGACCGTATCGATACCGATATGCAGCAAAATCTCCGCGCCTTCGGCGGTGGCCAGCGTCACGGCGTGACCGGTACGCGCGAGATGGGTGACGGTGCCGTCGTATGGCGCGACGAGCCGGCCCTCGAGCGGATCGACGCCGATGCCGTCGCCGAACATCCCACCCGAGAACACTGGGTCGGGTACGTTCGCCAGCAGCACGACCGGACCGGTCATCGGCGCGAGCAAAACAATATGGCCTTCAGAATGGCTCATCAAGCGGGACTCCTCGACACGTCGCATCTGATTTCTCGATCAGTGAGTTTCGGTGACTTTGTTGAGATGGCGCGGCGCATCGGGATTGCGCCCGCGCGCGGCGGCAAGGCCGGCGGCCATCACATAAAAGGACAGGATCGCGGCGATCGGGTCGAGCGCCGCATGAGCGGTGGCGGCAAGCGGCAAGCTTGCTTCGGGCACGTCGTCCGGAGCGGCCAGCAGCACGCGGGCGCCGCGCGCCCGCATGTCGCGCGCGAGTTGCAGCAAGCCGGCCTGTTCCGGTCCGCGCGGTGCGAAGACCAGCAGCGGATAGTCGCGGTCGATCAGTTCCATCGGACCATGCCGCACTTCCGCGCTCGAAAACGCTTCCGCCTGGATGCCGGAGGTTTCCTTCAATTTCAGCGCGGCTTCCTGCGCGATCGCGAGACCCAGGCCGCGGCCGATCACGATCATGCGTTCGATGTCGCGCAATTCGTCGATCGCTTTCGGCCAGTCGAGCTTGCCGGCCGCGTGCAACGCATCGGGCAAGGTGCGCAGCGCGCCGAGCAGCGCTTCGTCGCGCTGCCAGTGCGCGACGAGTTGCGCGGAAATCGACAGCATCGCGATGTAGCTCTTGGTGGCCGCGACGCTCAGCTCGGGACCGGCGACGAGCGGCAGATGCCACTCGCACGCATCGGCCAACGGCGAGCTAGGCGCATTCACCGCGGCCACGGTCAACGCACCGGCATTGCGCAGCGCTTCCATCGTGCCGACCAGATCGGGACTCTTGCCTGACTGGGAAAACGCCAGCGCGAGCTGACCGCGCACCTGCAGCGGCGCTTGCTGGAGTGTCGCGACCGACATCGGCAGCGAAGCGACCGGCACGCCGATACGGCTCATCGTCAGGCTTGCGAAGTAACTCGCCGCATGGTCCGAACTGCCGCGCGCGATCGTCAGCGCGACATGGCGCGGCTCATCCGCGAGCGCGGCCGCCAATGCCTCGACGCGCGAAGTATCCGTGAGTTGCGCGGCGACCGTTTCGGCGGACGCCAGCGCTTCGTTAAGCATATTCGACAATCGATTCTCCTTCGACGTAAGTCGCGCTCAACGCCAGTTCGCGGTCGAATACGACCACATCGGCCCACGCGCCGCGCACGATGCGGCCACGGTCTTCGACGCCGAGGTAGTCGGCGGCATAGCGCGACAAACGGTTCGACACATCGGCGATCGGCAAGCCGATCGACACAAGATTGCGCAGCGCCTGATCCATCGTCAGGGTGCTGCCGGCGAGTGTGCCGTCGGCAAGACGCACGCCGCCGAGACACTTCGTCACGTGCTGGCTGCCGAGGCGGTATTCGCCGTCCGGCATGCCGGTGGCCGAGGTGCTGTCCGTGACGACGTACAGACGCGGAATCGCGCGCAACGCAGCGCGGATCGCCCCCGGATGGACGTGCAGCAAATCGGGAATGATTTCGGCGAACTCGGCGTGCGCGAGCGCCGCACCGACGAGGCCGGGATTACGGTGATGCAGCGGCGACATCGCGTTGAACAGATGCGTGAAGCCGCAGGCGCCGTGTTTCAGTGCGGCGACCGCGTCGTCGTACGTGCCGAGCGAATGGCCGAGCTGCACGCGCACGCCGCGCGCCGCCATCTCGGAGATGATCTCCATGTGGCCGGCGATTTCAGGCGCCAGCGTGACCACGCGAATCGGCGCGATCGACAGATACTTCAGCACTTCGTCCATCACCGCCGAAACGGCAGCGTCCGGTTGCGCGCCAAGCTTGCCGGGATTGATGTAAGGCCCTTCAAGATGCACGCCGAGCACGCGCGAACCGCCCGGCGTGCGGACCCGCGCCACGTCGCCGAGGCCCGCGACCACGCGCATCAACTCGTCGCGCGGCGCGGTCATGGTGGTGGCGAGCAGGCTGGTCGTGCCGTAGCGCGCGTGCGTGCGGGTAATGGTTTCGATTGCATCGCCGTCTTCCATCACGTCGGCGCCGCCGCCGCCGTGCACGTGCAGATCGATGAAGCCAGGCAGGATGTACGGCGCGTCGTTCGTCGACGGATCGACGCGGTCGCCGGTCAGCGCCGTGATGCGGCCGTTTTCGTATTCGAGCGTGCCGTGAATCCACCCATCGGTGGTGAGTATGTTTCCGGTCAGCATGAGTCTCTCTGGTGAGGCGTAATGCAGGTTGCGACTGAATCGCGCTGTCTGGCGCCGCACATAGCGGCTGGCCGCGCGGACCGCTCAGGTGCGCAATTCAGGTGCGCAAATCATGTGCGCAATTCAGCGACAAAATCGTAGTAATCGTCGCGGCAATAGGTGTCGGTCAGTTCGATCGCTCGCTGTTCGGCGCTATAGCCGATACGGGTAATGACCAGCAACGCCGAACGCGGTTCGATGTCCATCAGCGCGGCGATCTCGCTCGATGCGTTGACCGCGCGAAAGTGCTGCAACGCGCGCACGACGGCGGCACCGCGTTGTTCGAGATAGCTGTAAAGCGACACGCCGATCGCCAGCGGGTCGGGCACGACGGCCACCGGCAACGCGGAATGTTCGACCGCCATCACGATGCCGTCCGCACGCCGCAGACGCCGCAGACTCGCCACCGCCGTGCCGGGCGACAGGCCGAGGTGCACCAGCTCGTCACGGTTGGCGGCGCGGATATCGCGCTCGAGCCACACCGAATCCGGCCGGAAACCGCGTTGCTGCATTTTCTTCGTGAAGCCGGTGAGCCGCGACAGCGGGTCTTCGACGCGCGGCGTGATGAAGCTGCCCGCGCCGCGTGCACGCCGGATCAGCCCTTGTTCGACCAGCAGTTCGATCGCCTTGCGCGCGGTGATGCGCGACACGCCGATCGCATCCGACAGCGTGCGCTCCGAAGGCAGTGCTTCACCCGCCGACCACACGCCGCAGTGGATCGCCGTCGCCAGATTGCGCGCGAGCTGCAAATAAAACGGCGTGACGTTGCGGGCGTCAGGCATCAGTGCGGACCAGCGAGTTTCCATGGGGCTCCGGCGGTCGTCTTGAAGAGTGCGGCCTACGAAAATGAGAGCCCATTATATAACCAACATAATACCAGTCAATCGATTGGTCCCATGCTGGTTCGTATCCGCGGAAAGCCTTGTCGGTACGGCGTTAGAAGGCGGTTAAGGGGCTTTGGAACGCGGGTTTCGGGGATCAGGATTTACCCGTATTCGCAATAGCGGAAAGCGTCGGAGCGGTTCGCACTGGTTCTTGTCCCAAATGCCAGAAATCCCTGGGAATCGATACCTTTCTGATACCAGTTTGACGCGCCCCCCCTTGCCGGAGCGACTTTTTTAATGGCAAGCGTTCCAATATAGTGCTGTGTACCAAGCCAGTAAAAATTCCCGGGGAGCCGCATTTGACAGATTCCGAGGCGCTGCGGCGTGCTCAGGCCGTCCGCCATTTCAATCGCTTCTACACGCAGCACATTGGTGCGCTGCACGAGCATTTGCAAAAGAGCGCCTTCTCGCTGACGGAAGTGCGCGTACTGCACGAGCTATCCCGCGGACGTGCCCAGACCGCCTCGGTGCTGGGGCGCAATCTCGGACTCGACAGCGGTTATCTGAGCCGCCTTCTGACCAGCTTCGAACGACGCAACCTGATTACGCGACGACCGTCCGACACGGACGCGCGCCAGTCGCTGATCGCCCTCACCGAGGGCGGTCACGCCGCGTATGCACCGCTCGATACGGCGGCCATCGAGGAGGTCTCGGCGGTGCTGAACGGCCTCAGCGCGCTCTCCCAGGAGCAGCTGATCGCGGCGATGAAGCTGATCGAGCGGCTGCTCGACGGCGGGCCAAAACACGAACTCGTGATCCTGCGCCAGCCGCGCGCGGGCGAGTGCGGCTGGCTCGTGCATCGTCAGGCGCAGTGGTTCGCCGCGGAATACGGCTGGGACCAATCGTTCGAAGGCTTGCTTGCGCGCGTCGTCGCAGATTATTCGCAACGTCAGGATCCGCTGCGCGAGATGTGCTGGATCGCCGACCAGGACGGCATGGTGATCGGCTCGGTGTGCATCGTCGGCGTGTCGACGACGGTAGCGGCCGTGCGGCTCCTGTGGGTCGAGCCGGACGTGCAGCGTCTGGGCGTCGGCACGCAGCTGATGAGCGAATGCGTGCGGTTCGCGAGGCGCGCGGGTTACACCAAGCTCACGCTGACCACCGCGAGTACGCTCAAGGAACCGCGGCGGCTATGCGAGCGCGCCGGTTTTCAGCTGGCAGGCACGAGCGCGGAGCGGCGTTTCGGCAAGGATCTGACGATCGAGCGATGGGAGTTGGCGTTGTAGCCTCGGGCTCGCCGGGGCGCAACCGCACGGACGCACGACGGTTCGGACGAAAAAAACGCCACAGTTTCCCGTGGCGTTTTTACTTTGCGGTACCGGTTGCGCGCAGTTGCTTAGAACGACGGCACCACCGAACCCTTGAACTGCGTCTTGATGAACTGACGGACGTCTTCCGACTGGTAGGCCGCGACCAGCTTCCTGACCCACGGCTTGTCCTTGTCCTGCGCGCGCACGGCGATCAGGTTCGCGTACGGGCTGCGGATGTCTTCGAGCGCGATCGCGTCTTTGGTCGGCTGCAGACCAGCGGCCAAAGCGAAATTCGTGTTGATCGCCGCGGCGTCGACGTCCGACAGCGAGCGCGGCAGTTGCGCGGCGTCGAGTTCGACCAGCTTGATCTTCTTCGGATTGTCCTCGACATCCAGCGCCGTTGCGTTATTGCCGTTGGTGCCCGCGCCGGCCTTCAGCTTGAGCACGCCTTGCGCCTGCAACAGCAGCAGCGCGCGATTCTCGTTCGACGGATCGTTCGGCACCGCGACCTTCGCGCCCTGCGGCAGGTCCTTCAGCGACTTCAGCTTCTTCGAATAGATGCCGAGCGGCGAGATATACGTGAGGCCGGCGTTGACGATCTTGTAGCCGCGCTGCTTGATCTGGCTGTCGAGGTACGGCTGATGCTGGAAGCTGTTGGCGTCGAGATCGCCCGCGTCGAGTGCGGCGTTCGGTTGCACGTAGTCGTTGAACTCGACGACCTTCACGTTCAGGCCTTCGCGCTTCGCGACCTTGGTGACGACTTCCCAGATTTGCGCATCCGGGCCGCCGATGGTCCCGACCTTGACGGCCTTGTCGTCGGCGTGCGCGCCGAAGCTGGTGACGATCGCCGCGCCGGCGACCACTGCGGAGAGGGCTTTGAGGATGTTTCTGCGCTGCATATGATTCTCGCTTTCTTCTGATCGATGTCAGATTCGGGTGGAAGCCGGCGGCGAGCGCCTTGTGGACGCGCCGCCAACTGGACCGCAAATGGTCTCATACGTCTGGCGAGATGGGAAATATCACAATCGCATATGGTTATGCACTGCATCGGCGCGGGCGGCATTCGCTGCGCTGCGACTGCCGCCGATCGCTGCGTCACGCAACGGCGCCGTTCACGCGGAACTCGCTCACCGTGTCACGCAGACGCCCCGCCTGATCCTGCAACGAAGCCGCCGCAGCCGCCGCCTGCTCGACCAGCGCCGCATTCTGCTGCGTCACTTCATCCATCTGCGTGACTGCGCGGCCGACCTGCGAAATGCCGCTGCTCTGCTCTTCCGACGCCGCGGCGATCTCGCCCATGATGTCGGTGACGCGCTGCACCGCCGTGCACACGCGTTGAGCCCGCGCAACAAATCGTCCGCTGGTCGATAATTGAAGGCCATTGGCCGCGAGCACAGGCGGCCGGATCAATCGCTCACGAGGCCGCTCATGTACGTCATCAATCTCATCTACACCGCACCGCTCGAGCGCATCGACGACGCGCTGGAAGCACACCGCGCGTTTCTGACCAAACAGTTCGAAGCAGGCGTGTTCGTGGCCGCCGGCCCGAAGGTGCCGCGCGACGGCGGCATCATTCTGGCGGTGCGCATCGAGCGCGATAAGCTAGATGAGATTCTCGCCAGTGATCCGTTCGCCGAGCAGAACCTCGCACGCTACGAGGTGACGGAGTTCAAGGCGACGCGGCTGGCGCCGGAGGTGAATTTGCCGATTCCGGCTTGAGGGTTACTGCGGAAGAATTTGAAAACGGGCGCGCGGCCGATGCGCGCGCCCGGGTGCATCAGCCGTGCGTCAAAGTATCAATCCAGCAGCAGCTTGATATCGTGCACCCAAGGCGTCGCGCCCTGGCCGTCGCGCGCGAATAGCCGCAGCTTGCCGTCCGGGTCGAACACATAGCTCGCCGCGGTGTGATCCATCGTGTAGCTGTCGGCGGTCTTGCCCGGTACCTTCGCGTAATACACGCGGAAATCCTTCGTGACCTTGGTGAGTTGCGCCTGGTCGGCCGGACGCAAACCGACGAACGTCGGATTGAACGCCGGCACGTACTGCGCCAGCAAAGCCGGCGTGTCGCGCTCCGGATCGACGGTGACGAACAGCACCTGCACGCGTTTCGCGTCCTCGGGGCCGAGTTGCTGGAGCGCTTGCGAGAGTTCGGCCATCGTGGTCGGACAAACGTCCGGGCAATGCGTGTAGCCAAAGAACAGCACCACGACTTTGCCCTTGTAATCCGCCATCGTGCGGATTTTGCCGGCCGTGTCGGGCAGCGAGAAGTTGCCGGCGAATTGCGTGTTGCCGGTGATATCGACATTCTGGAACGCCAGCTGCTGTTTGCCGCAGCCGGCCACCAGCAGCGCGCCGCCGAGCGCACAGGCAATCACGGCAGCACGCGCGGTACGCGCGAAGCGGTCTTTGAGCATGGTGTTACGCGCCGATCACGACGCGCGCATAGTGGTCGATCAACAGCGCGGCGAACAGCAGCGACAGATACACGATCGAGTAACGGAAGGTTTTGCGCGCCAGGTCGTCGGAATATTCCCGATAGATATTCCACGCGTAGGCAAGGAACACGGCGCCCAGCAGCACCGCCGACACGAGATACACCACGCCGCTCATGCCGGAGATGAACGGCATCATCGTGACCGCGAACAGGATCACGGTGTACAGCAGAATGTGCAGCCGCGTGTACTTCTCGCCGTGCGTGTTCGGCAGCATCGGCAGGCCGGCGTTTTCGTAGTCTTTGCGGCGATACAGCGCGAGCGCCCAGAAATGCGGCGGCGTCCACACGAAGATGATCAGCACGAGAATCCACGCGTCGCCCGGCACGTGACCGGTGACCGCGGCCCAGCCGAGCGCCGGCGGCATCGCGCCTGACGCGCCGCCGATCACGATGTTCTGCGGCGTGGCCGGCTTGAGCAATAGCGTGTAGATGACCGCATAGCCGACGAAAGTGGCGAGCGTCAGCCACATGGTGAGCGGATTGGCGAACGTGTAGAGCGTCCACATGCCAAGTCCGCCGAGCACAGCCGAAAACAGCAGGATCTGCGCGGTCGTGATCTCGCCGCGCGCGGATGGACGCCACGAGGTACGGCGCATCTTCGCGTCGATTTTCTGTTCGACGAGGCAATTGATGGCGAACGCCGCACCGGCCAGCAGCCAGATGCCGACGGTGCCGCCGATCAGCACGGTCCACGGCACCATGCCGGGGGTCGAAAGAAACATGCCGATCACGGCGCAGAACACCGCAAGCTGCGTGACGCGCGGCTTGGTCAGGGCGATGTACTGGGAGACCCGGCTGCCGGGCGTTTGGGAGAGTGTTGTGCTGTCCATGTGGGGTCACGCTGGCGCGGCATCGCGCGCAGGCAACACGGCGCGGCCGGGACGGCTATAAGCGATCCGAAAGTTTAACATAACGAGCAGAAGCAGCAGGATCGCGGCCCCACCGTTATGGGCGACAGCAACGGGCAACGGCCATTGCAGGACGATGTTCGACAGCCCGGTGACGAACTGGACCAACACCACCAGCAGCACGCCGTTCGCCGGCCGCCGCAGCGACTCGAAACGGCGCAGCTTCAGCGCGAACCAGACCAGATAGGCGACCACCACAAGCGCGAACGTGCGATGGGTCCAGTGGATCGCCACCAGCGCGTCCTGCGTGATCATGTCGCCGTCGCCGGTCATGCCGAGCGCGCGCCACAGGTGGAAGCCGTGCGCGAAGTCCATCGGCGGGACCCATTGGCCGTTGCAGGTCGGGAAATCCGTGCAGGCGAGGACCGCGTAGTTCGTGCTGACCCAGCCGCCCAGCGCAATCTGCGCGACCAGCAGAATCAGCCCGCCAATCGCTGCCGCACGCCAGCGCGCGGCTTCAGGCTCGTAAGCGGGCAGCGGTGTCTGCCGGGCGGCCAGCCAGCCGAGTGTGCCGAGCAGCGCGAGACCGAGCAGCAGGTGCGTCGTCACGATGACCGGTTGCAGCTTCATGGTCACCGTCCACGCGCCGAACGCGCCCTGCACGAGGATCAGCAGCAACAGCGAGGTCGGCCACCACGGCGACACATGCAACGGACGGCGCTTGATGCGAGCCGTCCACGCAATGACGGTCTGCGCGATGATCAGCACGCCGATCGCCATCGCGAAGTAACGGTGGATCATCTCGATCCAGGCTTTGGTCATGCTGACCGGCCCGGTGGGCATCGCCTGATGCGCGGCGGTAATCGCGGCGTGCGCGATGAACGGCGACGAGGTGCCATAGCAGCCCGGCCAGTCCGGGCAGCCGAGGCCGGAATCGGTGAGGCGCGTGAAGCCGCCGAACATCACCAGGTCCAGCGTCAGGAAAGTGGTGAGCCAGACCAGCTTGCGGAATTGGTTGTCGTCGGCCTTGACCCATACGTAGGACAGCGGCAACAACGCAATACACAAGCCGATCAGGGCCAGTTGCAGTACAAACATCGTTCTTACCCTGGTTGCGGCATCAGCCGATGCTCGACCATTTGAGCAGCTTCGTCACGTCGCCCTTGATCTTGCTGGGATTCGGATCTTTCGGGAAACGCATCATCAGGTTGCCGTTCGGATCGACCATGTAGAGGTGGTCGGTGAGCCTGGTGCCGTTGTCGGTGGGCAGCCAGGCTGACACCTGCGCCGGGTCGGCGACCAGCATGGTGGTGTCAGGGTAGGCCTTTTTTATCACGTCGGCGACCTTGCCTGCATCGGTGCGCAGCCACACCTCGACGACGCGCTCGCGTTCCGGGCCTTGAGCTGCGCGGATTTGCCGCATGAAGTACAGCTTGGTGGCGCAGGCTTTGTCGCACGCGCTGCTGTCGACCGAGATCAGCAGCCAGCGGCCACGCAATGAAGCGAGCTTGACCGGCTTGCCGTCTTCGCCTGTCACGACGAGCGATTCGGGAATCGGCCGCTGCGGTTCGACCAGCGTGCCGTAGCTCGTGCTGCCGCCGGCCGGCTTGATCACGTAGTACGTGAAATACGACACGACGATCGGCGCGGCGCAGATGATCGCCAACAGCAGCAGAGTCCAGCGGCCACGCCGCCACGATCCCTGACCGTTCGGCTGGCCGGGCATCACTTTGGGTGCGGCGGATTTGCCGGCTTGCGGCGAACGGGGAGATTGCGTCGACACTACAGGACCTCTTTCAATGATTGCGCGGTTCCGGCCCTTGGGCCACGAAGCCGCGCGCGCTGCATTACACGCTCGGCGCGTGCTCTTTCTTCGCGGTGCGGCGCGCGGCGTAGAGACCGAAGCCCAAGGCCGCGACCGCCATGCCCCACCACTGGAACATGTAGCCGTAGTTACGCTCGACGCCGCTTGTCGGCGCCGGCCAATCTCGCACCAGTTTGTCGCCGTCGTCGCTCAATTGCTGGATCACGAACGATTGCAGCGGCAGACCGGTTTCCGCCGCGTAGGCGCCGGTATCCAGATTCTGGCGGATCAGTTGATGCGCGGCCGAACCACCCTGCCCCAACTCGAATGCGCGCGAGGCATCGGCACGCGCAATGCCTTCGATGTCGATCTCGCCTTGCGGCGTGGTGTACGGCGCGATCGTCTCGCGATTGTTCATGTTGCGCGGCAGCCAGCCGCGATTGACCAGCACATACCCGCCGCCGGCCAGTTTAAAAGGCATCACGACGTAAAAACCCGGCTGATCGTTATACGGGCGATTATCGAGGTAGACGACCTTGTCCGCGACGAAGCTGCCACGCGCTTTCACGCGATGAAATTCGATACCCTTCAGTTCAATCGGTGCGGCGCCGATCATCTGCGCGGGCGCATTTTCGAACTGTGCGATGTGCGCTTCGAGCGCTTCCTTCTGATGCGCGCGGTCGCGCTGCCAGAAACCGAGCCGCACCGTCACCGCGATCACCAGCAGAATCAACAGCGCGGGAATCAGGCGGATCTTCACCGAAAACACTCCACCACCGCTTGCGGCACCGCCTGGAACACACGACAGACGCCGGCGCGCGGTGCGATAATAACTGTCTTGCCTCTGCGCTTTCCGATCTCAGTTGGTTCCATGCACATTCTCGTTCCCATCGCCTTCGTCCTGATCATCGCCAGCATGGTGTCGGCGCTGTACTTCATGATGCATGACAAGGGCAAAACCAAACGGATGGTCTGGTCGCTCGCCACACGGGTGGGCCTGTCGATCTCGCTGTTCCTGTTCATCCTGTTCGCACACTGGATGGGCTGGATTCAGTCGACCGGTATTCCTTACGGGCGTTGAGCTCGACGCAAAAATCCCCTTCATCAAGCAAAACGCCGCCCTGACAGGGTCGAGGGCGGCGCTGCATAAGTCTCTTCGTACTGCCCGTGCGCGGCGCCCTTGGGGAGTTTTGCGCGAACGGCCTGCGTATTCCGGTAACCGCTTCCGGCAACCGCTTCCGGCAACCGCTTCCGGCAACCGCTTCCGGGAAACCGGTATGAGGCAGGCCAGACTGCGTTACAGCCAGTACACGACGACGTACAACCCGAGCCACACGACGTCAACAAAGTGCCAGTACCAAGCCGCGCCTTCGAACGCGAAGTGATGCTCCGCCGTGAAGTGGCCGCGGATCATCCGCACCAGCACCACTGCCAGCATCGTGCCGCCGAGGAACACGTGGAAACCGTGGAAGCCCGTCAGCAGGAAGAACGTCGAACCATACACACCCGACGACAGCGTCAGGTTCAGTTCGTTGTACGCGTGGAAATATTCGAAGCCTTGCAGGAACAGGAAGCTGACGCCGAGTACGAGCGTGGCGGCCAGCCAGGCGATCGCCTTCTTGCGATGATCTTCGCGCAGTGCATGGTGCGAAACCGTCAGCGTGGCGCCCGACGACAGCAGCAGCGCCGTGTTGATGGTCGGCACCGGCCACGGCTGCATCGACTTGAAGGTCGACACCAGCGCTGCCGGACCGTTGTTCGGCCACACTGCCGAGAAATCCGGCCAGATCAGCTTGTAGTCGAGGCTGCCGAGTTGATGCATCGCGATCTCACGGGCATAGAACAGTGCACCGAAGAACGCGCCGAAGAACATCACTTCGGAGAAGATGAACCAGCTCATGCTCCAGCGGTACGACTTGTCGACTTTCTTGCCGTACATGCCGCCTTCCGATTCCGCGATCGCGTCGCCGAACCAGTGCCACAACGTAAAGAGCAGCCACAGCAGACCGACGACGACGCCGATCGGCGCCAGGGTATGGTCGTTGATCCAGGCCGCAAGCGATCCGAGCATGACCAGCAATCCGACCGCGGCGTTGATCGGATGCCGCGACGGATGCGGTACGAAATAGTACGGGCTCTCGTTTTGACCGCTCATTCTTGATTCTCCACTTCAGTCCAGTTGTTCCGGAATCTCCGGCTGTATCTTCGGCGGCGCGTCGGTACCGCACCGCTTCACTCTAATTCGTGGGCTTTGCAGCGCCCGGTACTACTTGTTCGACTGCCGCCTCAACCCACTACGGCGCGCACGATCAGAATCAACACGACAATCAGGATCGCCGCACTGATCAGCGCTGCTGCAATCACATGCAGCGGGTTCAGCGCCGCGTCCGCTTCCAGATCGCGCCGCTTGCGCACGCCGAAAAACGACCAGAACACGGCTTTCATCGACTGGCCGAAACTGCTCTTGCGCGGGCCGCCCCCGTTATCGCTCATACGTCTTCTCTCCCTTCGCCTGCGGCAAACGCCATCAGGCGGGATTGGCGGTGGTTGCCGCCGTGTTGGCCGCGGGTGCCGCGGTACCGGCAGCCGCCGGCGCCGGCGTGTTCAGTTCGAAGAACGTATACGACAACGTGATCGTCTTCACATCCTTCGGCAACTTCGGATCGACCACGAACATCACCGGCATCCGCTTCGTCTGATTCGCCGTCAAAGTCTGCTGCGTAAAGCAAAAACACTCGATCTTCTTGAAGTACTCGGTGGCCTGCTTCGGTGCGTAGCTCGGAATGGCTTGCGCCTGAATCGTGCGCGCCTGTTCGTTGCTGACCTCGTACATCACCGTCGTCACTTCGCCCGGATGCACGTCGAGACTGCGCTGCTCCGGCTTGAAACCCAGCGGACCGCGCGCGTTCGCATCGAATTCGATCGAAATCGTGCGGCTCATGTCGACCTGCGTGTTCTTCGCCTCGCGCGCCGTGGCATCACGCTGCACGAGGTTGTTGATGCCGGTGATCTGGCAGATCGCGCGGTACATCGGCACCAGTGCAAAACCAAACCCGAACATCATCAGCGCGACGACGAACAGCTTGATCAGCATTGAACGGTTAAAAGAGCGAACGGCCTGAGCCGGCGGTTGCGTCGACATCTCAATCCTCAACAAACCTGCAAACCAGACTGCAACGGCCGCGTCAGGCGAACCACCACTGCTTGATGATGACGCTCGCGAAAAAGACCGCGGCGATGGCGAGCATCACCCAACCTATCCGCCTGTTGCTCGCGCGAATCTGTTCCGGCGTACGTCTTTCCTGTGGATTGGGCGTCATGCTCGACTTTCTGAATACTTTCGTGACTACCGTTTTGCAGCGGCCGCCGAGGCGGCTGCCCGGTTCCGGCGGCTGCGACACCTACTCGCGCCGCCGCTGGAACCGTCACTCTCGCTGAACGCCGATTACTCGACGGTCGGCGGGTTTTCGAACGTATGGAACGGAGCCGGGCTCGGCACGGTCCATTCGAGACCCGTTGCGCCATCCCACGGCTTGTCGCCGGCCTTTTCAAGCTCGCCGCCGCCGCGGTATGCCGGCAGTGCGACTGCGAACAGGAAGTAGACCTGTGCCAAACCGAAGCCGAATGCGCCGATCGAGATGACCTGGTTCCAGTCGGTGAACTGCGCCGGATAGTCGGCGTAACGACGCGGCATGCCTGCGAGACCGACGAAGTGCATCGGCAGGAACGCAAGGTTGAAGAAGAACATCGACGCCCAGAAGTGGATCTTGCCGCGCGTTTCGTTGTACATCCAGCCGGTCCACTTCGGCGCCCAGTAGTACCACCCGGCGAACAGCGCGAACAGCGAACCCGCCACCAGCACGTAATGGAAGTGCGCCACCACGAAATAGGTACCGTGATACTGGATGTCGAGCGGCGCCATCGCGAGCATCAGGCCCGACAGACCGCCGAACGTGAAGACCAGCAGGAAGCCGACAGCGAACAGCATCGGCGTTTCGAACGACAGCGAACCGCGCCACATCGTCGCGACCCAGTTGAACACCTTCACGCCGGTCGGCACCGCGATCAGCATCGTCGCGTACATGAAGAACAGCTGGCCGGTCACCGGCATGCCGGTGGCGAACATGTGGTGCGCCCAGACCATGAACGACAGAATCGCGATCGACGAGGTTGCATACACCATCGAGCTATAGCCGAACAGCGGCTTGCGCGAGAACGCCGGGATAACCTGCGACACGATCCCGAACGCCGGCAAGATCATGATGTACACCTCGGGGTGACCGAAGAACCAGAAGATGTGCTGGTACATGACCGGGTCGCCGCCGCCTGCCGCGTTGAAGAACGACGTGCCGAAGTGGCGGTCGAACAGCACCATGGTGATCGCGCCTGCCAGAACCGGCATCACGGCGATCAGCAGGTACGCGGTGATCAGCCACGTCCAGACGAACATCGGCATCTTCATCAGCGTGAGGCCGGGTGCGCGCATGTTCAGGATCGTCACGACGATGTTGATCCCGCCCATGATCGACGACGCACCCATCAAGTGGACCGCGAAAATCGCGAAGTCCATGCCAGGGCCCATCTGCGTGGAGAGCGGCGCGTACAGCGTCCAGCCTGCGGCGGTCGCGCCGCCAGGCGAGAAGAACGAACCGACCAGAAGAACGGCAGCAACCGGCAGCAGCCAGAAGCTGAAGTTGTTCATCCGTGCGAAGGCCATGTCCGATGCGCCGATCTGCAGCGGCACCATCCAGTTCGCGAAGCCGACGAACGCCGGCATGATCGCGCCGAACACCATGATCAGGCCGTGCATGGTGGTCAACTGGTTGAAGAACTCGGGACGCATGATCTGCAGACCCGGCTCGAACAGCTCGGCACGGATCATCAGCGCCATCACGCCCCCGGAGAGGAACATGGTGAACGAGAAGATCAGGTACAGCGTACCGATGTCCTTGTGATTGGTTGCGAACAGCCAACGGCGCCAGCCATGCGGCGTTTCGTGGGCATGCTCGCCGTGCACGTGCTCGTGGCCCGCGACTACATCGCGTCCGATGCTAGACATGACAATCTCCTAAAGCGAATACTGCGGTGCTGACCATGAACACGTCAGGCAGCCGGGCTGATCTGAACACGCCGGGCTTCTTTCGCGTCGCTGCCGCCCGTGATCGTTTCCGGCTTCTTCAAATTGATGTGGTCTTCGGCAATGCCGGCTGCTTTCAACGCGTCGCGCACAGCTTCGGCGCGGCTCTTCGCGAGCTTCGCGTTGGCGTCGGCCGAACCGGTGGCGTCGGTGAAACCCGACAGCGCGAACTTCGCATCCGGATGCGCCTTCGCGTAGGCCGCGGCCGCGTCGACCGCCGCTTTCGCGTCGGCCGGCAGCGTGCTCTTGCCGGTCTCGAAGTAGACGTTTGCCGGAAGCGCTGCCTGCGACGTTGCCGCGCTCTCCGAACCGGCCGCAGCCGCTTCGGCACCCGAGGCGCCCGCTGCGCCCGAAGCCGCCGCTTCCGCGCCGCTTGCCGCTGCGCCTGCTTCGGCTAGATGGTTGCCGCCTTCCGGCAGCTTGCCGTTACGGGCGTCCGCAACCTGTTTCGGCTGGAGAAGGTCGCCGGTGTGGTTGCCCCACGAGTTACGTTCGAACGTGATGACCGAGGCGATTTCGACGTCGTTCAAGGTCGGCGCCCACGAAGGCATCGCGTTCTTGCCCTTCAGCACGAGGCTCACGTGCTCGGCGAGCGAGCCGTTGGCGATCTTGCTGCCGTCGATCGCCGGGAAGGCGCCTGCGCCCTTGCCGGTCGGCTGGTGGCAGACCGCGCAGTTGGCTGCGTACACCTTGCCGCCGTGCTCCATCAACTCGGCGAGCGTATAGGTCTTGTTCGGATCGTCCTGGCCGGCGGCCATTTTCTTTTTCTGCGTGTCGACCCACTTCGCGTAGTCGTCAGCGGACAGCACCTCGACCACCACCGGCATGAACGCGTGTTCCTTGCCGCACAGTTCGGTGCAGAAGCCGCGGAACGTGCCGACCTTTTCAGCCTTGAACCACGTATCGCGCACGAAGCCCGGAATCGCATCCTGCTTCACGCCGAAAGCCGGCACGTACCAGGAGTGGACCACGTCGTTCGCGGTGGTGATGATGCGGATTTTCTTGTCGACCGGGACGACGAGCGGATTGTCGACTTCCTGCAGATACGTGGTGGAAATCGGCTGGCGACCGTCGGTTTCCGCACGCGGCGTGGCCAGCGTGGACAGGAAGCTGATGCCCTCGCCCGGACCCTTCACGTAGTCGTAACCCCATTTCCACTGATAGCCCGTGACCTTGATGGTGACGTCGGCATTGGTGGTGTCCTTCATCGCGACGACGGTCTTGGTGGCGGGAAGCGCCATCAGCACGACGATAACGAACGGCACGATCGTCCAGATGATTTCGACGGTGGTGCTTTCGTGGAAGTTAGAAGCCTTGTGACCCTTCGATTTGCGGTGGGCAAAGATCGAATAGAACATCACAGCGAACACGCCGATGAAAATCACCGTGCAGAGAATCAGCATGAACGTGTGAAGGTTGTAGAGCTCCTCAGCGATTTTCGTCACAGGCGGCTGGAGATTGATCTCGTTGACGGCGGGGCCGCCCGGAACATCGCCCACTGCCAGGGCGGCACCGGCGAAAAGCAGTCCGCTCATCGCCAGCACGCCCATGAGGGCTCGCTTGATTGTTTTCATAGCTTCCTTACCCAAAATTTCCATTCAAACCCTCGACCCCGCTGGCAGGTTGCCCCGCGCTCCCCGTGAACGCCGCGCGCCTTCACGCGTTTAACAACGCGTGAGCCACATACGCAATTCGCCTGCGAACTGCGCGCGCCGATACTGCGCGAGATGTTGCCCGATCATGATCGTCTGGCCGCGCGAGACCAGTTTGATCTGGTCACGCGGCGTTGCGCCCGCCTCGATCCGCACCCAGCGCGGATTGAATTCGAACTGCGTGAGCTGCTCAGCGCTGACCTGCTCGATGACGAGCCGGTTCTGAAACAGCCGGACGCGCTCGTAATCGACAGCATGGCGCGCATATATGGCAAACGCGATGCCCACCGCCAACAATTCGATACCGGTGAACGGCAACACCAGCCAGGCGCCGACCAGAACCAGCATGAAAGCAATTGCCAGCGAGAACAACGCAAGCGACACGTAGAAACACACGAACTGCCGTGGCGATATCGAACAGTTGCGTTTCATCGTCCAGTCTTTGAGGACTGGGTCAGAATCCGCCAGCAGATCTGATGCATCCATCGCTGCCTCCCGCGAATCGCCGCCCGCGGCCTTCCATAACCGCCGCGCCACCTCGTGTTGCAGCCCCGCGCCTCGGGCCTGCCGCCCCAAATGTGGGAACTCCGGGCGACAAACTGACGCATTATAGGCGTGATCCATAGCATCCACAAGCAAGCCTCTATCGGCTCACAAGCCAGGCGCGACAAGCCTCCGCGCCGTTTTGACGCACCCTCCGGGCGTCTTTTGAAGCGCTAATTTCAGACATAACAGATGTCCTCTTTACCGCTTCAACGATTCTTCGACGAACCTCGCCCGATGTCCTCGATCCGCACGATCCCATGACCTTCCGCCGTGGTGCGCGGCACGGCTTTCCATGCGTGCCCGTAGATCACCTCGAAGGTCAGCGCGATCGTGCCGTCGGCGCGCCGGCGGGCTTCGAGCGCCGCCAGCAAAGCCTTGCGCAGCCGGCGCGCAGCCGGATTCGACGACGCCGCGCGCTCGAACGGATACGCGCCCCAACGGCGCACGTCCGCGAGCAGCGACTCGGGCGACTTATAAGTAATTGTCAGCGCTTCCTGGTCCATCACGGGAATCTCGAAGCCGCTTTCGACCAGCATGTCGCCAAGATCATGCATGTCGACGAAGTCAATGACATGCGCGCGCGAACTCACGCCGTGCGCCGCCTCGACCTCGGCGTACGCGCCGCGCAATTCCTTCAGCGAATCGGGACCGAGCGTGCTGAACATCAGCAGGCCGTTCACTTTCAATACCCGCTGCCATTCGGGAAATACGAGATCCGGCCGCGAGTGCCAGTGCAGTGCGAGATTGGACCAGACGAATTCGAAGGCGCCGGCCGCGAACGGCAGCGCGGAGAAGTCGGCCTGCGCAAACCGCGGACCGCGCGCGCCGAGCGCCTTGCCGAGCGTTGCAGGCAGAAAGCGCCGCCAGCTCGTGTCGCCGGCGTCGTGGCGCAGCGCACGCACGAGCATCCCATGCGACAGATCGGTGCCGAACACCGGCGCCTCGGGAAAGCGCTCGCGCAACACGGGAATGTCTTCGCCCATGCCGCAGCCCGCGTCGAGCACGCTCGACGGCGCGACCTTGATGTAGTCGAGACGCTCGCGCATGCGTTGCGCGATTTCGCGCGGCAGGAACGCGACTTCGTCGAAGGTCGCTGCACGGCGGTCGAAAATCCGCCTGAGGCGCCGGGAATCATAGGCCGGACGGCCAGATTGAGCGGGAGATGGGGACATGGGTGTCGTACTGGCGAAGAGCCCGAAGTATACTCGCTCGCTTCCGTCCCTTCAGCGTGAAAGGCCTTCGCGGGCGGTCCGATCATGTCATTTCGATCATTTTCTTCGTCTTCCGTTAGCCAGTGCACGCGTTTTGTGCGCGGCTTGCATTCGGCATGGCCACACGTCGTGCACGCCGCGCTGCCGAACCTGTGCGCACTGTGCGGCAATTTGTCGCACAAGACGCTATGCGCCGGTTGCGACGAAGCGTACTGGAATGAAAGCAGGTTGCGCTGCACGGCATGCGCCGTTCCGTTGCCCGGAACGCAGCGCGCGGGGCGCGCGCACTATCGCTGCGCGGATTGCATCGGCGAGCCGCCGCCGTTCGACGCGACCTTCGCGCTCGCCGACTACCGCGCGCCGCTCGACGCCCTCGCGCTCGGCCTGAAATTTCGCGCACGGCTCATGCTGGCGCGCGAATTTGCGCAACGCCTCGCACGTCTTGCCGAAGACTCGCTGGCAGATGCATCGGCATGGCCCGACGTGATCGCTCCCGTGCCGCTCGCCAGCAAGCGGCTGGCCGAACGCGGCTACAACCAGGCGTGGCAAATCGCCAAACCGCTGGCGCGCGCGCTAAATGTGCGCAGCGACACAACCCTGCTGCATCGGACCGTCCACACCGCGCCGCAATCGCGGCTCGACCTCGATGCGCGCCGGCTCAATGTAGGCCGCGCGTTCCAGGTCGTGAAACCGGTGCAGGGTCTGCACGTCGGCATCGTCGACGATGTAATGACGACCGGTGCGACGCTCGAAGCGTTGGCGCGCACGCTGAAGGCCGCCGGTGCGCGGCGCGTCACCAACTTCGTCGCGCTGCGCACGCCAAAAAACTAGTCTCAACCTGATCCCATCATGTTCAATGTCGTTCTCGTCGAACCGGAAATTCCGCCGAACACCGGCAACGTCATCCGCCTGTGCGCCAACACGGGCGCGCGGCTGCATCTGATCGAGCCGCTCGGCTTTCCACTCGACGACGCCAAATTGCGCCGCGCCGGCCTCGACTATCACGAGTATGCGCGGATGAACGTGCACGCCGATTGGGCAGCGTTCATCGCCAGCGAAGCGCCCGATCCGGCGCGCATGTTCGCGTTCACGACGCGCGGCTCGGGCCGCTTTCACGAGCACGCGTTTCAAGCCGGCGACTGGTTCGTGTTCGGCGCCGAGACGCGCGGCCTGCCCGACGCGGTGCTCGATCAATTCGCCAACGAACAGCGGGTGCGTCTGCCGATGCGGCCGGACAACCGCAGCCTGAATCTGTCGAACACCGTCGCAATCGTGGTGTTCGAAGCGTGGCGTCAGACCGGCTTCGAAGGCGGCGTCTGACGGCGCTCCAACTCGGTTTCGAAGCGCGCGAGCATCGCGTCGTCGAAACAGGCGAACACCACGCGCTCGATGCCCGGTGTGCGCGGCAGCGTTTCCAGCACAGTGCCGAGCGCGATCTGCACGGCTTCGTTGGCGGGAAAATGGTAGATCCCGCAACTGATTGCGGGAAACGCAATGCTCTTGCAATGCGCCTGATGCGCCACTTCGAGCGAGCGCTGATAACACGAGGCGAGCAGATCCGCCTCGCCGCGCGCGCCGCCCTGCCAGACCGGCCCGACCGCGTGAATCACGTGTTTGGCCGGCAATTGATAGCCGCGGGTGATTTTCGCGTCGCCGGTCGCACAGCCGCCGAGCGTCTCGCATTCGCGCAGCAACTCCTTGCCGGCCGCGCGGTGAATCGCGCCATCCACGCCGCCCCCACCCAACAACGACGTATTCGCGGCGTTGACGATTGCATCGACGGCGAGCGTCGTGATGTCGACCACGCGCGCCTCTAACGCACAACGATTGAAAGTGAGCATGGGAACCCCGCTAGTCCGAAGCGTCGATAAAACGTGGACAGCGATGGCGGGCAGCCGTTCAGCGCGTTTTAGCGCCAAACGGCTGAAAGACGGGACTTATTCGGCTTTCGAATCGCGCCGCAGCAGGGCGCTGACGGCGTCACGCGGGGCCACGCCGTCGAATAGCACGGCACAGACCGCTTGCGTGATCGGCATCTCGATCGCATGCGCGCGCGCGATCGCCAGGACGGCTTGTGCACAACGCACACCTTCGGCCACGTGACCGAGGCCGCCGAGAATATCGTCGAGCGTGCGGCCGGCGGCGAGCTGCATGCCGACTGTGCGATTGCGCGACAGATCGCCCGTCGCGGTCAGAATCAGATCGCCCAGCCCGGTCAAACCTGTGAACGTTTCCGCGCGACCGCCGAGGGTCACGCCGAGACGCGACATTTCAGCCAGGCCGCGCGTGATCAGCGCAGCGCGCGCATTCAGACCGAGGCCGAGGCCGTCGGCAATGCCCGTCGCGATCGCCAGCACGTTCTTCACCGCGCCGCCGACTTCCACGCCGACGACGTCGTCGCCGGTATAGATGCGCATGGCGCCATGATGGAACGCGGCGACCGTGCGCTCGCGGCAAGCCGCCGACGCACTCGCGATGGTCAACGCCACCGGCAGCCCCAACCCCACTTCGCGCGCGAAGCTCGGACCGGACAGCACGCCGTTGCTGCCGTGCCCCGGCAGTTCGGCGGCGACCACCTGATGCGGCAACAGCTGCGAGTCGGCTTCGAAACCTTTGCACAGCCATACCACATGCGCCGGCACTTTGCCCGCGTCGTGCATCGCCCGAAACAGACCGCGCAGGCCGGCCACGGGCGTTGCCACAACGCACAGGGCGTCGTCGGCAAGCGCGTGGTCGAGCGCCGCGCTCAAGTCCGCTTCATAGCGAAGCGCCGCAGGCAAAGCAACGCCCGCCAGATAGCGGGCGTTTTCGTGCGAAGCGGAGAGATCGGCCACGAGCGCGGGTTCCCGTGCCCACAACACCGTGTCGTGCCGTACGGCCAGATGGCCGGCGAGGGCTGTGCCCCATGCGCCGGCGCCGAGGACAGCAACCTTCATAGCCGGCTCTGCGTGCGACGCGTTAATGCGTGACGCCGTTTTGCGCCGCGCCCGCGCCGTCCTGGCTGCCCATCTGCGCGAGACGTTGCTCGTACAGGGCCTGGAAGTTGATTTCGGCGAGGTGGATCGGCGGGAAACCGGCGCGGGTGATCGCGTCGGCGATGTTCGAGCGCAGGTACGGGAACAGGATCGTCGGGCAAGCAATGCCGACCAGCGGATCGATCTGCTCAGCCGGGATGTTGCGAATGTCGAAAATGCCGGCTTGCTTGGCTTCGATCAGGAACGCAACCTTGTCCGACACCTTGGCCGTCACGGTGCCCGTGACGAGGATTTCGAACACGGTGTCGGCGAGGCGCTCGGCCTTCACGTCGACTTCGACTTCGACCGACGGCATTTCCTGCTCGAGGAAGATAGCCGGCGAATTCGGCTGCTCGAGCGACATGTCCTTCAGGTAGATGCGCTGGATATTGAAGAACGGCTGGTTATTCTCGTCGGACATGATTGGATGATTCCCTGATTTATACACATGGCGGCGGCCCATTCAGCCACGGGCCGCCAGATCGTTGCGGCGCATCACCGCCCTTGGCGGGACGCCGATGCGCCGGCTTGGTTTCGTTCCACCCGGCTCACGCGCCGGCTGGCGCGCAAACTCAGGCGGCTTCAGGCAGCAGCTTCGAGCAGCGGCATCAAACCGCCCGCGCGATCGAGCGCGGACAGATCATCGTACCCGCCGACGTGCGTCTCGCCGATGTACACCTGCGGCACCGTACGACGGCCGGTCCGCGTCATCATTTCCTCGCGACGGGCCGGGTCCTTGTCGATCAGTACCTTTTCGACCTGCTCGACGCCGCGCGACTTTAAAAGACGTTCGGCCATCTGGCAATACGGACACACCTGGGTGCTGTACATGATCACTTTGTTCACTTCGCTGCTCCTTGTTTCACAACCGGCATGCCGGCTTTCTGCCAGGCGTCGACACCGCCTTCGAGAACGTGGACTTCGGCGTATCCAGCATCTTGCACGATACGCGCCGCCTTGTTCGACTGCTGGCCGGTCTGGCACACCAGCAGCACCGGGTTGTTCTTGTTCTTCACGAGTTGCGCGACTTTTGCCTGCAGCTCAGCAAATTCAAGGTGCCGTGCCGCGGGCAGATGGCCCTTGGCAAAATCAGCCGACGGACGCAGATCGATAACCGCCGCATTGCGACGGTTGATCAGTTGGGTGGCTTCAGCGGCCGACAGGCCGCCACGGCCGCGCCGGCTGATCGTCGGCCACAGCAGCAACCCACCGGAGATGAGGACGATCGCGATCAGTACAAGGTTTGTGTAATCAGTGAAAAACTTCACGGAAAATCCGCCGAAAAAGAGAGAAATCGAAAAGGGCAATCCGCCCATTATAAAATAACCGTTTGACGCGATGGCGGCGCTCCTCAAGACGGGCCTCGCAGCGCTTTACCGCTTCCTTACTACCGACCGGCAATCTCATGTACAAACTCGTTCTCATCCGCCACGGCGAATCGACGTGGAACAAGGAAAACCGCTTCACGGGCTGGGTCGACGTCGACCTGACCGGGCAGGGCAACCGTGAAGCGCAGCAAGCGGGCGTGCTGCTGAAGGAATCCGGCTACACGTTCGATATTGCCTACACATCGGTGCTCAAGCGCGCGATCCGCACCTTGTGGCACGTGCAGGACCAGATGGACCAGATGTACATCCCCGTTGTGCATTCGTGGCGTCTGAACGAGCGCCACTACGGCGCGCTGTCGGGTCTGAACAAAGCGGAAACCGCCGCCAGATTCGGCGACGAACAGGTGCTGGTCTGGCGCCGCAGCTACGACACGCCGCCGCCCGCGCTGGATCCGTCGGACGAACGCGCTCCGTACACCGATCCGCGCTACGCCAAGGTGCCGCGCGAACAGCTGCCGCTCACCGAGTGCCTGAAAGACACTGTCGCGCGCGTTCTGCCTTTGTGGAACGAGTCGATCGCGCCGGCCATCAAGTCGGGCCGCAAGGTGGTGATCGCCGCGCACGGCAACTCCATCCGCGCGCTGGTGAAGTATCTCGACAATATTTCGGACGACGACATCGTCGGCCTGAACATTCCGAACGGCGTGCCGCTCGTCTATGAACTCGACGACAACCTGAAACCGATCAAGCACTACTATCTGGGCGACCAGGATGCGATCGCGAAGGCGCAAGCCGCGGTCGCAAGCCAGGGCAAGGCGGGCTGATTCCGCTAGGTCGCCGCGGCCGCTGCGTGAGATGCGCAGCGGGGCGCGGCAAACCGCGACAAATGGCGACAAGCAGCGGCAAACGGCAGCAAGCGGTGGCAAGCGGCAGCCAACGGGCCGCGCCGGCCGGCAAGACATACCGGCACGCGCGGCACGCGTCATCTCAAGCGTCCATGGCTGGCCGCCATTTGCCTGTTACCGCACATTACTTCAGCGTCGCGGCTCCGATCTCCCGAACCAGACCCGGCCGGCGCTGTCGAATTACGATTGCCTGCGTCGCGCCCTGACTGGGCGGGTGTGCAGTTATACTTGTCCGTCCCCATCTCTATCGACGCTGCCACGCGCTTCCGACCGCAACAGACTCTATGCGAAAGAACCTGAAAAATATCGGCCTGATCGCCGCGGGCCTTGCTACCGGCGCATTTGCCACTTTGCAACTGTCCGCCTCGGCCCAGCAACCCGCCAGCGCCACGGCCGCGCCGCTGCCGCTGGACCAGCTCCGGCTCTTCGCCGAGGTCTTCGGGCAAATCAAGCATGAGTACGTCGAACCGGTCGACGATAAAAAGCTGCTCACCGCCGCGATCAAAGGCATGGTGTCGAGCCTCGATCCGCACTCTTCGTACCTCGACAAGACCGATTACGAAGAACTGCAGGAGCAAACCAAGGGCCGCTTCGCGGGCTTGGGGATCGAAATTTCGTCCGAAGACGGCCTGATCAAGGTGATCTCGCCGATCGAAGACACCCCGGCGTTCCGCGCCGGCATCCGTCCGGGCGACCTGATCACCCGCATCAACGACAAACCCGTGCGCGGCATGACGCTCGACCAGGCGGTCAAGCAGATGCGCGGCGAACCGGGCACCAAGGTCACGCTCACCCTCTTCCGCAAGACCGACGACCGCACGTTCCCGCTCACGGTCACGCGCGCGATCATCAAGGTCCAGTCGGTCAAGATGAAGATTCTCGCGCCGGGCTACGCGTACGTGCGCATCACCAGCTTCCAGGAGCGCACCACGCCTGATCTGGCCGCGAAACTGCAAGACATTGCGCGTCAACAGCCGAACCTGAAGGGCCTCGTGCTCGACCTGCGCAATAACGGCGGCGGTCTGCTGCAAAGCGCGGTCGGCGTCGCGGGCGCGTTCCTGCCGCCTAACTCGGTGGTGGTATCGACCAACGGTCAGATCCCGGATTCGAAGCAGGTTTATCGCGATACGTACGACAACTACCGTCTGCAATCTTTCGACGGCGATCCGTTGAAGGATGAAGCGCAGATCTTCAAGACGGTGCCGATGATCGTGCTGACCAATGCGTACTCGGCGTCGGCTTCGGAAATCGTCGCGGGCGCGCTGCAGGATCAGCATCGTGCGCTGATCGTCGGCAAGACCACGTTCGGCAAGGGCTCGGTGCAAACCGTCCGGCCCATGACGGCAGAGACCGCGCTGCGTCTGACCACGGCGTACTACTACACGCCGAGCGGCCGTTCGATCCAGAACAAGGGCATCCGTCCTGACATAGCGGTGGATCAATACGGGGAAGGCGATCCGGACGACGCGCTGGTCACCCGCGAAGTCGACTACTCGAATCACCTTGCGAACACGCAGGACCCGAACGAGAAGAAGGAAGCGGAACAGCGCGAACAGGAGCGCATGGACCAGTTGCGTCAGCTTGAGGAGCAGAACGACAAGAAGACGCCGGAACAGCGCCAGAAGGATCGTGAGCGCAAGCCGGTGGAATTCGGTTCGACCGACGATTTCATGCTGCAACAGGCGTTGAACAAGCTGGCAGGCAAGCCGGTGCAGGAATCGAAGTCGTTGACCGAGCGGCGTCTGGCGCAGAACAAGCCGGCTACGTCGGCCTCCGCGCCGGTCGCGGTAAAGCCGACGCAACCGGTGCCCGGAGCGTCGGCGCCGGCTGGCGCTGCGGCGCCTGCCCCGGCCAAGTAAGCATCCGTCTCACGTGTCTTCGCAGCGCTGAATGCTGCGAAGACACGCTCCCCGCGCGATTAGAATAACCATCACGACAACGCGCGCCGCAGGCCATCGGTCTCGCACCCCATCGCGCGATCCACTTCACGCGCCCGCCATGAACGACGATCAACTCCTCCGCTATTCCCGCCATATCCTCGTCGACGAAATCGGCATCGAGGCGCAGCAGCGTTTTCTCGATGCGCACGCGATCGTTGTCGGCGCGGGCGGGCTGGGTTCGCCGGCGGCGATGTATCTGGCGGCCGCGGGCGTCGGCCGACTGACGCTGGTCGATGCCGATACGGTCGATCTGACCAATCTGCAGCGGCAGATTCTGCATGTGACCGCCTCGGTCGGACGCAAGAAGGTCGAGTCCGGGCGCGACGCAATCGCACGGCTCAACCCTGAGGTGGCGGTGAACGCTGTGGCCGAACGCGTAGACGATGCGTGGCTCGACCGGGAAGTGCCGCACGCCGCTGTCGTGCTCGATTGCACCGACAACTTCGCGACGCGCCACGCGATCAACCGCGCTTGCGTGAAGCACGGCGTGCCGCTGGTGTCCGGCGCGGCATTGCGCTTCGACGGCCAGATCAGCACCTTCGATTTCCGCGAGGAATCGTCGCCCTGCTACGCGTGCGTGTTTCCCGAAGACCAACCGTTCGAGGAGGTCGCGTGCTCGACGATGGGCGTGTTCGCGCCGACGGTCGGCATCATCGGTTCGATGCAGGCCGCCGAGGCGCTACGGGTGATCGGGGGAATCGGCACGCTGCTGGTGGGTCGCCTGATGATGCTCGATTCGCTGCGGATGGAATGGAACACGATGCGCATCGCGCGCCAGCCGGACTGCCCGGTATGTGGCGAGAAGCATTCGGGCTGAATGAAATTGACAGAGGCTGACGGAAGCGCCGCGACCGCGCGGCGCTTCCGTCGCGACGCCGCTTAAGCCAGCGCCACGCGCTTGAGCGCTGCCTGTACTTCTTCCGGTTCGAACGATGCCAGCACGTCGGCCACCGGCTTCTCCAGCGTCTTCAGATGCGAGCGCAGAATTTCCTGCTTGACCACCAGCAACTGGCTCGGGTGCATTGAAAACTCGGTGAGACCCATGCCGAGCAGGAGACGCGTCAACGCCGGATCGCCCGCCATTTCGCCGCACACCGACACCGGCACGCCTGCCCGCTTCGCTTCGCGCAGCGTGAACGCGATCAGATGCAGCACCGCCGGATGCAGCGGGTCGTACAAATGCGCGACCGAATTATCCGCGCGGTCGATCGCCAGCGTGTACTGGATCAGATCGTTCGTGCCGATCGACAGGAAATCGAGCCGCTTCAAAAACAGCGGCAACGCGATCGCGGCGGCCGGAATCTCGATCATCGCGCCGACCTGCACGTTCGGATCGTAGGCGATGCCTGCGTCGTCCAGCTGACGCTTGGCTTCGCGAATCAGATCGAGCGTCTGGTCGATCTCCTGCGCGTGGGCGAGCATCGGAATCAGAATCTTCACCTTGCCGAACGCCGACGCGCGCAGAATCGCCCGCAACTGCGTCAGGAACATCTGCGGCTCCGACAGGCTCCAGCGGATCGCCCGCAGGCCCAAGGCGGGGTTGGCGGCGGTTTCGTAACCGTCCCCCCCACCCATCGAATCGAGCGGCTTGTCGGCGCCGACGTCGATCGTGCGAATCGTCACCGGCAGGCCGTTCATCAGCTCGACGGCGTGCCGGTACGCGCCAAACTGCTCTTCCTCTTCGGGCATCCGGTCCTTGTGATTCATGAACAGGAACTCGGTGCGAAACAGGCCGACGCCGGTCGCGCCGGCGTCGACCGCCGCGCGTGCGTCGTCCGGCAACTCGATGTTCGCGCACAGCTCGATGCGTGTGCCGCACAGCGTTTGCGTCGGCGAAAATTTCAGGCGCTGGAGCTTGCGCTGCTCGAGCGCCTTTTCGCTTTGACGGTACGAATATTCTTCGAGAACGATCGGGGCGGGATCGACGATCACGATGCCGTGATCGCCGTCGACAATGATCAGGTCGTCCTGGCGAATCAGCGCGCTTGCGTGCTGCACGCCGACCGCAGCCGGAATGCCGAGGCTGCGCGCGACGATCGCCGTATGCGAAGTGCGGCCGCCGAGATCCGTGACGAAGCCCTGAAACGTTTGCGTCTTGAACTGCAACATGTCGGCCGGCGCGATGTCATGCGCGACCACGATCATCTCGTCGCAGGCGCCGTGTACGCCGTCCACCAGCGCCACCGACGCACCGGCGAGCGCCTTCAGCACGCGCTCGACCACCTGCTCGATGTCGGCTTTGCGCTCGCGCAGGTATTCGTCTTCGATATCGTCGAAATGGCGCGACAGGCGCTCGAGTTGCTCGGTCAGCGCCCACTCGACGTTGTAGCGGCGTGTACGGATCAGATCGATGGTTTCCTGCACGAGCATCGCATCGTTCAGGATCATTGAATGAACGTTGATGAACGCGCCCATTTCGCTGGGCGCGTCTGCCGCGAGATCGGCGCGCAGCGCGTCGAGCTCGTGATGCACGAGTTGCTGGGCCAAGCGGAAGCGCTCGACCTCCCCTTCGATCTGGGCGGGTTCGATCAGATAGTGGTCTACGTCAAGTGCAGCCGGGGCGATCAGATAAGCCCGCCCGATGGCGATACCGCGTGACACGGGAATTCCATGCAGCGTGAATGACACGCGCGCCTCCTCTAGTTGTGTGATGCCGCGGTAAACCGCTGCAGTGCTCTCAGACTCTCTTGGCCATTATAAATTCCGTGCCCGTTCCAGGTACGACCACACTATGTGCAGCGCAACACGAATTGCCGTTAGCGATGCTCGCCCACGGCGCCAGCTCATCTGCAAATACCGCCATTGTCACGCGCTAAAAAAAACGCCGCGGACTGCCGCGGCGTTTTGCTCAAAGCAACGTGAACACGCGAACTCATTGACCCTCGCCGAATTTATCGGCAATCAGTTTCAACAATGCGTCCATCGCTTCTTTTTCGTCGGCGCCTTCCGTTTCGATCAGAACAGAGCTGCCGATGCCTGCTGCCAGCATCATCACGCCCATGATGCTCTTGGCGTTGATGCGGCGGCCGTTGCGGCTCATCCAGATTTCCGCCTGATAGTTGCCCGCGAGTTGCGTCAACTTGGCCGACGCGCGCGCGTGCAGCCCCAACTTGTTCACGATAGTCGTTTCCTGTTGCTGCATGTGATGGTCCGAAGCGCGGGTAAGTGTTGTTGTGAAGGGTAAAACTGCAAATTGTCCGAAGCCGTCGATCCGCTTACAACCCGGTCGAGCCGGCCTTCTGGGTCAGATCGGCCTCAGGCGGCAGGGCCGGCAAACAGTCGCTGGCACAGGCTGTCGGCGCAACCGGCTCCGACGTGGCGGGTCCGATTGCCTGCACGCCTTTGGTGGCGCCGGCGAGCGCCTTGTCGACCAGCGTGTCGAGCGGCGTGGCGCGGTAACAGACCGCGCGCACCAGCATCGGTAAATTGACGCCGCACAGCACGCGCACATTCGGCACTGAAGCGAGGCGCCCGGCGATATTCGCCGGCGTCGCACCGAACATATCGGTGAGCACGAGCGCACCGTTTTCTTCTTTGAGCCGCTCGATTTCAGCGTGCGCGAACGCGACCATCTGGGCGGGATCGCAATCCGGCGATACGTCGATCACGCCGATGCGAGCCGGCAAGCCACCATAGATGTGCGAAATGCAATCGCGCAACGCGGTGGCGAACGGAGCGTGCGCAATGATCAGAATGCCTGCCATGTCAGCCTTGCTGCAAAAAAACGGCCTCGAACCGGGGACCGGGACACACTGCCCGGTTCGCAAGCGCCCTCGACCGGCCGTGGGTCGTGAGGGCCGGAACGCACCATTTGACGAGCGGCCCGCAGCACCTGAAGCACCGTGAACAACCACTCGCTCACTGTCCGCGATCCATGCCCGCGGTGTCCTGGCGACCTCGTCCAATCGGCTTGGACAGGCTTGAATCGGAAGAACGGGCATTGTAGCAGGCCCATTTTCGCGCTAAAGCCGTCGTTTCGCCTGATGCGTGCTCGATGCGGATTTACTACGCAGTTTGGGGGCGACGGCGGCCGTTCAAGAGCAGCGCTCTCAACCTGCCGCGCGCTCCAGTGCGTCGATGAACATCGCTGCAACGTCGAAACCGGTCTGATCCATGATTTCGCGGAAGCAGGTCGGGCTCGTCACGTTGACTTCCGTGAGCCAGTCGCCGATCGCATCCAGACCGACCAGCAGCAGGCCGCGCGCAGCCAGCACCGGCGCGAGCGTGTCGGCAATCTTGCGGTCGTGCCCGGTGAGCGGGCGCGCCACGCCCAAGCCCCCTGCCGCCAGATTGCCGCGCACTTCATTGCCCTGAGGAATGCGCGCGAGTGAAAACGGCACCGCCTCGCCGCCGATCAGCAGAATACGTTTATCACCGTCCTTGATATCGGGAATGAATTTCTGCGCCATCACGGAACGCGCACCGTCGTGGCTCAGCATTTCGATGATCGAGCCGAGATTCATGCCGTCGGCCTTCACGCGGAACACGCCCATGCCGCCCATACCGTCGAGCGGCTTGAGGATCACGTCGCCGTGTTCTTCATGGAACGCGCGCAGACGGGTGGCGTCGCGCGTGACCAGCGTGGGCGTGACGAACTGCGCGAACTCGCCGATCGCCAGCTTTTCCGAGTGATCGCGAATCGCCTGCGGCTTGTTGAAGATGCGCGCGCCGCCGCGTTCGGCAAGTTCCAGCAGCCACGTCGACGTCACGTATTCCATGTCGAACGGCGGGTCCTTGCGCATCACCACCGCGCTGAAGCTCTTCAGCGTCCGCGGCGTGGCCGCAACGGCCGCGTACCAGGTGTCGCGATGCAGGTCCGCCCCGTCGCCAACGATCGCAAAGCGCTGCACGTTCGCCTCGACGTCGCCGCCCGTCCACGCCAGATGCTTCGGCTCGCACGTGTACAGCGTGTGACCGCGGCGCGCGGCCTCGGCCATCATCGCGTAGGTCGAGTCTTTGTAGATCTTGAACTGCGTGAGCGGATCGGCGATGAAAAGAATGTCCATGAAGGTCCCGGTGCGCCCTGATGGGCTTGGCATTGATCGTAAATATAGACGGTGTGGACCGTGTCCACAGCGGCGGCGGCGGTGGCAGCAGTGACGGCGGCACCCAGCCCGCCGTCAATCCGCTTGCGGAATTCAGACCTGAATCGCTTCCGGATCGGTCTTTTCCAGTTCGACCGATGCAGCCAGCAACCCCAGCCGCGCCACCACGCCATACATGTAGAAGCGGTTCGGCGGCGCCGCGCCGGGCTTGGCGTGCGCATCGGGCAGCGCCGTATGCTCGAAGCCGAGCGGCACGAAGTGCATGCCGGGCGCGTTGAGATTCTGATCGCGCTCGCGGCTGCCGTGCACGCGATAAAAACCGCCCACCACGTAACGGTCGATCATATATACGACCGGCTCGGCGACTTCTTCGCCGATGCGCTCGAAGGTGTACACGCCTTCCTGCACGATCACGTCATGCACTTCGAGGCCGTCTTTGGTGACCGCCATCTTGGCGCGTTCGCGCTTGGTGAGCGCAGCCACTTCCGACGCGTCGTGCACGGTCATCACTCCCATACCGTAGGTGCCCGCATCGGATTTGATGACGACATACGGCTTCTCGGAGATGCCGTACTCGCGGTACTTCCTGGCGATCTTCTTGAGCACGCCGTCGATCGCGTCCGCCAGCGCTTCCTCACCGGTGCGTTCCTGGAAGTCGACGCCTTCGACGTGCGCGAAGTACGGATTGATCATCCACGGATCGATCTCGACCATCTTCGCGAACTTCTTCGCGACGTCGTCATAGCAGGAGAAGTGCGTCGACTTGCGGCGCACGGCCCAGCCCGCGTGCAGCGGCGGCAGCAGATACTGCTCGTGCAGATTTTCCAGCACGGGCGGAATGCCGCCCGACAGATCATTGTTCAGCAGAATCGAGCAAGGATCGAAGTTCTTCAGACCGAGGCGCCGTGGCGAGCGCTCGAGCGGTTCGAGCACGAGTTTCTGCCCGTCCGACAGCGCGATCGTGACCGGCCCGACGATGCTTTCGTCGAGCGTGCCGAAACGCACGTTCAGACCCGCCTGGCGCATGATCGCGGCCAAACGGGCGACATTCTCGAGATAAAAGGCGTTGCGCGTATGGCGCTCGGGAATCACCAGCAGATTCTTCGCGTCCGGGCAGATCTTTTCGATCGACGCCATCGCGGCCTGCACGGCGAGCGGCAGCACTTCCTGCGGCAGGTTGTTGAACGCGCCGGGGAACAGATTAGTGTCGACCGGCGCGAGCTTGAAACCCGCGTTACGCAGATCGACGGAACAATAGAACGGCGGCGTGTGCTCCTGCCATTCGAGCCGGAACCAGCGTTCGATGGCGGGCGTAGCGTCGAGGATCTTCCGCTCGAGGTCGAGCAGCGGGCCGTTTAACGCCGTAACTAGGTGCGGAACCATTGATCACTCGCAGACTGGAGAAAAAAGATTGTAGAGCAAATGCTTTGTCCATTTGGGGACGGTTTCTCCATTCGCAAGCGGATGCGAATGCATTCTCGCTATCGCCATGATAGGCAGGGAAATCTGCTGTTTACAAGATAGGCCGCAAGAAAAAAGCCCGCCATAAAGGCGGGCCAAAGTCGCTGCGCTTGATTCTGTGATCCGTCAAGCCCTGGAGCTTGTATTCGATCCTTATTCGACGTGTTCGCCGTGCAGCGTCACGTCCAGACCTTCGCGTTCCTGTTCTTCCGTCACGCGCAGACCCATCACCATGTCGATGATCTTCAGCAGGATGAAGCTCACCACGCCGCTGTAGATCAGCGTCGTCAACACGCCCTTCGCCTGCAGAACGATGCTGCCGTCCGCGCCGCCGATGTCCTTGACCGCGAACACGCCGGTCAGGAGCGCACCCACGATACCGCCGATGCAGTGCACGCCGAACGCGTCGAGCGAGTCGTCGTAACCGAGCTTGTGCTTGAGCCACGTTGCCGACCAGAAGCAGACCACGCCTGCCACGATGCCGATCACCAGCGCGCCGAGCGTACCGACGAAGCCCGAAGCCGGCGTAATCGCGACCAGACCTGCCACGGCACCCGACACGATACCGAGCACCGACGGCTTACCCTTGGCTGCCCATTCAGCGAACATCCACGCGAGCGCTGCCGCTGCGGTTGCCACTTGCGTTGCGAACATCGCGAAACCGGCACGGCCGTCAGCCGCCACTGCCGAACCCGCGTTGAAGCCGAACCAGCCCACCCACAGCATGGCGCCACCGATCAGCGTGAGCGTCAGGTTGTGCGGCGCCATCACTTCCTTGCCGAAGCCGACACGCTTGCCGAGCACCAGGCAGCAAACCAGACCCGCGACACCGGCGTTGATGTGCACCACCGTGCCGCCCGCGAAGTCGAGGATGCCCGCGCTAGCCAGCCAGCCGCTCGGTTCCCAGACCATGTGAGCGATCGGCGAGTAGACGATGATCGACCACAGCGTCATGAACACCAGCATCGCCGAGAACTTCATACGATCGGCAAACGCACCGGTGATCAGCGCCGGGGTGATGATCGCGAACGTCATCTGATAGACGAAGTAGACCGTTTCCGGGATCGTCGGGGCCAGGTGGCTGACTGTCAGCGTGGTTGCCTTGTCGCCATGGATGTAGTTCATCCCGGCCATGAAGACGCGCGAGAAGCCACCGATGAACGAGCCGCCCGGCGTGAACGCGATGCTGTAGCCCACCACGGTCCAGACGATCGTCACGAGGCAGGTGATCGCGAAGCTTTGCATCAGCGTCGCGAGCACGTTCTTCTTGCGGACCATGCCGCCGTAGAACAGCGCCAGACCCGGAATCGTCATGAACAGCACGAGTGCGGTGGAGGTCAGCATCCAGGCGGTGTCGCCCGAATTGATTTTCGACGAATCGACCGAGAACGGCGCGGTCGGGGCTGCCGGCGCGGCGGCAGCGGATGCGGCCGATGCATCAGGGGCGGCTGCGGCGCTGGCAGCCGGTGCGGCGGATGCTTCCGCGGCCGGCGCCGAAGCCGCGGCGGCAGCGGGTGCCGCCGAAGCTTCCGGCGCCGGCGCGCTCGCCGCTGTACCGGAAGCAGCTGCCGAGGCGGCTGCCGGAGCGGAAGCGTCGTCCGCGAGGGCGGCGCCGATACCGCCCGCGAGCAGCGAACCGGCCATCAGCAAGGACATCAATAATTTGCGCATCTTCGTTTTCCTCTTATCGCTATCTGTGTCGCTATCTTTTGATGTTACAGAGCGTCCGCGCCGGTCTCCCCGGTGCGAATCCGAATCACTTGCTCGATCGGCGTGACAAAAATCTTGCCGTCGCCGATCTTGCCGGTGCGTGCTGCACGTTCGAGCGCTTCGATCGCCTGGTCGACGATGTCGTCCGAGACAGCCGCCTCGATCTTCACCTTCGGCAGGAAATCGACCACGTATTCGGCGCCCCGATACAGCTCCGTGTGGCCCTTCTGACGGCCGAAGCCTTTGACCTCCGTCACTGTGATGCCCGAGACGCCGATGGCCGACAAGGCTTCGCGCGCCTCATCGAGCTTGAACGGCTTGATGATTGCGGTAATGAGTTTCATGAAATCCCTCGCTAAGTTGCGTAACCCGTTGCGTAACCTGTTTGCGTACCCGTAATCCGTTCGCGTGGTCTCGTTCCGCTGCCGGGTAAACAGCTTCCGGCAGTGCGCGCGGGGCAGTAACAGCAACTCGCATGCCAGTTGTGTCAGACTTCGCTCGCGGCACGCTGCAAAAGGGGCGCAAGCGGCCCTGGCCGGATGGCCAACGTTGGCGGGGCACGGTGGCGCAGCACATGGATCGTTGCTAGAGTGGTCGCAGGCTTCGAACGCACGGCCGCGCACCAAACGGGCTCATGCGGCGGCGGCAGGCAGCCGGTCATGCACCAATAGCGATCATTCGCTGCGACAAAGCACAGACGTAACGAAACATGCACACTTTTTGTGCGCCAAGGGGAACACCATGAAACAACCGAACGATGTCTTTAACGATTTCCAGGCCCGCATGAGCGAGCTGTTCAAGAACTCGCCGGCCAAGGATGTCGAACGCAACGTCAAAGCCATGCTGTCGCAGGGCTTTTCCAAGCTCGATCTGGTCACGCGTGAGGAATTCGACACGCAGACCCAGGTACTGGTGCGCACCCGCGCGCGCCTCGAGGAACTGGAGCGCCGCGTCGCCGAACTCGAGCAGAAGCTCCCGGTAACGACGCAAACGCCTTAAGGCGTCGCGCACAGCCTTGTAGCTGTATCGTGTGCTGCACATCACTGGCAAGCGAGCCGTGACGTCATCAGCGTTTTAGGGGATGTGCGCGCCATTGGCGCCGTCCGACGGGAGAAAACATGTCGCTTGCCGTGGTGCGCAGTCGCGCGCCGGCCTCTGGCCGCGCGCCTGAAGTAACCGTCGAAGTTCACCTCGCGAACGGATTACCCTCTTTTTCCATCGTCGGCCTTCCCGATCTGGAAGTGCGCGAAAGCCGCGAGCGCGTGCGCGCGGCGCTGCAGAACTGCGGCTTCGACTTCCCTGTCCGGCGTATCACAGTCAACCTCGCTCCGGCCGATTTGCCGAAGGAGTCCGGCCGCTTCGATCTGCCGATCGCTCTGGGCATTCTCGCGGCAAGCGGGCAGATTCCGGCGGAATCGTTGCTGCACCGTGAATTTGCCGGCGAGCTGTCCCTGACCGGCGCGCTGCGGCCTATGCGCGGCGCTTTTGCGATGGCCTGCGGGACGGCGCGCAGCGGGGCCTCTCACAGCAGCGCCTCTCATAGCAGCGTTTCTCACAGCAGCGTTTCTCACAGCGCCCCTCGCAGCGTGCCCAACGGGGCCTCCAGCGCCGCCTCTATGACTGCGAGCGAGCGGTCCGCGGCCGGGACGCCGGCACAGCCGACCGCGCAGCTTTATCTTCCGGCTGCCAGCGCCGCAGAAGCCGCGCTCGTGCCCGGCGTCGATGTCTACGGCGCCGCCGATCTGCCGTCGTTGTGCGCCCATCTGGCCGGAGCGGCCGACGCCCAACTCTATCCTGTCGCCGCGCCCGACCTGGCCGGGACCGCGCCCGCCGTGGTCCCGGACATGGCCGACGTGATCGGCCAGCGCGGCGCGCGCCGCGCACTCGAGGTCGCCGCCGCGGGCGGCCATCACGTGTTGATGGTGGGACCGCCCGGCGCGGGCAAGTCAATGCTCGCCGCGCGCCTGCCAAGCCTGCTCCCGCCGATGACCGACGATGAAGCGCTCAGCTCCGCCGCCTTGCTGTCCGCCAGCCGGGCTGGCTTCACGCCCTCCCAGTGGCGGCAACGGCCGTTTCGCGCGCCGCATCACTCGTCGAGCGCGGCGGCGCTGGTCGGCGGACACAATCCGCCGCAGCCCGGCGAAATCACGTTGGCGCATCTGGGCGTGCTGTTTCTCGACGAACTGCCCGAATTCGATCGGCACGTGCTGGAAACGCTGCGCGAACCGCTCGAAGAGGGCCGTATCACTATTTCGCGCGCGGCGTTGCAGGCGGATTTCCCAGCGGCCTGCCAGTTGATCGCCGCAATGAATCCCTGTCCATGCGGATGGCGCGGTGACCCCAACGGCCGTTGCCGCTGCACGCCGGAGATTGCGGCACGCTATCTGCGCAAGCTGTCGGGCCCGCTGCTCGACCGGATCGATATTCAGATCGAGATTCCCGCGCTGGCACCCGCTGAACTGTCCGCGCGCAAGGCAGTGACCGCGGAGCCGAGCGCGGCGATAGCGGAAAGGGTGAGCGCGGCTCGGGCGCGGCAACTGGCACGCCAGGGCAAAACCAATCGAGAACTGAGCGGGCGCGAAGTTGACGACGTGTGCCGGCCCGACGCAGCCGGTGAAGCCTTGCTGCGCGAAGCAGGCGAGCGCTTCGGCTGGTCAGCGCGTGCTTACTACAGGGTCCTGAAAGTGGCCCGGACCATCGCCGACCTCGCCGGGGCGGCTGCGCCAAGTGCCGCGCAGATCGGTGAAGCGATCCAATATCGGCGCGCTTTTGGCTCCGTATGAGGCGAAAAAAACGCTGTCAAGACTTGACTTATTCACACACGCGCGTTCCGCACAGATTTTGATACATCTGAAAGGTGCGCCTGAGCCAAAGCATAAAAGGCTTTGATTTTATTGATCTTTTTCGATTGCCCCACGCACGCGCAAACTAACAGAATGCCCACCGGACGGGCATCTGCGACAAACGGCAAAGAGTTTTCAACATAGTTATCCACAGCGCCTGTGGGTAACCGGAAAACCTCCATGTAAACCAGCAATTAGCGCGCGAAGCTGCGAAGGAACTTTCACTGTGCCCGGCCGGTAATTACCACCGGATGGGCCAAAACTCCCGCTGTCAATAAAGCTGGAACGACAAAAAAAACTGGTCGACCTGTTCCTGCGGCAGCGGCTTCGCAGCGATGATCGCAGCCTGATAGACGTGCCGGCCGCGCGCCACCAGACGCGCGTAGACGGTGCGCGCTTCGTGTTGCGAACCGGCCTCGCCGCTTAGCTTCATTTCCAGACCTGGCACCTGACCGCCTGCGGCGAGCGGGATCTGCACGGCGTGCGCATCGGGCGCGGCGCCCACGTTGCGGGCGAGGCCGGCGCGCAGGAATTCGAGCGCGGCCCGCTGGATCTGCGGATCGTCGTTCGGCAGCATCACCGTGCCGACCGCGAACACGGCATCGCCGGCCTCGGCCGTCTGCATCGCCATCTGCATCGGCTGGCCGGCGATCTGCACCGGGCGCTGATCGTTGCCAGGCTTGGCCGGCAAGTCGACGGTGTAGCCGTTGTCGTTGTTCATGACGGTGCGCCAGTCGAAGGTCGGCGAGCACGCTGTCAGCGCGCCGCCCAGCGCCAGCGCGCAGACCGCCGTGCCGAGCGCGGCGCGCGCGCGCCGCAAGCGCGAAGCGGGAGCGACTGGACGGCGACCCACCAGAGACTGGCGAGAGAAGCGGCTATCGGAAGGGCGAAGCGGGCTGCAAACCGGGCTGCAAAGCGGAAAGCGGGCGAGAAAACGAAAAGCAGTTCGGAGCATGGGAACAGACGATCGGACTGACGAGAACGGAAAACTCCATTATCCGCTCCCGGTCCGCGTCCTGCCGCACAGCCGGGTCGAGGCTATTGGCGCTACAATAGCGCCGATAAGCATTTCGGGCCCAAAACCCAAGCCGACGCACTGTCCCGCGCGTTCCGCGCGACTCTCGAGGTTCCGTTCATGAGCTCCACCCCGTCCACCGCCGCCCGGCGCGCGAGTCCGCTTCGTTACATCATCATGGCAGTCGTCGCCGCGGTGGTGGCCATTGCCGGCTATTTCGCCTTTGCCGGCCAGCAGCGCGTGCCCGATGCGACCTTCACCTTGTTGTCCGGCCAGAAAGTCTCGACCGCCGATCTGAAGGGCAAGGTCTATCTCGTCAATTTCTGGGCGACCAGCTGCGACACCTGCATGAAGGAAATGCCGCAGATGATCCAGACCTATAACCGCTTCAAAGGCCAAGGGCTCGAATTCGTCGCGGTTGCGATGAACTACGACGCGCCGATGTACGTGACGAATTACACGCAAACGCGCCAGTTGCCGTTCAAGGTTGCCATGGACGACGGTTCGGCTGCCAAGCAGTTCGGCAACGTCCAACTGACGCCAACCACCTTCGTGGTCGACAAGAACGGCAAGATTCTCAAGCGTTATGTGGGCGAGCCGCAATTCGCGGAACTCGACCAACTGCTGCAAAAAGCGCTGAACGCAGCCTGACCTCGTAGCGTTTCCCGAGCCAGACTGATCCATATCGATCCAGACGCCGCCGGCGCGCATCGCCTCGCCGCCGGCGCTTCAGATTCTCACCGCTCCCCTTCCCCTTTGGCCGCCAGGCCATATCGCTTGATCTTCTCGTAAAGCGTCGCTTTCCCAAGCTGCAGCTTGTCTGCCGCGACCGCGACCACGCCGCCGGTCTGTTCCAGCGCTTCCGCGATCACCGCCCGTTCGAACTGCTCGACCCGCTCCTTGAGCGGCTGGGTCGCCGCATCGTCATCGGCGAACGACATCACGGGATCGTCGGCGACGCCGAGCACGAAGCGGTCGGCGGCATTGCGCAACTCGCGCACATTGCCCGGCCAGTCGCGCTGCATCAGACTCGCGCGTTGCCGGTCGGTGAGAATCGGCGCGGGGCGTTGGTAACGCACCGCTGCATCCAGCAGGAAGTGCTCGAACAGCGGCACGATGTCCTCACGCCGCTCGCCTAATGGCGGCAGCGCGATCGTCACCACGTTCAGCCGATACAGCAGGTCGCGCCGGAACGAGCCGTCCGCGACATGCTCGGCCATATCGCCCTTCGCGGCGGCGACCACGCGGCAATTCACGCGAATCGGCTGATTCGAGCCGAGCCGCTCCAGCACGCCGTCCTGCAAGACACGCAGCAGCTTGACCTGCAACGCGAGCGGCATGCTCTCGATTTCGTCGAGGAACAAGGTGCCGCCCGACGCGTGTTCGAGCTTGCCGATCCGCCGTTTTGCCGCGCCCGTGAATGCGCCCGGTTCATAGCCGAACATCTCCGACTCGAACATCGGTTCCGGCAGCGCGCCGCAATTGACTGCGATAAACGGCTTGTCACGCCGCGGCGACAGTTCGTGCAAGCTGCGCGCGATCAGTTCCTTGCCCGCGCCGGTGTCGCCGTTGATCAGCACCGACGCATCGGTGGGCGCGACATTCGCAATCAGCCGCCGCACCTGCTCGATCGCCGGACTGCGGCCGATGATGCGCGGCGCCACCGAGTTCTGTCCGGCCAGTTCGCGGCGCAGCGCGAGGTTCTCCAGCACCAGCGTGCGGCGCTCCAACGCGCGCCGTACGGTCTCGATCAAACGCTCGGAGGCGAACGGCTTCTCGATGAAGTCATATGCGCCGTCGCGCATGGCCTGCACGGCCATCGAAATGTCGCCGTGGCCCGTGACCAGAATCACCGGCACGTCGGGCGCGCGCTCGTGGCACTGCGCGAGCAGATCGAGACCGCTCGCGCCCGGCAGGCGGATATCGCTGACGATCACACCGGAGAAATCCGCGCTGATCATTTTGGCCGCCGCTTCCGCCGACGCATGACCGACCACGTCGAAGCCCGCCAGTTGCAGGCTCTGCACGCTGGCGCGGCGCACCAGTTCGTCGTCTTCGATATACAGCACTTGCAAGCCGTGATTCAACATGTTGTTCTCGTCTGATTCAGGAACCCGTCGTAAGCGGGTCCGATGTTTGGCTCGTTTGCACGCGCACGCGGCGCAGCGTCAACACGAATAGTGCCCCCCCGCCGTCCGGCGCATTGCGCGCGACCAGCGTGCCGCCGCAATCGCGCGCAATCGACGACGAAATCGCAAGGCCGAGCCCCAGCCCCTGGCCCATTTCCTTCGTAGTGAAGAACGGCTCGAAAAGACGCGGCAGCACGTCGTCGGGAATGCCGTGACCGTTGTCGCGCACGGCGAACGACAAGGTCGCATCGGCGACTTCGATCTCGATGGAGATACGCGGCGGCGTCATGCCCGCCGTCGCGTCGAGCGCGTTGCCAAGCAGATTGATCAGCACCTGTTCGAGCCGCAGATCGTCGCAATTCGCGATCAGCTGCGGATGATCGTCGGCGAGATTCAAGAGCGTGCGCGTGCCGCTGCCGGTATCGAGCAGCGCGAACTCGACTTCGACACCCTGCAAACGCTTTTGCAGCAGCGCGATCACGTTGCGCAACGCCCGCACGATCGGCGCGCGCGCATTGCGGGGCCGCGCCCGGCCCACGAACAGCTTCAACTGATTGGTGATCTTGCCCATGCGCTCGGTGAGCGCCGCGATCGCTTCGAGGTTTTCGCGCGCCGACGCCTGATCGCCGCGTTCGAGCAGTACACGCGTGTTGTCGGAGAAACCGCGCAACGCCGCGAGCGGCTGATTCAATTCGTGCGTGATGCCGGCCGCCATCTGACCGAGCGCGGCGAGCTTGCTCGCCTGTATCAGTTCGTCGTGCGCGGCGCGCAGTTCCTGTTCGGCGCGGGTGCGTTCGGCCACTTCCTTGTGCAATTGCTCGTTCGCCTGCGACAGGTCCGCGGTGCGCTCCGCAACCCGCCGGTTCAGTTCCGCATAGGCCTTTTGCAGCAGCGCGCGGCTGCGCATCACCTCGCGCACGCGGGCGCGCCGCATTCTCCAGTAGAACGCGAGCAACACCAGCGAGACATAACCAAAACCGGTGACGATGGTCGCGTTGCGCGCGTCGGCGTCGACCGGATCGACCGGCGACATCGTGACCAGATGCCAGTCCGGCTCGCCCATGCCGCGCCGCGACGCGAGATAGCGCGGCGCATAGCGGCCGCCGCCGATGCGCACGATCTGCGCATTGCCTTCGAGCGTGCGCTCGATCGTCACCGGCAGCGGCGCAATCGGCTGCTGCGCGTATTGACGCGCCTGGTAAATCGAATCGGCGACCCGGCCCGACAGCGGCCGTATCGTGTGATATTTCCACGCCGGCACCGACGACAGAAAGATCACGCCGTGGTCATCGGTGACGACGAGCGGCTCGGACGCATCCGCGCCCTGGAACCACTCGAGATCGAGCTTGACCACCGCCGCCCCGACAATCCTGCCGTCACGCCGCACCGGCTGCGAAATGTAGTAGCCCGGCGCCTGCGAAATCGTGCCGATGCCGAAGAAGCGGCCCACGCCGCCCTTGATCGCATCGAGAAAATACGGCCGGAACTGATAGCCCGCGCCGATGAAGCTGCCCGGCCCGTCCCAGTTGCTCGCGGCGACGCAATAGCCGTCGAGAGGAATGATGTACGTGACTGTCGCCCGCGCGTGGCGGTTGAGGTCTTCGAGATAGAGATTCGCGCGCTCGACGTTGGCTGGACTGGGGTTGACCAGCACGTCCTGCACGATCGGATGCTCAGCGAGCAGATAAGGCAGCGACTCGTAACGCTCGAGTGTGCTTTTCAGCGCGCTGGCGGTGCGGTCGACACGCACCGCGGCGTTGTGCCGCAAACTGTCGATCCCGCGCTGCCAGGCGATGCTGTAGGTGAGCCCGCACGCCGCCACGAGCCCGGCGACGAGCGCGAAGAGGATCAGCAGGCGGCGCGTCACGTTGGCAATTCCCGATCGGTGGTGATCGGTTATTGTGGCATAAGGCGAGCGGGCATAAGGTGACGCGCCGTCGGCGGAAGGTTCAGCCGACGGCAAACTCTGCCGGCGCGCGGCCGCCCGTTTCATACGTTGGCGTCCGCGGTCGTAGTCGTGGTCGTCGTGGTCGTCGTGGTCGCGGCTTAGACGCCAGCCGGCTCTTTGACCGGCACGTCGCCACGCAGCGCAGCGTTCAGCTTCGAGCGGTCCAGTTCCTTTTCCCATGCCGACACCACCACCGTCGCCACGCCGTTGCCGACGATATTGGTCAGCGCGCGGCATTCGCTCATGAAGCGGTCGATGCCGAGAATCAGCACCATGCCTGACAGCGGAATGGTCGGCACTACGGCAAGCGTCGCAGCCAGCGTGATGAAGCCTGCGCCGGTCACGCCGCTCGCCCCCTTCGAGGTCAGCATCGTCACAGCCAGCAGCGTGAGTTGCTGCGTCCACGTGAGGTCGGTGTTGGTGGCCTGGGCGATGAACAGCACGGCCATCGTCATGTAGATGTTGGTGCCGTCGAGGTTGAACGAGTAACCGGTCGGCACCACGAGGCCCACCACCGAGCGCGAGCAGCCGAGCTTTTCGAGCTTCAGCATCAATTGCGGCAGCGCCGCTTCCGACGAGCTCGTGCCGAGCACGATCAGCATTTCTTCCTTGATGTACCCGACGAAGCGCAGGATGTTGAAGCCCACCGCCCGCGCGATGATGCCGAGTACGACCACCACGAACACGATCGAGGTCAGATAGAACGTGCCGATCAGCTTGAGCATCGGCAGCAGCGAGCCGATGCCGTACTTGCCGATCGTGAACGCCATCGCGCCGAACGCGCCGATCGGCGCCAGCTTCGTGATGATGCGCACGATGCCGAACAGCACGTGCGAGATGCCGTCGATGAAGTTCGTCACGACCTTGCCCTTCTCACCCGCCGTTGCCAGTACCGCGCCGAACAGCAGCGCGACCAGCAGGATCTGCAGGATTTCGCCTTGCGCGAAAGCCGACGAGATCGTGTCCGGAATGATGTGCATCAGGAAGTCGACCGTGTTCTGGCCGTGCGCCTTGGCGGCGTACGAAGCGACCGCCTTGCTGTCGAGCGTGGCCGGATCGATGTTGAAGCCGACACCCGGCTTCAGCACGTGCGTGGCGATCAGGCCGAGCACCAGCGCGAAGGTCGAGACGATTTCGAAGTAAAGCAGCGCCTTGCCGCCGACCCGACCGACCTTCTTCATGTCTTCCATGCCGGCGATGCCCGTCACCACCGTACAGAAGATGATCGGCCCGATCACCATCTTGATCAGCTTGATGAAGCCGTCGCCGAGCGGCTTCATGTCGACGGCGAGGTTCGGGTAGTAGTGGCCGAGCGCGATACCGATGATGATCGCCACGATCACCTGGACGTATAGCACTTTGTAGATTGGTTTCTTCACGATGTTTCCTGCGATGTGGATGAGCCCATGGCCTGCCACGCTGCGCATCATGCGAACGAATGATCGTCACGCCTGTGCACGGCATTAGGCCGCGACAAGACGACGAATTCAGAAATACCGGGAAGGGAAATCAGACATCGTTGTCTCCTTGCTTTAGTTGTCGGACCGTTGCGGCCGCGCGATCTATTTCGCAAGGTCGATGCCAGCTTGAAGCGCGATATAAATCATTGATTTATATAGGTTTTTTTGTGCACTCTCACGCGCGCCGTCCGGGATTCCGGAAATCCGGACGAGGGCTGTCAGGGAATCCAGAATGCATCGAGGCGGCGACCTCGGGAAAACCCCGAGAACTTTTCAGCAGCGCCCTTCGCTCACTTCAGGCACTGCCGGCCAGCTTTTTATGCGCCGCCTTCTTCGAGCACCAGCAGGTTCTCATGTGAGAAACCCAGCGACACCGGCTGCCCGCGTTCGGGCAAACCGCGATTCGGGTCGTTGAATACGTCGAGCGAAATGACCGCGTCCTTCACACGCGCTCTGATGCGCACCACCGCGCCGAGGAAGTTCACCTCTTCCACCGTCGCACTCAGCGTGTTGCGGCCAGGCGCGGCCGGCTCCAGCACGATCGCCTCGGGCCGCAACGCGAGCAGACGCTTCTTGCCGGCGTCGTCAGGCGGCAATTCCTGAGTGGTGGTCAGCTGCTGGCCGTCGACGGCCATCGTGCCGGCCGCCGGATCGACCACATGCCCGGACAGAATGTTCAGCGTGCCGACGAACGACGCGACAAAGCGCGTGCGCGGATAGTTATAGATTTCCGAAGGCGAGCCGATCTGCTCGACACGGCCCTCGTTCATCACGACGATGCGGTCGGAAATCGACAGCGCCTCTTCCTGGTCGTGCGTGACGAAAATCGACGTGATGCCGAGTTCGCGCTGCAACGCGCGAATGTCCTGCCGCAGCGAAATGCGGATTTTCGCGTCGAGCGCGGAGAGCGGCTCGTCGAGCAGCAGTACCTGCGGCTTGCCGGCCAGCGCGCGCGCCAGGGCCACGCGCTGCTGCTGCCCGCCCGACAACTGCCACGGATAGCGCCCGCCGAGATGCGGCAGCTTGATCAGTTGCAGCATTTCTTCGACGCGCTGGCTGATCTCCGCCTGCGGGCGGTGCGTGATCTTCAGCCCGAAGCCGATGTTCTCGGCCACCGTCATGTTCGGAAACAGCGCATACGACTGAAACACCATGCCGACCTTGCGCTGACGCGTGCGCAAATGCGTGACGTCCTTGTTGCCCAGCCGGATAACGCCGCGCGTCGGCGTTTCGAAGCCGGCGATCATCCGCAGCACCGTGGTCTTGCCGCAGCCGGACGGCCCGAGAAAGGTGATGAACTCGCCGCGTTCGATCTGCATGTCGAAGTGGTGCAGCGCCGTGTTCGCCCCGAACGCCTTGTGCAGATTTTCGATCTCAAGGAATGCCATGATTCGCTGCCTCAGTCCGTCAAATTTTCTGGCCGCTCATTGCGCGGGCCGAGCCGAATACCTGAATCAAACCCATCGACGCCCACGTGATCACGAACGCGATGATCGCAAGCGCCGACGGCTCATACGCGCGGTTCGCGCCGATCAATTGCAGATACGGTCCGAACGCGGGCCGGTCGAGCAGGCTCGCCAGCGTGAATTCGCCGATCACCACGGCAAAGGTGAGAAACGCGCCGGACAGAATGCCCGAGCGGATATTCGGAAAGATCACCTTGAAGAGAATCGTCGGCCAGTTCGCGCCGAGACACTCGGCGGCTTCGGTCAGCGAGCGCACGTCGACGGCGCGCAAACCGGCATCCACCGCGCGGTACATGTACGGCAGCGACAGCGTCACATAGCCGAGCACCAGCAGTAAGTCGGTCGCGCGTTCATTGCTGGTGAGCGGCAGAATCGAACTGCTGTTGTAGATGCGCAGATAGCCGAACACGATCACGATCGCTGGCACCACCAGCGGCAACAGCGTGATGAACTCGACGACCGGCCGCAGTTTCGGCAGCCGCAATTGCACCCAGTACGCGGTCGGCACCACCAGCAGCACGCCGATGATGATCGTCAGCACCGCCATCAGAATCGAATAACCGAACGAGGCCTGAAAACGCGGATCGGCGAGCACGACGCTGTACGCCTCGAAGCTGTAGGTGCCGCGCTTCATACGCAGGCTGAATTCGAAGGTTGCGATCAACGGAATCAGGAAGTACAGCGAACCGACGATCATCGCGGTCCACGCGCCCACACGAGACTGGCTTTTCATCGACGCCCCCTTTCCGCGCGCGAACGCAGCCAGATGTAGCCGCCGTTCGACAGCCCCGTCACCAGCACCATGCCGAGCGCGAGCGCGTAGCCGAGGTTCTGGTTATGCATCACGTCGCCGCGAATCTGTGCGTACAGCAGGATCGTGACGATGTTCAGCGAACTGCCGGTCAGCGCATAAGCGGTGGCGACCGCGCCGAACGAATTGGCGAACAGCAGCAAGGTGGCGCCGAGCACGCTCGGCCACAGCACCGGCAACGCTACGTAGCGCCAGTATTGATACGACGTGCCGCCGAGGCAATCGCAGGCTTCGCGCCATTCCCGCTTCAGGCCGTCAAGCGCGGGCGTGACGATCAGCACCATCAACGGAATCTGGAAGTACAGGTAAGTCAGCGTCAAACCGGAGAAGCTCAGGATGCTGAAGCCTGTGGAGTACAGATTGAAGCCGAGGTATTTCTTCAGCAGCACGGTGACGAGACCGACGCGCCCCAAGGTGCTGATGAAGGCGAACGCGAGCGGCACGCCGGCAAAATTCGACGCGACGCCGGAGAACGTCATCAAGGTCGGACGAATCCAGCCCGGCAGTTTGCCTTGCACCGCCGCCCACGCGAGCAGCGAACCGATCACCGCGCCGCCGAGCGCGGACGCGGCGCTCACCTCGAAGCTGATCCAGTAAGCGTCGAGCACGCCCGACTGGAACAGGCCGCGGAAATTGGCGAGCGTGAAGTGGCCTTGCGAATCCTGGAACGCGCCGACCATCAGAAAGCCGGTCGGCAAAATCAGGAACAACAGCGCGAAGGTGAAAAACGGCACCACGCCGATCCAGTTCAGGAACTGCGACGCGCGGCCCGGACCGTCGATGCGAGGTGCCGGCGTGGGCACAGTCGGAACCAGCAATTCCGGCTGTACCGATCCAGCATCCGATGAAGCGCTCATAGCTCACCCTTGGGGCTTTCTGACTAACGCCGGGCGCGCCGCCCAACTGGGGCGACGCGCCGCCGACAACACCGCGCGCTGCGCCTGGAAGCAGCGTTGCTTCGCTTACTTCACGTTCGCGCCGACCGCTTCGTCCCAATGCTTCGTGATGGTTTCCTTATAGGCGTCCTGTTGGGACAACGTCGGGAACACCACATTCTTGTATGCCGAAGGCGGCGGCAGTTTGTCGAGCAGCGCTTGCGGGACCTTCTTCGCCGCGACCATTTCGTTGTAGCGCATCGGGTGGCAATAACCGGTCAGCCAGCCGACCTGACCTTCGTCCGAATACAGGTACTCCATCCACAGCTTGGCCGCGTTCGGATGCGGGGCATAGGCGCTGATCGCCTGCGCGTAGACACCGGCGACAACGCCCGTTTTCGGAATCACCACCTGCACCTTCGGATTGCCCTTCAGCGTGTCGCGGTCGGCGAGCGCGTTGTAGTCCCAGCGCACGATGATCGGCGTGGTGCCCTGCGCGAGCGACGCGGCCTTGCCGATCACCGGTACGAAGTTGCCGCTCTTGTTCAGGTCGGCGAAGAATTTGAGGCCGGCTTTATCGGCCTTGCTCACGTCGCCCTTGCTCTGCGACAAGCCTGAGGCGAACACGCCCTGGATCGCCTGGTTGGCCGAGCGCGGGTCGCCTGCCAGCGAAACGGCGTTCTTATAGTCCGGCTTGAGCAGATCGCTCCAGTCGGCCGGCGCCTTGTCGATCATGTCGGCATTCACTTCGAACGACAGCACGCCGTAGTAATCGCCGTACCAGTAGCCGTCGGCATCTTTCGACTCTTTGGGAATCGAGTTCCACGATGCGACCTTATACGGCTGCAACAGACCTTCCGCCTTCGCGCTCGGACCGAAAGACAAGCCCACGTCGATTACGTCAGGCGCTTGCGGACCTTTATTGCCCTTGTTCGCCTTGATCGCTTCGATTTCGTCGCCCGAGCCAGCATCCGGATTCAGCTCGTTGATCTTGATGCCGTATTTCTTCTGAAAGCCGGCGACCAGCTGACCGTAGTTGCACCAGTCGTGCGGCAACGCGATCACGGTCAGTTGACCTTCCTGCCTGGCGGCGGCGATCAGTGCGTCGAGCGGCGCGGCCGAAGCGCTGCTCACGCCGGCTGCGGCAACACCCGCAGCGGCGGACATCGAGAGTAAGCGTGCTAACGCGCGAACTAACGCGGTACGGTTCATGGTCTTCCCCATCCTCTGCCGAAATTGCTACGTTTGGAAAATTTCTGATGCGAGTTCTGTGGGCGCACTTGCGCTTGTTTGTGCATGCCTGGATTCACGCGCCCACGCCATGCTCAGCCCGGATTCGCCGGTGCGGAAAACATGTCGTGGTCCAGTTTATCGATGCGATCCGTGCAAATCATGTCAACGCCCCACTGCGCTAGAAGCCGCGCGCGCGCCGGGTCGTTCACCGTATAGGCCAGCACGCGCAAGCCGGCCGCGTGGATCTCGGCGACCAGCGGCTCGGTCAGATGCCGGTGACTCGCGTGCAACGACACGCAGTCCAGTTCGCGCACGATGCGCAGCCAGTCTGCCGGCACATCCTCGAACAGCATGCCGCGCTGTAGTGAAGGCGCCGCGTCGCGCGCTGCGGCGAGCGCGTCGAAAGAAAACGACGAAAGCAGTGGCGGCGTCCGAGCTTGCCAAAGCGTCAGCGCGCCGCTTGCCACCAGACGCCCGGTGATCTCGTCACGGCCCGGACACGGTTTGATTTCGATGTTGGCAGCGATGCCGTCGCGCGCGCAGCGCTCGGCCGCTTCGGCGAGTGTCGGCAGGCGCGTGCCGGCGAATTGCGGCCCGAACCAGGCGCCAGCGTCGAGCCCGGCGAGTTGCTGCCACGTGTGCCCGGCGGCTGCGCCGTGGCCGTTGGTGGTGCGCTCGAGCGTGTCGTCGTGCAGCAGAAAAAGCTGGTTATCGGCGGAAAGCTTGGCGTCGAATTCGACCATGCGGTAGCCGTAGCGTATGCACGCGTCGAAACCGGCGAGCGTGTTCTCCGGCGCCAGCGTGCCGCCGCAGCGATGCGCGACCAGCCTCGGATACGGCCAGTCTGCGGATATAGCGCGATCAGTCCCGTTCCCCACGTTTTCCACGTCTCGCCACCTTCCCGATAGAGCGGTTTAAATAGGCTCCAGACACGCTTTCAACTGCCACTGCCGCCATGACGATCGCTGTTGCGTGCAGCCTTCACGCGCGAATCCCACGCGTAGTATCGCGCGAATGGATGACGCTGCGATAGCTGGCCACACGTCCAATGCCTCGACGGCATCGGCATCGGCAGTTTCATCATCAGGATGACGAATCGTGCAGCGTTCCAGCGGCGCCACGTGCATCGGCAAATCGTTCGGCCGATGAATCCCACGATCCATTATGGCAACGATACAGATCAAACAAATTGCCAAGAAACGCCGCAAAATGCTCGAAACAGGACATTCCAATTCCTTTGCGAACATTTCGCGTTCGAAATAGGCGCGGGCGTCCGATCTGCGAAGGCTAAGGTCAAATACACAAACTTGCAAGCTACCAAAAAAATACAACACAATTCGGCTAAAGTAGTACGCTTGACATCGTCTGGACACACATCCGTGCCAACGATGTAGTGATTGAAACAAAGCCCCGTGAACGCGCGTTCGCATCCAAGGAAAATTGCATGTGGCAGGAAGACCGCCATCAGAGAATTCGCGCTTTGCTGTCGACGCTTCAACGTGTGTCGACCGAACGCATCATGGCGGACCTCGGCGTATCGCGCGAAACGGTGCGGCGCGATTTACTCGATCTCGAAGCGCTCGGTGAGTTGCGGCGCGTGCACGGCGGCGCGATCAAACCCGCCGACGAAGCGCCGATCGCCGAGCGTGCGCACATGCGCGTCAAATCGAAGACAGCGATCGCCAAGGCGGCAACCGGTTTGATCGCCAGCGGCCAGACGCTGTTCATCGACGCGGGCACCACCACCGCGGCGCTGGCCGAAGAACTGGCGAAACTGGCGAACCTGACGATCGTCACCAACTCGATCGACGTCGCACTGAAAATGCGCGGCGCCGCCGAGCAAGCCGAAGCGGCCAACGAAGTCATCCTGCTGGGCGGCTCGATCAGCGATCGCGCGATGGCAACCACCGGCGCCACCACCGTGCTCGACATCCAGCGCTATCGTGCAGACATGGCGCTGCTGTCGCCGGTCGGCATCGATCATCGGCACGGCGCGACCAACTACGATCACGGCGAAACCGAAGTGGCGCGCGCCATGGTCGCCAACGCGGACCGCGTGGTGATCCTCGCCGACTACAGCAAGATCGGCCAGCGCAGCCGGATTTCGTACTGTCCGGTCGATCGCATCGACGTGCTGATCACCAACAAAAAGGCGGCCGAAGCCGCCGACTTCGCATCGCTGAAAAGGAAGCTGGAAGAGATCGTTCTGGCCTAGCGCTTCGTGTGGGCGCGGGTGGCCTGTGAACCGCGCTGGCGATCGACAGCCGGCGAGCGGCCTATTCCCTCACATGCATCGTGTCGAGCACACGCTTGCGCAAGCGCGTGTCGCGCAGCGCGCCGGCAGCGTCGAGTACTGGATAGGCGGTGGCGCAGAACAGCGAATTGAGCCGCTTCATGTCGCTGATCAGATCCAGATGCAACGCGCTGGTCTCGATGCTGCGCAAGCTTTGCCCCGCGAGCCGGTCCAGATGCTTGTATGAATACGCGCGCTCCAGATCGCGAAAACGCTCCTTCTCCGCCAGCAAGCGCTCCGCGCAGCGCAGATCGTTGTTCAGAAACACGGATAGCCCGAGTTGCAGATTGGTGACGAGACGCGTCTGCAAGTCGTCCAGTTCACCCAGCCCTTCCTCGGAGAACGACAATCGGTGCGCGATCTTCTTCTCCTCGATATCGCTCACGATCCGCTCGATGATGTCGCCCGCATGCTCCAGGTTGATCGTCAGCGAAATGATGTCGGTCCAGCGGCGGCTGTCGGCCGCGTCGAGCTGCTCGCGGGAGATCAGCGTCAGATAGGTTTTGACCGCGGTATAGAGTTCGTCCACGTCGTCGTCCATGCGGATTGTTTCGCGCGCTTTGTCGAGATCGTTGCGATGGATCAGTTCCGCGACGTTGTCGAGCATGGTACGCACGATGTCGCCGATGCGCAGCACCTCACGCGCGGCATGCGCGAGTGCGAGAGCCGGCGTGGAAAGCGCCGCGGCATCCAGATGCAGCGGACGCAGTTCGCCGTTCGGCTGCGGCCGGTCCGGCAACACGCGCGTACAAATGCGCGCCACCGGATCGATCAGCGACAGACACGCGCAGCAGCGCAGCGTGTTGTAGATCAGGTGAAAGCTGACCACGGCTTCGCGCGGATTCGCGATCAGCACGGGCAGGCCGCGCGCGAGCAGCGGTGTGAACGGCAGGATCAGCAGTGCGCCGGCCAGTTTGAACGCAAGGCTGCCCAACGCCAGACGCCGCGCCGCCGCGTTTTGCGCGACAGTACCGATAAGCGCCAGCAAGCCGCTGCCGAGATTCGCACCGATCACGAGACACAACGCCACCTTCAACGAGATCACGCTGGACGACGCGAGCGTCGCGGTCAGCAATACCGCCGCGAGGCTCGAATAGGAAAGCATCGCGAATGCCGCGCCGACCAGCGCATCGAGCATGGTGTCGCCGGTCAGCGCGCCGAACATCACGCGCACGCCGGCGCCTTGCATCATCGGCTGTGCGGCCGCGACGATCAGGTGCAGCGCCAGCAGGATCAAGCCAAGCCCGATGAGCGTGCGGCCAATCTGGCCGACGCGTGTCTGCTTGCGCGACAAAAAGAACGGCACACCGAACAGAATCAGGATCGGCGACAGCCATGACAGATCGAGTGTCAGCACCCTCGCCATCAACGCGGTGCCGACGTCGGCGCCGAGCATGATGGCGAGGCCGCTGGTGAGCGGCAGGAGACCCTGCGCCGTAAACGACGTGACGATCACCGCGGTTGCATTGCTGCTCTGCACGAGGCTCGTTACGCCGACGCCGGAAAGGAAGGCCCGCCAGCGGCTGCTGGTGCTGCGCCCGAGCGCGCTGCGCAGATCGGCGCCGAGGACCCGCAGGATGCCGGTGCGTACGATGTGCGAGCCCCATACGAGCAGCGCAACACCGGCTAGAAGGTTAAGGAGAATCAGCATAAGGCACTACGCGTTCCGTTCCTGCTGCCATGACCCGAACCGCATGCCGTGCGAACCGGCACCCGGGGCGTATGACAGCAGTGTTGCACATTTTTGCCTTATTGTAATTTTGTGCTTTTAAATATACGCTCGCGCAAAGCCGTGGATTGCTGTGCGCCGACGGGATCGGTAGCGCACCAGTCCGCTCGACCACCTGATGCCGAGGAATCCCGATGAGCCGCAACCTTGCGCTGTTCGACCTGGACCACACGCTGCTGCCGCTCGACAGCGATCAGGCATGGGCGCATTTCATCGCTGGATTAGGGATAGAAGGCGCTGCGCGGCATGCCGAGGAAATCGACGGCTACTACCGGCAATATGTAGCCGGCACGCTCGATATGGCCGCCTATCTGGACTACACGCTGGCGCCGCTCGCCCGCCATTCGCGCGAGCAGCTCGACGCATGGCATGCCCAGTTCATGCGTGAGGTGATTACGCCGGCGATCCTGCCGGCAGCGTGCGAACTCGTGCAACGTCACATCGAAGCAGGCGACCTGTGCTGCATCGTGACTGCGACCAACGTGTTCATCACCATGCCGATCGGCAAGGCGCTCGGCTTCGAACATCTGCTCGGCATCGAGCTCGGCACGGAAGGCGGCGATCCTTTGGCGCGCTACACCGGAACCGCAGTCGGCGTACCCACCTTCCGTGAAGGCAAGATCACCCGCACCGAGAATTGGCTGGCCTCGCTCGGCCATCGTTTGCAGGATTTTCCGCGGAGTTATTTCTACAGCGACTCGATCAACGACGTGCCATTGCTGGAGCGCGTCACGCATCCGGTCGCGACCAATCCCGATCCTCGCTTGCGGGACATCGCCACGAAACGCGGCTGGCCGGTGATCGAACTGTTTGCCTGATGATTGCTCCGGGTTGCCCTGCGCACGCGGCCACGCAGGCATGAGCCGCCGCGGCTAGACGCGCCCTTTCCACGGCGCCAGCCGCCGCTCCAGCGCGCGCATGCCGAGATCGAACAGCCACGCGACGAGTCCGATCAGCACGATGCCCATCACCACGACGTCGGTGCGTAGAAAGCTCGATGCGTTGAGCACCATCTGGCCGAGTCCCGCGGTGGCGGCGACCATCTCGGCGGCGACCAACGTGGTCCAGCCGAAGCCGATCGCGATACGCAAGCCGGTCAGAATCTCGGGCAACGCCGCCGGCAAGACCACGTGGCGCACGATCTGCCCAAAGCGGCCGCCGAGAGAATAAGCCGCATGAATCTGTTCGATGGTCGCGCTGCGCACCCCGGCACGCGCGGCCATCGCGATCGGCGCGAAACAGGCGAGATAGATCACGACGATCTTCGCCGTCTCGTCGATGCCGAACCAGATCACCACCAGCGGCAGATACGCGAGCGGCGGCAACGGCCGGTAGAACTCCAGCGGCGGATCGAGCAAGCCGCGCGCGACCCGGCTCACGCCCATCAGCAGACCGATCGGCACTGCGGTGAGCGCCGCCAGTGCGAAGGCGCCGAACACGCGCAGCGCGCTCCATGCGAGATGCTGGGAGAGCGGCAGGCCGCCCTGAATGCGTCCGTGCCACGCGTCCAGAAAAGCGGCCCAAACGGCTTCGGGCGTCGGCAGGAACAAAGGCGGCAGCCAGTGCAAATGTGTGGCGAGCCACCACAGCGCCGCGAGCGTCGTCACCGAGACGGCGCTCAGCGCCGCGGTCGGGCCTTCGCCCGGCAAGCGCCAGCCGCGTACCGGGCGCGCATTCCTGCGCGACGGCTCTCCCGCCCGGGCCAGCGGCAGATTGCCCAATGATTCGCGCGAAGCCGTCATGACGCCACCTCCTCCTGGTGCCGTTCATGCAGACGGCGCACCAGCCGCTCCCGCCATTCGATGAAATCCGGTGACGACTTCACCGCGCGTGCATCGCGTGTCTCGAGAAAACGTCGCGCGAACGGCAGGTCGTAGCTGTCGGCGATGCGACCAGGGCCTGGCGTCATCACCACGACACGGGTTGCCAGAAACAGCGCCTCTTCGACGCTGTGCGTAATGAAAAACACCGTCTTACGCGTACGTCCCCAGACGTCGAGTACGAGTTCCTGCATCGACTCGCGAGTCATGGCGTCGAGTGCGCCCATCGGTTCATCCATCAACAGCACTTGTGGATCGCTCGCCAACGCGCGTGCAATGCCCACGCGCTGCTGCATGCCGCCCGACAACGCATAGACCCGCGAGCGCGCATGCTGTTCGAGGCCCACCAGCGCCAGCATCTGCCGTGCGATACGCTCGCGCTCCGCCTTCGGCACACGTTGGAAGCGCAAGCCGAGCGCCACGTTCTCGAGCACGTCGAGCCATGGCATCAACGCGTACTTCTGGAACACGACGCCGCGCTCCGCGCCCGGCCCGAGCACGGGTTCGCCGTTTAGCCGCACGTCGCCTCCGGTCGGTTGAATGAAGCCGGCGATGCAGTTCAGCAAGGTCGTCTTGCCGCAACCTGACGCCCCCAGCGCGACGACGAACTCGCCCGGTTCGATGCGCAGATCGACGTCGGCGAGCGCGACGTGCGGCGCCGCGCCGCGCTCGCCTTCATAGGCGACCTGCAATCGCCTGATCTCAAGACCGCTCATCGCCGATCCTTATCATCGTGCTTACGGGAAACAATGCCTGCGGGTCAATGCGCTGCACGCTGCACGAACTGCGGATCGACGCCGGACGAGTAATCGGCCAGCACATTCTGAATCGTGCCTTGCGTCTTCAGAAACGCAGCGGTGGCGGCCAGCGATTTCGCCGCGCCGGATTGCGCGCCGCCACCCAGCCACACGTTCGAAGCCTGCTGCGCCGGCGTCGGGAAGGCATACAGCGCGAGGCTCGCCGACACGTCCTGCGCGGCGGCGCCGGACTCCTTCGCAACGGCTTCGACCTGCGGCGAAGCCGCGGTCCACGCCGACGTGTGATCGCGGTAGCTCGCATCGGTCGCGGCCAGCACCTTCACGAAACGCGCGACGAACTCGGCGTTCTGACTGGCGAACTTTCGATCCACAACGAAGCCGTCGAAGGTCGCCTTGCCGGTCTGCTGCGCAACCTGCCCCGACGTGATCAACACCTTGCCGTTCTTCTTCACCTTCGCCAGCACCGGGTCCCAGATGTAGGCCGCGTCGATGTCGCCGCGCGCCCACGCTGCCGCGACTTCAGGCGGGCGCAGGTTGACGATCTTCACATCCGACGGATTCACGCCGGCGTTCTGCAGTGCGACCAGCGTATGAAAGTGCGAGGTCGACACGAACGGCACGCCGATCTTCTTGCCCTTCAGTCCGGCGACGCTCGTTACGTTGGAACCGTCGCGCGCGACCAGCGCTTCGGCGTCGTTGATGTTGTCGAGAATCCAGAACAGCGAAATATCGACGCCTTGCGACAACCCTGCCGCGATCGGACTCGACCCCGCCTCGCCGAGCTGCACCGAGCCGGAGGCCAGTGCGCGGATCACGTCGGCGCCGCTACCGAGCTTGCGATAGGTGACCTTGTAACCGGTGGCTTTCTCGACTTCGCCGGTGGCCTGCGCATAACGCCAGGGCACGACCATGTCCTGGTACGCGATCACGACTTCTTTGCTATCGGCGTGTGCGGCGGAGGTAAACGGCGCGGACAGTGCGAGCAGCGCAGAGATCGCGGCGAGCGGGCGGAGAAAGCGGTTCATCGGGAAGCCCCTTTAGTGTGTGTTGTCTGGGAGGCTTTCGACTATAGGGAGTTTGTGCGCGCGCGGTTCTATTTAATCCGCGATTGCTAATCTCGCCGTTCGAACATTGCTTTTCGTGTTGAGTTGGATAGGGGTGGTTGCTGCTGCGTGCAGCGGATCCGCTCTAGCGGATGACGGCTGATTCTTCGAGTCAATGTCGAGGTGCGGCTCCAGTACCCCAACCCGGCACCTGTCCGAAATAAACAAAGCCCGCAACAAGTGCGGGCTTTGTATTTTCAACCGACCAACCAGTCAAACCGCTTAGACCACCCCAGCTCCATGCGCCTGCAAATCAGCGTGGTAGCTCGAGCGCACCATCGCGCCAACGGCGGCATGCGTGAAGCCCATCTTGTACGCTTCTTCCTCGTACATCTTGAACGTATCCGGATGCACATACGAGCGCACCGGCAGATGATGCTCCGACGGTTGCAGATACTGGCCGATCGTCAGCATATCCACGTCGTGCTCGCGCAGATCGCGCATCACTTGCAGGATTTCCTCTTCGGTTTCGCCGAGACCGACCATCAGACCCGACTTGGTCGCGACGTTCGGATGCAGCGCCTTGAAGTCTTTCAGCAACTTCAGCGAATGCGCGTAATCCGAACCCGGACGCGCTTCCTTGTACAGACGCGGCACCGTTTCGAGGTTGTGGTTCATCACATCAGGCGGTGCGGCGTTCAGAATGCCGATCGCGCGGTCCAGACGGCCGCGGAAGTCCGGCGTGAGAATTTCGATGCGCGTGTCCGGCGACAAATCGCGCGTCTGACGGATACATTCCACGAAGTGAGCAGCGCCACCGTCGCGCAAATCATCGCGGTCGACGCTGGTGATCACCACGTACTTCAGCTTCAACGCCGCGATGGTGCGAGCGAGGTTGCCCGGCTCGTCCGCATCGAGCGGATCGGGACGGCCGTGGCCGACGTCGCAGAACGGGCAGCGGCGCGTGCACTTGTCGCCCATGATCATGAACGTCGCGGTGCCCTTGCCGAAGCATTCGCCGATGTTCGGGCAGCTCGCTTCTTCACACACGGTATGCAGGTTGTGTTCGCGCAGGATCTGCTTGATCTCGTAGAAGCGCGAATTGCCGGTGGCCGCTTTGACGCGGATCCAGTCGGGTTTCTTCAGCTTTTCGATCGGGACGATCTTGATTGGAATACGGGCGGTTTTGGCTTGCGCCTTCTGCTTCGCGGTGGCGTCGTAAGCCGTGCCAGCGGCGGCAGCCGGCACGGCATCGGTAGCGGTAGCAGGAGAAGCTGCGAGGTTCGCGGTAACGTCAGTCATTCGTTCGGTCCAGTCAGGCGGTGAGCGCACCGGCCTGCGGTTGGGCGACGGCCGCGGGACTGCCGTCGAGGTTTGCGGTGAGGCATGCAGCAAAGGTTCGGGCCACTTCGTCCCAGCCGGCAGCGACGCCCAGCGTCGCCATATCGACTGTTTCGAGCCCCGCGTAGCCGCATGGGTTGATGGCCAGAAACGGCTGCAGATCCATCTCCACATTCAGGCTCACGCCGTGATAGCTACAGCCGTTGCGGATTTTCAGACCCAGCGCGGCGATCTTGGCGCCAGCGTGCAGCCCGGCGTCCGGCCCGGGCGCCACATAGATGCCCGGGGCGCCCGCCTTGCGTTCTCCGGCGAGATTATACGCCGCGAGGGTGTCGATCACGGCCTGCTCGATCCGCGTGACCATCTCGCGCACCATCAGCTTGCGCCGGCGCAAGTCGAGCAGCAGATAGGCGACCACCTGGCCTGGCCCGTGATACGTGATCTGCCCACCCCGATCGACCTTGACCAGCGGAATGCCGCTGTCGGCCGCAAGCAGATGCGCCGGGTCGCCGGCCTGGCCGAGCGTGAAGACGGGTGGGTGCTCAACCAGCCAGATTTCGTCGGGGGTGTCCGCCGTGCGCTCGTCGGTGAACGCGCGCATCGCGGCGAAACTGGCTTCGTAAGGTTCGCTGCCGCGCCAGCGCAGCGTGAGCGGCGCCGTGGCGGGCGGGGGAGACGGGGAAACCGGGGTGGCGCACATAATGCGCGTCAGTTTACCGAAATCCGGCAATCCCCGCCGGAAGTGCTCACGGCGCCACGGCCCGCCGCCGTGGCGCCGTCTATGCTCAAAAGAGGCTCAAACCGTGCGCCAGCCACCGCGCATCCGCGCCGCCAACCGTTCGCCGACCCGCGCGAACCAGTTCAGCGCCCGCTCGTCGCACCGTGTCGGCACCGAAAACGCCACCCTCGCTTGCGTGTTGCCCTCGGCGCTCAGCCACAGGCGCTCGCCGCGCCGCAGCCGCAGCGTGTGGCCGGGCTGCAGCCAGTAGTCTTCGGTGTCGTCACTGCGTGTCACCCATACGGCGCCGCCGTGCACGACCAGCCTGGTGCTGCGTGCCACCTTCATGGGTACGGTTTCGCCGTTACGGATTTCAAACGCGATGCTAGAGGAAATTTCTCGCATGATGCCCTCGCCAAAATTCGTTTCGTGGCTACAATCGTAGACGTAGCAAGGGTTTACGCAAAACGATCTATTTTCACCTCTATGTGAGAAATATTGCGATGGACCTAAGGCAATTGCCCGCGCTGAACGCCATCAAGGCTTTCGAAGCCGCCGCCCGCCACGAGAGCTTCTCGCGCGCCGCCGACGAACTGTTCGTCACGCACGGCGCTGTCAGCCACCAGATCCGGGCGCTGGAGGCGGAGCTGGGGGTCACGCTGTTCGCCCGCGACGGCAAGCGCGTGCGTCTTACGGAAACCGGCCGGCGTTATGCCACCCGCGTGCGCACCGCGCTGATGGCGCTCGCCGACGCCACCCGCGAAATCCGCGCCGGCGATCGCGAGCGGCGCCTCGTCGTATCGATGCTGTCGTCGTTTGCGGCGCGCTGGGTGACGCCGCGAATCGGCAGCTTCATCGAGGCGCACCCGCAGTGGGATCTCGAACTGCTGTCCACCAACGCGCTAACGGACTTCGCGCGCGACGACGTCGACGTGGCGATCCGCTTCGGCTTCGGCAAATATTCGGGGCTGCATTCGGAACTGCTGCTGGAGGAAATTTTCTTTCCGGCCTGTGCGCCGAACTTCAACGGCGGCAAGCTGCCGCAAGTTCCCGCCGATCTGGCCAAGGTCCCGCTGCTGCGCTCCGACGACGAATTGTGGCGCCCATGGTTCGACGCCGCCGGCCTCACCGACTGGCCGGAGCCGAAGCGCGGCGTGCTGTATCAGGATTCGTCGAATTTGCTGCAGGCGGCCATCGACGGCCAGGGGGTCGCGCTCACGCGCCGCTCGCTCGCGATGCACGAGATCGCAGCGGGCCGCCTCGTGCGTCTCTTCGACGTGGATGGGCCGAGCCCGTGGCAGTACTACTTCATCTGCCCGCCGCAAATGCTCGAAACCGCGCGGGTCAAGGCTTTCCGCGCTTGGGTATTCGACGAAGTGGGACGGTTCAAACAGCTTTTCGACCGGGCTTGCGCGGCAGGACCCGCGGCGAGCTCCGCTCAGCCGGCGGACGCATTGCGCGTCACGCCGTGACTTCGCTTAAAGCACCACTTTCACCATCGGATGACCGGTGAGCGCACGATAGATATCGTCAAGCTGCACCTGGCTCGTCGCGCGCACCGTGACCGTCAGACCGGTGTAATTACCACCGCTGGACGGTCGCGTTTCGACACGCTCCGGGTCGACTTCGTTATCGAACTGCCGCACCACCGCGACGATGGTCCCGGCGAACTCGGGATGCGACTTGCCCATGATCTTGATGGGAAAATCGCACGGAAACTCAAGCAATGATTCTTTCGCGGGATGATTCACTGTTCACTCCTTGCTGCGCCTCAAGCGCTTCTTTTGCCTTGGCACGCTGGTACGCCGCATACAGCGCCGCAAAGACCGCGCCCGGCTTACCGTTGCCGACCGGCCGGCCGTCGAGCTGCGTGACCGGCAGCAGTTCCTTGGTGGCCGAGCTGACCAGGATCTCGTCCGCGGCGCGCAGTTCGGCTTCGGCAATCTCGCGCGCTTCGAAGCGGATGCCGCACTCCTGCGTGAGCTCCTCGATCAGGCCATAGCGAATACCTTCGAGAATCTTCCGGCTGCGCGGCGGCGCAAACAGCACGCCGTCCTTCACGACCCAGACATTCGACGACGACCCTTCGGTCAGCAAGCCGTCGCGAAACTGGATCGTTTCGAACGCATCGTTTTCCGCCGCGTACTGCGCCATCAGCACATTGCCGAGCAGCGACACCGATTTGATGTCGCAATTCAGCCAGCGAAAATCTTCGGCGCTTACGCAACGCACGCCGTGGGTGCGCAGCGCGGCGCCCGGCAAGTTCAGCGGGCTGACCATCACGAATACGGTCGGCTGGATGCCGGCCGGAAATGCATGACCGCGTTTCGCGACCCCGCGCGTCACCTGAACATAAACGATCGCGTCCTGAGCGGCGCGCAAGCCGCCACCCGCTTCGTTGGCGGCGACTACGCGTTCGATCAGTGCGCGCCAGCCGGCGGCGTCGAACGGATTGACAATGCCGATCTTCTCCAGCGAACGCGCGAGACGCGCCAGATGGTGTGCGAAGCGAAACGGCGTGCGGCCGCTGGCGTGCGCATACAGCGGCGCGACTTCATAAATGCCGTCGCCGAAGATAAAACCGCGGTCGAGAACCGGCACGCGCGCTTTGGACAACGGCACCAGTTCGCCGTTCAGATAGACGATCGAGTCGAGCGGAGCATCGGAAACAGCGGTCATCGGCGTCAGGCTCTTACTTCTTCTTGTTGAACATCAGCATCAGCGAATCCCACACGCGGCCCACCACGCCGGCTTGCGACACGGCCTGCAACGCGACCACCGGGAATTGCGCCAGCACCTTGCCGTCGGCGACCAGCTTCACGGTGCCGACCTGCTGACCGTTGGCGAGCGGCGCGATCAGCGGGTCGATCTGTTCGATCTGCGGCTTCACCTTGTCGCCCATGCCCTTCGGCACGGTGATGTACTGATCGCCCTTCACGCCGATCTGCACGGTGTCCTGCGCCCCCTTGTAGACGCGCGGCGCGCCGACCACCTGATTCGCCTTGTACAGACGCACCGTGTCATACGCGGTGTAGCCGTAGTTCAGCATCTTCAGGCTGTCCTGCACGCGGTCGTGTTCCTTGGTCTCGCCCATCATCACCGAGACGAGACGGCGCGACGCGTCGTTCGCGCCCGCCAGCGGCCGCCTGGCGCTCGCGATCAGGCAGTAGCCGGCAGCTTGCGTATGGCCCGTCTTCAGGCCGTCCACCGACGGATCGATCCACAGCAGACGGTTGCGGTTCGGCTGCTTGATCTTGTTGTAGGTGAAATCCTTGACCGAGAAGATGTTGTAGTAGTCGGGGAAATCGCGGATCAGGCGCGCCGACAGGATTGCGAGGTCGCCCGCGGTCGTGTAGTGCTGCGGGTCGGGCATGCCGTTCACGTCGGCGAAATGCGTATGCGTCATGCCGAGGCGCTGGGCTTCGGTGTTCATCATGTTGACGAACTGCGCCTCGCTGCCGCCAACCAGTTCGGCCAGCGCGATCGCCGCGTCGTTACCCGACTGGACGATCATGCCGTAGACCAGATCGTGCACGGTCACCGGCTTGTTCGCCTCGATGAACATGCGCGATTCGTCCGTGCGCACGCGGCGCACCGCTTCGCTCGGCATCACCGTCTGTTCCATCGTGATCTTCTTCGTCTGCAATGCTTCGAAGACGAGGTACGCGGTCATCAGCTTGGTGAGCGACGCCGGTTCGACGCGTTCGTCGGCATTGCCCGAGGCGAGCACCTGATTGCTGGTTGCGTCGACGAGCACCCACGAACGCGCGTTCACCCCGGGCGGCGGCACTTGCGCGAACGCCGTGCTGGCAACGAGGGTCGCCGGCAACACGATGCCGAGGGTCACGGCACGGCTAAGCGTAGGGGAAACGAAGGAAGCAACTGAGGGAAATGACGTGCGGCCGGAGATGGAAAAACGCATAGGGTCGGTTCGTGCAGAAAAATGCATCGCGCGCAGGGCGCGGAGTTTGGGAGAGCCGGTCAGCGAGCGTCAGCCGTGTAAAACACGGCACGGCGCCCGTTGGACTTCCGGCCACGCGATCGGTTCGCGCAGCACGCCTCGCATCAGGCACCGCTGCGCGCGCAGAGTGCTACGCGTCGCGCGAACTGCCGGGTGGGCTGTGCTGCGCCAAAAAAAGACCGCTCATTATACGCGCGCTATCCTGGTAACTTTGCGCAATGGGCGGCGATAAATTTCGGTTTGTGCGGACCTGTACCCCGGAAAACACGCGCCGGGCACCGTTCACCGCCACGCGTCGACGATGATCCGCTTCAGAATATGCAGCTTGCGGTGCAGAAAATGCTCCGCCCCCGGAATCACGACAACCGGCAATTCCTGCGGCCTCGCCCAGTCGTAAACCGATTGAATGGGAACCGTCTCGTCGGTTTCGCCGTGAATCACGAGCGTGTTTTCCGGCACGGGCGCGACGTCCCAGCGACTCGCCGCGGTGCCGACGAACACCATGCGCTCGATCTCCTGGCCGTCTTCGCGCAGCTTCGCGGCCACATGCGACAAGACGAACGTGCCGAACGAGAAGCCCGCGAGCACGAGGGGCAGATCGCCCTGCCCCGCTTCGGCGCGCATATGGTCGAGCACCGCGCGCAGATCGTCGCGCTCGCCGATGCCGTTGTCATGCTCGCCCTGCGTTTCGCCCACGCCGCGAAAATTCGAGCGATAGGTCGCGTAGTTCAACTGCACAAGCGTGCGCGCGAGCGTTTGCGCGACCTTGTTGTCCATCGTGCCGCCGAACAGCGGATGCGGGTGCGCGACGAGCGCGATGCCACGCGGCGCGGCGCCGTTTTCGCGGGTTTCGTCAGGCAGATCCCGCGCGACTTCGATCTTGCCGACCGGGCCGTCGATCAGATATTTCTTTGTATGAACGTTCATGGCGCGGCTTATTGATCGATCTTCAGACGCTCGACAATCTTGCCGTTCGCAAGATGCGAATCGACGATTTCGTCGATGTCGCTCTCGTCGACATACGTGTACCAGACGCCTTCCGGATAAACGACGACCGTCGGCCCGAGTTCGCATCGATCCAGACAGCCGGCCTTGTTGATCCGCACTTGTCCCGGGCCGGCGAGGCCAAGTTGCTTCACGCGTTTTTTCGCGTACTCCTGCATCGCCTGCGCGTTGCAGTTCGCGCAGCTCGGGCGTTCCGCGCCGGGATCGCGCTGATTGAGGCAGAAGAAGACGTGGTACTTGTAGAAGGAGTCCATGGTGTCCGGAGGCGAGGCTGTAAGAATGGGGAACGGCGCTGGGCGCGCTGCGGCGCCTCTGTGGTGCGGTCGATTATAGCGAGCGAGGCTCGGGGCCGCTCATGCCCCGCTTATGCCACGCTCATGCCCCGCTCGCGCGCCGCTTGAGCCACACGCGCTCGACCAGGAACGCCAGCCACACCAGCGCCGCATACGGCCAGATCCACGCGAGCCATTGCGCGAGGCCATTGAAGTGCAGATAACGTCCTTGCCGCCAGTCGGCCAGCACGACATCGAAATACGGATTCACCGGCAGCAGATTGACGAGTGCCAGCGTGACCGTCAGCGCACAGGCCGCGAGCGCCGCGCGCGAACGGCGCCGCAGCCGCAGTGCAAGCAGCGCCGCGGCCGTGCCGCAGACGAGACCCGCCAACGCGCCGGGCGTCGCCCAGTTGAACGCAAGGCCCGATTGCGATTGCAGGAACGTCGCGCCCGCCTTCACGCACAAGGCTATGACGATAAAAGCGGTCAACAGGCGCACGCGCGGCGCGTGGCGGCGCATCGGCAGCGACGCCAGCGCGAGCGCGGCGAACAGATTGAGCGTGGTGACGGCGGCTTCCCAGCCGTCGTCGGGCAGCCAGGCGGCGGCCAGCGCCGGCCACGCGCCGACGTGCCAGCCAGGCGGCGTCCATGCGAGCAATGCCTCCTGCGTGGTCGAATCGAAACTCAGCCACAGCGCGCGCGGCCAGTTGCCGAGCCCGAAAAGGCGCGGCGCCGGATACATCGTCGCGAACGGCCACAACGCGACGATGCCAGCGAGCGCCGCGCTATCGCGCTCGAACCACAGCAGCCGCAGGCGGCGCAGCAAGCCGCGATCGAGCAGCGCGCCGGTGGCCGGCGACACCATCGCCGCACCGAGCAGCGCGCCGAGCGCATTGGCGGCCAGATCGAGGTTGGAGGCGACGCGCGTCGGCAGATAGGTCTGCACGGCTTCCATCACGCCCGACAACAGTCCGCCGAGCACGAACGCGAGCGCGACCGCCAAGGTGCCGCGCCAGCGTGGATAGACCGCGAGCACCACCAGCGCGCCGAACGGCATGTAGCCGAGCACGTTGGTGACGACGTCGAACGCCGTCAGGTACTGCGGTGGCATGGGATCGAACAGATAGTCGAACGGACCGAGGCCGAGCGAACGCCAGCCGGAAAACGGGTACCACGACCCGTAGACGATCAGCGCGGCATACAGCCCCAGCGCCAGCCGGGCGAGCGCCGACGGACGGTGCAGCCAGGGTTTGTCGTTCATGCAGCGCTCCGTTGCGCGCGCTGCAGCCGGGTCATTGCGCCGCGACCAGTGCCTGCACGCCGAGCCATGCGCCGATCTGCGCGACGAGGTCGTCGCTGGCGGCGGCGAGCGCCTGCGCGCCGCCGGCGGCATCGGCCGAACTGGACGGCGCGCGCGCAATGAAAGTGCGCTGGCCGATCACCTTGCCGCTCTGCGTCAGCGTGGCGCGCGCGGTCACCGCGCCGTGACTTTCCGACTGGCTGTCGAAGACCTGCTCGAACTCGCTCAATTCGATCTTCAATACCGGCGCACGCACGCCGTCCGCACCGGTCAGCACGGTGCCGCGCGAACTGAGCGCGCCGCGCAGACGCTGGGTGAGCAACTGCGACGGCGCCATGGTCCAGTGGCTATTCGCGTACGACGCCGTCTGCTGCGCATCGGCGTAGCTGAGCCGGTAGATCAGCTTGTCGGACTCGAGCGTGTCGGGCGCGCTCACATCGAGCACCTTGACCGGCGGCAGCGTGCCGGCCGAAGCAACCGGGTTCGGCGGCCCGAGGTCGTAGCGGATATCCGCGATCGCCGCGGGCGTGCCCGCGCAGCCCGCAGCCAGCACGCCGAACGCGAGCAGCACCGCAAGCGCGGCGCTCGAGGAAAACAAGCGGTGAATCGAGCGTGACATAACCATGTTCCTTCTTCAAAACCTTCAATTCATTCAATTCATTTGGCGACGGGCGTAGCGGCGGGCGTAGCGGCGCGGCCGGCGGGCCACGCAAAGCCGGCTTCGCCTGGGCCGGGCGCCGCCTGCGGCGCGCCGAACAGCACGCTGCGCGGATTGGTGCTGAACGTCTCGGCCGCGCGGTCCACCGAACGCGCGGCCGAGCGCACGTCTTCGGCAAGCGAATTGACGCGCGGCAGCGTGTCGTAACCGACTCGCGCCGACAACTCCTGCAACGAGCCATCCATCGACGCCAGCGCATCGCCCGCCTGCTGCGCTGCCTTGCCGACCTTGTTCAGGTTGGTCTCGAACGGGCCGTCGGGGCGGTTCAGACCGGTGATCAGCTGATTGGTCGACGCCAGCGTGCGATTCAGCTGGTTGATCGTGGCCGGCAGCTTGCCGGCGGCCGGCGCCATCTGCTGGGTCAGCGTGGCGACGCCGTCAGCGGCTTTCTGGATGCTGGCCGCCGTGCCCTGCAACTGGCTGACCATCTCCGGCGACAACAGATTATCGACGTCGTCGGTGACTCTTTCGAGCTTGCGCAGCAGCACGTCGCCGCGTTGCTGCAACTGATCGAGCAAGCCCGGGCGCATCGGCAATTGCGCCACGTGCCTAGGCGATGACGGCAATGGCGACGGATCGCGCCCAGTGTCGTCCAGCTGGATGAACGCGATGCCCGTGACGCCCTGGAAGCCCAGGCTGCCGAAGGTCGAATGGGTAATCGGCGCGTGCGTGTCGACGAGGATGCGGATCAGGATCTGACCCGGATGAGACGGATCGAATTTGATCGACTGCACCTTGCCGACGTCGAGCCCGCGATAACGCACGGCAGCGTCGGTATAGAGCCCGGTCACGTTGGTGCGCGCAATCAGATCGTACGGCACCCGCACCGAACGGTCGACGTTGAACAAAAAAGCCGCCAACGCGATGGCAATCAGCAAGACCACCGTGAAGAGCCCTGCCCAGAAGGCATGTGATTTGTTTTCCATGGTCAGGTTCCCTGGTTCACAGCGGCAATTCGGACGATGCCGGTTCGAGCGCCGCACGCGGCAGCTTCGCGCGGCGTTCCGGCGGCAGCGCCTGCAGCGCGCGACGCCCGCGCAGGCCGAGGAAATATTCGCGAATAAACGGATGATCGACGCCCGCCGCTTCTTCGACCGGCGCGGCGACCAGCACCGTGCGATCGGCCAGCACGGCCACGCGGGTGGACAGCGCGACCATCGTGTCGAGATCGTGCGTGACCATCACCACCGTCAAACCCAGCGCGCGATGCAAGGCGGCGATCAGCTCGACGAATTCATCGGACGCCTGCGGATCGAGGCCGGCGGTCGGCTCGTCGAGAAACAGCAGTTCGGGTTCGAGCGCGATCGCGCGCGCAATGCCCACCCGCTTGATCATGCCGCCCGACAGCGCCGACGGCATCTTCGACGCATGTTTGCACGGCAGGCCGACCATTTCGAGCTTGAGCATCACGATGTCGCGCAGCAGGTCTTCGGGCACTTTGCCGAGTTCGCGCAACGGCTGTGCGATGTTGTCGAACACCGAGAGCGACGAGAACAGCGCCCCGCGCTGAAACAGCATGCCGGAGCGGCTGCGCATCAGCTGCGCGGTTTCCGGAGATATCGTCGCAAGGTCCTCGCCGAACAGCTTGATGGTGCCGGACGACGGCCGCTCGAGACCGAGAATCTGCCGCACCAGCGTGGTCTTGCCCGAGCCCGAACCGCCGACGATCGACACGATCTCGCCGCGCCGCACGTCGAAATTCAGATGCTGGTGCACGATGTTGCGGCCGTAGCGCTTGGTGATGTCGATCACCTCGATCACCGGCTCGGCGATCTCGGGCACCGGTTGGCCGCGTACGGCCTGAGTGAGTGGCGCAATCATCCGAGCCCCACGTTCTGGAACAGAATCGCGAACACCGCGTCCGCGAGAATCACGATGGTGATCGAGGTCACCACCGAGGTCGTCGTGCCTTCGCCGAGACTCTGCGAATTGGCCTTGATGCGAAAACCGAAGTGACAGCCGACGATCGCGATCAGCATGCCGAACGCAACGCCCTTGCCAAGGCCGATCCACAGGTTCGCGACCGGCACCACGCTCGGCAACGCGCGCGCGAAGTAGTTCATGTCGATGCCGAGCACGATCTTCGCGGCGACCGCGCCGCCGGTCAGCGCGATGATGTTGGTCCACATCACGAGGAGCGGCATCGCCACGCCGAGCGCGACCACCCGCGGCAGGATCAGGCGCAGCCCGTGCGGGATGCCCATCACGCGCATCGCGTCGAGTTCTTCGGTGACGCGCATCACGCCGATCTGCGCGGTGATCGCCGAGCCCGAACGGCCCGCGACCAGAATCGCCGACAACACCGGTCCCAGTTCACGGATCACCGAAAGTCCGAGAATATTGACGATGTACTGGTTTGCGCCAAAAAGCCGCAGCTGCTGCGCGGACAGATAGCTGAGCACGATGCCGATCAGAAAGGCGACCAGCGCGGTGATCGGCAGCGCCTTAGTGCCGGCGTTGTAAACGTTCGCGGAGATTTCGGTCCACGGCGTGATTTTCGGGTTACGCAGGATCGCCAACAGATCCAGCACGACGCGCCCGAACATCGCGACGCCGCCGTACAGATGCTCGAGGAACGAAAAGATCGCCATGCCGAGCCGCGTGAACGGATCGAACCTGGGCACCGGTTCGGCCTTTTCGCGCGCGGTGTCGAGCAAGGCAATGCGCTCGAAGATGTCGCGTTGCGTGTCGGTGAGCGTGGTGTCGGCCGGCATCTTGTGGCCCCACACGCGCCACAGCGCCTGGCCGCCGACGTGGTCCATCCGGTCGACGCGCGACAGGTCCCACTGGCCGATGCCTTCGGCGCCGATCAGCGAGCGCAACTGGGGAATCACATGGCCGGTGGCGCGGTCGCGCGCGAGCGCAAGCGCCGTCCACTGGCCCGAGAGCCGGACGATCTTGCCTTGGCTGCCTGCCGCGACTTCGAGGCCGGGCGGAGTGTCGTAGTTCAAGGATCGCTGGAATCTGGTTATCGGATTACGGGCCATTGTAACGAAGGCGCGGGCGATGGACCGTGCTCGCGGGCTCGCCGTGTTCGCTATCGCTACAATATGAAGATGAACGCTTCCAAGACCCCACCCAAAGCCGCCGAGGCTGGCGACTGGCGTATCGACCGGGCGCGCGCCGTCGCACTGTTCGGCCCGCAAGCGCATGACTGGCCGATCGAAATCGTCGAAGAAACCGGCTCGACCAACGCCGACCTGATGACCCGCGTCAAAGCGCTGCCGCGCAAAGCCGGCGCACTGCCGCGGCCGATCGTGCGGGTCGCGTATCTGCAGACCGCGGGCCGCGGCCGCCGTGGCCGGCCCTGGTATGCCGAGCCGGGCAATGCGCTGCTGTTTTCGGTGGCGTGCGTGCTGCCGCGTCCGCTAGAAGGGCTGGCGGGCTTGAGCCTCGCCGTCGGCGTGGCGCTCGTCGACGGTCTGCGTTCGCTGCCGGTCGCGGGACCCGGCCAGATCGCGCTGAAGTGGCCCAACGACGTGCTGCTCGAAGGCGACAAGCTGGCCGGCATCCTGATCGAAACCGCGTGGAGCACGGACGAAGCGAGCGCGGTGGTGATCGGTATCGGCACCAACGTGAAAGGCGCGGACGAGCTCGCCGCCAGGGTCGGCGCGCTGAACGCCGACGTGCCGGCGCAAGCGCGCGGCACCATGCCGACCGCGCTGCAACGCGCGCTGCCCAACGCGAACCTCACCGACACGCTGGCCGCCGAACTGAACGCGCTCGAACCGGCGCTGCAGCGCTTCGGCGCCGAAGGCTTCGCGCCGTTCCAGCCGCGCTGGAACGCGGTGCATGCTTATGCGGGCCGCGAAGTGGTGCTGCTGGAGCAAGGCGAAGAACTTGCGCGCGGCGTGGCGGCGGGCGTCGACGAACGCGGCCAGTTGCTGCTCGACACGGCCTCGGGCCGGCGGACCATCGCGACCGGCGACGTCTCGCTGCGTCTGGCCGACGGTGCCGCATGACGAGCGGCGCGCCTTATCTGTTGATCGACGCGGGCAATAGCCGCATCAAGTGGGCGCTGGTGCAGCGCGACGGCACGCAGAGCGCGGCCGGTGCGCTCGCGCATGGCGGCGCCGATCAACCCGACTGGTCGAATCTGCCGACGCCAGGCAGCGCATGGTTGTCGAACGTCGCGGGCGAGACGGTGGCAGCCCGGATCGGCGCGTTGCTCGACGCTCATTGGCCGCAACTGCCGCTCACGACGATCCGTGCCTGCGCGCAGCAATGCGGCGTGACCAATAGCTACACGACGCCGCACGCGCTCGGCAGCGATCGCTGGGCCGGCCTGATTGGCGCGCATGCGGCATTTCCGGGCGAGCATCTGTTGATCGCGACCTTCGGCACGGCGACCACGCTGGAAGCCTTGCGTGCGGACGGCTGCTTTATCGGCGGATTGATTGCGCCAGGCTGGACCTTGATGATGCGCTCGCTCGGCGAGCACACGGCGCAACTGCCGACGCTCGACGCCAACGCCGCACGCGGCCTGCTCGACGATGGCGATGCGCCTGACGGTGAGCGTCGCGGTCCATTCTTCGCCACCGACACCCCGCGTTCGTTGTCGGCGGGCTGCACGTTGGCGCAAGCGGGTTTGATCGAGCGGATGTGGCGCGACCTGCAGGATGAATGGCGGGTGCCGGTGCGGCTGGTGGTGAGTGGCGGCGCCGCGGACGAAGTGACAGGTGCGCTGAAAGTACCGCATACTCGCCACGATTCGCTGGTGCTGTCCGGGCTTGCGCTGATTGCCGCCGAGAGCGCGCCGGCGCGGGACGCCTGAACGGTGACGATAGAAACGGCGGCTCAATTTCTGGACGGGGAATATTAACGATGCTGCGCTGGCTGATTGCCATCTTGTTTCTTGCCAACATGCTGGCATTCGTCGCGATGCGCGGCGTATTCGGCACGACGCCTACGGCTGGCGGACGCGAGCCGAACCACCTGAATCGCCAGATCCATCCTGAGTGGTTGAAGATAAAACCTTTGACAGCCGCCGAAGCCGTGGACCAGGCCGTAGTAGGCGGCCCTGCGCCGACGGCGCCGATTGCGGCGTCGGCGCTGCCGCAGTGAAGAAGAGAATGGCGCAGCCCAAGGCAAAAATGAGCATCACTCCTGTGCCCGAACTTTCCTCAAAAGCGCAGTGGTCGAGCGGTCATGCTCGAACGGAATAGCCAACGCCCGCCCGCCCCATCCGCGCACAATTGCCGACTCCGGCAGAGCATCCATATCGTAGTCACCGCCTTTAACGAGCACATCCGGCCGCAAGACCGAAATCAACTCGACGGGCGTCTGCTCCCCAAAGCAAACCACATAATCGACACTCTCCAAAGCCGCGAGCAAGGCCATCCGGTCAGCCTCGTTATTGATAGGCCGATCATCCCCTTTCCCCAGCATGCGAACTGAAGCATCGCTATTCACGCCGACGATGAGGCAAGCCCCAAGCGCTTTAGCATCGGCAAGATAAGTCACATGCCCGCGATGCAGGATATCGAACACGCCGTTGGTAAAGACAACCGGCGCCGGCAGCGAAGGACGAAGCTCGGCCAGCGCATCGCGCGTAAGAATCTTGCGTTCGAAAGTAGCAGCCATAACGGAGTCAGAAAGAAAAAAGAAGTTTCGCCACAATACACGCCGAACAGCATCAAGCAAAACGGCCCAGCAAGCTCACGCCTGCCGGGCCGTTCTCGACACCAACAAACCGGTACGTGGCGTAGACGCCCGCGTACCTGAAACTATCAAGCCGGCTGTTCGGCCGATTTCTGATCGGCCTGCAACCGCGCGACCACTTCCTTGCGATAGCGGTTCAATTCCTGCGCCGTATTGAACGTGCGCTCGAACAGAATCGACAGGTTATGCAGAATCCGTTCGACCACCTTCTTTTCCCAGCCGTCGTCGAAACGGATCTGCTCGTCGAGCCAGCGTTCGAGCCATTCCGGATCCGGCAGGCGCGATTGAATCGTGTCGCGCGGGAACAGCGCCTGATTCACGTGCAGGTTGGTGGGGTGCAGCGGCTTTTCAGTGCGGCGCGCCGATGCCATCAGGACGCCGATCTTGGCAAACGCAGCACGCGCGATGTCGCCGGTTTGCGCCATCGCTTTCTTCATGTAGCGCAGGTAGGCGCCGCCATGCCGCGCTTCGTCGCGCGAAATGGTTTCGTAGATGGCCTTGATGACCGGCTCGGTATGCCATTCGGCCGCGCGGCGATACCAGTGATTCAGGCGGATTTCGCCGCAGAAGTGCAGCATCAGCGTTTCGAGCGGCGGAGCCGGATCGAATTCGAAGCGCACGGCGTGCAGTTCTTCTTCGGTCGGGCACATTTCCGGCTTGAAGCGGCGCAGATATTCCATCAGCACCAGCGAGTGCTTCTGTTCTTCAAAGAACCACACGCTCATGAACGCGGAGAAATCGCTGTCGTGATGGTTGTCACGCAGGAACATTTCGGTGGCGGGCAACGCTGACCATTCGGTGATCGCGTTCATCTTGATTGTCGCGGCCTGCTCGTCGGTCAATAGCGATGCATCGAACTTGTCCCAGGGAATGTCTTTCTCCATGTCCCATCGAACGGATTCGAGCGATTTATAAAGTTCCGGATAAAGCATGGTGTTCATAGTCCCACCCCTGTTCTGCGCATACTGTCTGTGTCTGTTACTACTACGTGTAGCACTTTTGCTTACGACGAACGGAACGCACCGTTTGCCGGCCAACATTCAATTTTACGCGGTAATCGGCTGCCTGGACGCACTGGGCAGCAAAGAAGTCCTTGGCGTTTGCGCGGCGGCGACAACCATAGGTTATGCGCTGCGCGGCCAACCGTGGGTGAGGGATACCCTGTGCCTGAGGTCGAGCCAGTCTGCGATGAAAACCGCACCGTCCAGCCCTACGCCGGTTGTGCCGGCGGCGAATGGAGCAAGGGCGGCTGGATTGGTTGTTTTTCAGCGCACGCCCAAAAGCCAAATAAAGCTCAGACAATGATAGCACGCTGACTTTACGGAACCCGCGCGCTTAGCGCCGCAATTCCAGCGTCCGATTGACCGGCCTCAATAAACGCGCAATTACGCGAGTATGACCGGCGATCATGGTCAAAACCGTGACAGGCGGCGAATTCACATTCGAATTCACATTCGTTCGCGCCGCCTGCGCGTGGTTCGCGTGCCGCCCCCGCTTCTTTCCTGGCTTCTTTCCTGGCTTCTTTCCTGCGGTTAAATGGATTTTTTCGTTGCACGCGGACTGGCAGTCGAACTACTTGCGCGCCTCGCGGACGACGTCGCCCGTTTCGCCGCGGGACGTTTCGCCGCTGCCTCGGCCACGCCACCAGCCTTCGCCGACGCGCCAGCCGGCTCATCGACCGACGCCGCTTGCTCATCGGTTTCCACTTCTTCCGGCGACGCCGGCGCGCTCCCGCTCGCCGCGTCTGTGGCCGCGGCGCCCGGCTGCGTCATCGCGAACTGGGCAATCTGGTTGAATTGCGATTGCAGCAGATTCCACCAGGCGGAGGCGTCGAAGGGCGGCGTGGCGGCGGTATCGGCAGTGTGGGTGTTGGCGTCAGCGTCGGCTTCGGCGCTTTCCGGCGAACCGGCACTCGACGCGCTCGACGTACCCGCTGCGCTCGACGTCTCCGGATGCGGCCAACCCGCCGTCGGCGAAGGACTCGGCGCGGCGGACGGCGAAGCCGGCTGCGCCATCGCCGACTGCGCGAACGCGCCGAACGCACGCAGCGTCGCGAGTGTCGCGCGCTGCACTTCGAGCGCCTGAATGGCGGACTGCAGCATGCTCAGATTCAGCTTGAGCCATTGCTCGACCGCGCGCATGTCGGTAATGCGCTTGTCGAGTTCTTCGACGCTGGTGAGCGGCGCCATCATGTCGGACATCATCGACAGTGACGGCCCGATGCCGCCGCCGGGCTCCGCGCCCGAAAAAGCCGAACCGAACGGCGAAAGACGCATCATGCCCCACATGCGATCGAGCATTTCAGCGGGCGGAAAACCGGGAAAGCCCGGAAAGGGCGGCGTTGAACCAGGTGTATCGGTCATGCTTGTCGCCTCGCAGCAGAAAGGGAAGGAAGTAGCGCCATCCCGCGCGCGTCTGAGTCGATCATACCGCGCGCGGCATAGCTTCCGTGGTTCGTTTAGGCCGTTGTCCGGCCTGTTGGTTAGCCTGCTATCTGGGCCGGGTGTCCGGCCCGTTTGACACTTTTCATGCAGCACCTCGCACGCCGGCATCCGGCATCACGAACGCTCACCGCCCGAAGTGCCGCCACGCGGCGCCCGTTGCGAATGTCCGCTCCACGGGTCCGCGCCGCCGAAGTCCGGTGCGCGCCGCTCGCGCAGCGAGGTCACGCCTTCGCGCACATCCGGTCCGGCAAAGCCCATGAATTCCAGCGCCAGCGACGTATCGAACGCCGGTCCCGCGGAGCGCAGCCAGTTGTTCAACGCGTACTTGGTCCAGCGAATCGCCGTTTGCGAACCGTTGGCCAGTTTCTGTGCGACTTCGAATGCCTTCGGCAGCAGATCGTTTTCGTCGACGGCGAGCGACACCAGCCCGATTCGCTCCGCCTCTTCGCCGCTCACCGGCTCGCACAGCAGCAGGTAATACTTGGCCTTCGCCATGCCGCACAACAGTGGCCAGATGATTGCCGCGTGATCGCCGGCGGCGACACCGAGGCGCGTATGACCGTCGATGATGCGCGCCGACTTCGCCGCAATCGAGATGTCCGCGAGCAGGCCTGCCACGAGCCCGGCGCCGACCGCCGGCCCGTGCATCGCCGAGACGATCGGCTTGCTGCAATTGATCACGTTGTAGACCAGATCGCGCGCCTCGCGCCAGACCCGCGCGCGCACGTCGAAATCGGTCGCCATGTCTTCGACCAGTTGCAGGTCGCCCCCCGCCGAAAACCCCTTGCCCTCGCCGCGAATGATCGCGACGCGTGTTTCGGGATCCCGATCGATATCGCGCCAGATTTCGGCGAGTTCGTAGTGCATCCGCGCGGTGGCCGTCGCGAGCCCGCTCCGGTTCGCGCCCTCGCCGCTCATCACGACTTCGAGCACGCCGTGCGGATGCCGGCGCAATTGCAGCGACCGGTAGTGCGCGTAAAAGGGATCGTTGCTGTGGGGGGCTTGAGACATGGTGAGCAATCCGTCCATCGGTATGTCTGTCAAAAGCCGCGCGCGAGGTCAGCGCGGCTGGTAAACCCACTTGGCGTTCTGAATCTCGACCATCACGCGGGCCCGTTGATCGAGCCCGAGGTGATCCGTGGCGCTCATATTGACCACGCCGTTGGTGTTCGCGAGCGCGCGCGTCGCTTCCAGCGCATCGCGCAGCGCGCGGCGAAATTCCGGCGTGCCGGGCGCGGCTTGTGTCAGTGCGATCGGCACGGCGTTGCCGAGCAGCATGCCCGCGTCCCACGTGTAGGCGCCGAACGCCGACACGCTGCCCGGTCCGCGCAGCGCCTCGAAGCGCGCGATGTAATCGAGCGCGAGACGCTTGGCCGGATGGTCCGTCGGCAGTTGCGCGGCGACCAGCACCGGGCTGGCGGGCAGGAAGGTGCCGTTGCAATCGGCGCCGCATACCCGCAGGAAGTCGTTATTGCCGACTCCATGGTTGTGATAGATCAGGCCTTTGAAGCCGCGCTCCCTGAGCGTCTTCGGCGGCAATGCGGCCGGCGTGCCGGCCGCGCCCACCACCACCGCATCGGGTTTGGCCGCGAGAATCTTGAGGACCTGGCCGGTGACGCTCGGATCGGTGCGATTGAAACGCTCGCTCGCCACCACGTTGACGTGGTGCAGTTGCGCGAATTTCGCGACCTCGGTGTAGAACGTCTCGCCGAGCGCGTCGGCCTGGCCGATGAACGCGATCGTTTTGACGCCATGCGCGCTCGCATGTTCGGCGATCGCCGAAGCCATCATCGCGTCGGTTTGCGGGGTCTTGAATATCCAGTGGCGTTTCGCGTCGACCGGATCGATGATTTTCGCCGACGACGCCAGCGAGATCATCGGCGTTTCGCCCTCAGCGACAACGTCGATCATCGCGAGTGAATTCGGCGTGATCGACGAACCGATGATCACGTCGACGTGATTTTCGGAGATCAGCTTCTTGGTGTCCTGCACGGCCTGGGTGGTGTCGGACGCGTCGTCGAGCACGATGTATTCGACTTCCTGACCGCCGATCTGTTTGGGCAGCAGCGTGGCGGTATCGCGCGCGGGAATGCCGAGCGACGCGGCCGGCCCGGTCAGCGACAGCACCAGACCGATCTTCACCTGCGCCAGCGCGATGCCCGGCAACGCGGCGCCCAGCGCGGCAGCCAGACAGCGGAATCGATACCGCAGTGTCGTCGCATGCAAACCCGATGCGCGAGCACGCCGGGTTGCCGGCTCAGACGATTCGAATCGCGGCATGCTGTTTCCTCACGTGGGTTATTCGTTCTGACGTACTGTGCCGATGGACTGCGTCCGTCATGCGTCCTTCATGCGTCCTTCATGCGTCCTTCATGCGTCCTTCATGCGTCCTTCATGCGTCCTTCATGCGTCCTTCATGCGTCCGTCATGCGTCCGTCATGCGTCCATCACGCGGCGGATCGGCGGCCATCCCCCCAAGGCGCGCCGCCGCGGCGTTCAGTGTAACGGTGCGCTCTAATGGCGGCATCGGGCGAAACCCTTTCGTATGCTGAGAACCTTGCGCGGACGCCGGCCCGACGCCGCGTTGCGCACAAAACCGGTGCGTCAGTCCAGCGGCGCGATGCCCTGGTCGATCGAGCCGAAAATCGACTTGCCCGCTTCGTCGAACATCTCGATCTTCACCGTATCGCCGTATTTCATGAACTCGGTCTGCGGCGCGCCGTGCTCGATGGTTTCGAGGCAGCGCTTCTCGGCGATGCAGCAATAGCCGCGCTTCGCGTCCTTGTTCGACACGGTGCCCGAACCGACGATCGCCCCGGCACGCAGATTGCGCGTTTTCGCCGCGTGCGAGATCAACTGGCCGAAGTGGAACACCATGTCGGTGCCGGCGTCCGGCTGGCCGACTTTCCTGCCGTTCCAGTGGACGATCATCGGCCGGTGCACGCGGCCTTCGCGCCAGTGTTCGCCGAGTTCGTCGGGCGTCACTGCGACCGGCGCGAACGAGCTTGCCGGCTTGCTCTGGAAAAAGCCGAAGCCCTTCGCGAGTTCGGCGGGAATCAGATTGCGCAGCGAGACGTCGTTGACCAGCGTAATCAGACGCACGCCTTTGAGCGCCTGATCGGGCGTGGCGCCCATCAGCACGTCGCCGGTGATCACGGCGACTTCCGCTTCGAAGTCGATGCCGAATTCTTCAGACGCACACAGTACGTCGTCTTTCGGGCCAATGAAGTCGTCGCTGCCGCCCTGATACATCAGCGGATCGGTCCAGAATTCCGGCGGCATTTCCGCGCCGCGAGCGCGCCGCACCAGTTCAACATGGTTCACGTACGAAGAACCGTCTGCCCATTGGAAGGCGCGCGGCAGCGGCGCCATGCAGTTCTTCGCATCGAACGGGAACGCATTGCGGGCGCGCCCCTGATTGAGCGCGTCGTACAGGTCGTGCAATTGCGGCGCATAGAAGGCCCAGTCGTCGAGCGCGCGCTGCAGCGTGGGCGCGATCGCGTCGGCGATCGCCGCGGTGTGCAGGTCGCGGGACACGACGATCAGCTGGCCGTCGCGCGTGCCGTCCTTCAGCGTGGCAAGTTTCATAGAGGAATGAGCCGTATTGGTGACGATAGAGGGAATCTATTCTACGATGGTGAATCGCCGCGGCCCAAGCGCCGCTGCCCGGCCGTCGCTTGCGGGCCGCGGCAGCCTGGCCGTTCCGCCTGTTTTCTGACCGTCTTTTGAATGCGCTCCGTGCGCCTCGCTCATGCCTTCACTTGCCCGCCCCGGCGCGATCCATCCCGACGCCGACCCAGCCGACCCAGCTGACCCGCTCGACCGCGCTGAATCCGCTGATCCCTCCGACGACGAAACCGTCGAAGCCAGCGAGGAGAAACTGCGCTCGGGCATTCAGTCGATCGAAGTCGGTTTCAGGCTGCTCGACGTGCTGACTCACGAACCGCGCGCGATGATGCTGCGCGATCTGGCGCAGCGCGCCGGCATGAGTCCGGCCAAGGCGCATCGCTATCTGGTGAGTTTTCTGCGGCTCGGCGTGGTCGCGCAGGATCCGCTGTCGGGCCGCTACGAGCTCGGCGGATTCGCCTTGCAATTGGGACTCGCGCGGCTCGCGCGCGTCGACGGCGTGAAGCTCGCGCGCATCGCGCTCGCCGAACTGCGCGACCGGCTCGATCTGACCGTGGGCATCGCCGTGTGGGGCAATCAGGGTCCGACGATGGTTCACTGGATGGAGTCGAGCCACCCGGCGAAGGCGTCGCTCAAGCTCGGCGACGTGATGCCGCTGCTCAGTTCCGCCACCGGCCTGCTGTTTGCCGCCTATCTGCCGCCCAGCAAGACCGCCGCGATGCTGGAGCGCGAGCTGGCCGATTCGCGCCGCTCGTCGCAAACCAGCGGACCGCGCACGCGGGAAGAAGTCGAACGCGTGTTGGCCGAAGTGCGGCAGCATGAGGCGGCACGCGTCGAAGGCATGTTGCTGCCGACTATCCACGCATTCTGCATGCCGGTGTTCGACTCGACCGGCGATCTCGCGCTCGGCCTGGTCGCGCTTGGTCACGAAGGCGCGTTCGATATCCGCTGGGGCGGCGAGATCGATACGGCCCTGCGCGAATGTGCGCAAAAGCTGTCGTATGAGCTGGGGTATAGTGCGACGCCGCGCTGACGCGCTGCACGCGTCCGCCAACCCGTTCACTTTCCGTCGCCTAACTTCCGTCGCCTAACTTCCGTCGCCTAATTTCACTCGCCGATGTCCTCACCATCCATCACACGCCGCTCCGACCGCACGCAGCCCATCGCCGCGCTCCGCGATCCGCGCGCGTGGCGATGGATTGCCGTGCTGCTGGTGGTGGCGGTTCTGCACTGGATCGCCGCGCAATGGGTCGAGCGTAATCGCGCGACGCTGAATGCAGCGGACAAGGAACATATTCCCGTGCAGGTCGCGCTGCTGACGCCCGAGCGCATCGAGCGCAGGCCCGCCGACGCCTCGCAGCAACTGCAACCTCAGCCGGCGCATAAAGCCATCCCCCGAAAACCGCGCGAACATGTGCTGACCGCTACGCAGCCGGGAACCGCAGCGCCCGCTCCCGCCAAGGCTGCGCCGGATGCCGCAGCGAGCGCATCGGCTGCGGCAAGCAGCGCCGTTGCTTCATCGAACGGCACGGCCAGCGCGCCCGCTGCCGTCAGTGCGCCGCAAGCCTCATCCGGCGTGAAGTTCTCCGTCCCGCCGTCGGGCGAACTGCAATACGACTCGTTCTACAACGGCGTGCGCAACCAGCCCGGCACCATCCACTGGACCAGCAACGCCCAGAGCTACGAAATGGTCGTATCCGTGCCGCTGCCGTTCGTCGGCGCATTTGTGTATTCGAGCCACGGCCGCATCGACGCATTTGGCCTCGCCCCCGAGCAATACATCGAAAAGCGCGGCCGCCGGGCCGAAGACGTGTCGATCTTCAACCGCGCCGTCAGACAGATCGCATTCACGCGCACCCCGGCGACGCTGCCGCTGCCCGATGGCGCGCAAGACCGTTTCAGCATGGTGATGCAACTGGCCAGCCTGGTGCGCGGCGACCCCGGCGCATACAAGCCCGGCGTGACGCGGCAGTTCTTCGTCGTGGATAGCGACAGCGGCGAGAACTGGCCGGTCGAGACAATCGGCGACGAGACGATCCGCACCGCGCAGGGCTACCTCGATACACGCCACTTCAAGCGGCGGCCCCGCCATGAAGGCGATCAGCGCCGAATCGACGTGTGGCTCGCGCCATCGCTCGGCTGGTTGCCCGCGCGAATCGTGCAGACCGAACCGAACGGCACACAATTCGAACTCGTGTGGCGCGGCAAGCTCGATGCTGCGGGCGGCGGCGGTTCGGCCAGCGGTATGGAGAACAGTAACAACAGCGACAACAGCGGCGGCAACGGTTCGCCTGACAATTCGGTCAACCCGGCACCATCCGCGCCATCGGCAGGCGCAACCGAAGCGCAGCCCACGTCCTCGCCCACTTCGCCAGTCGATTCGCCGGTCGATTCGACCGATTCCGCCAGCACGCCCGAAAAGCCCTGAACGCGAGCAGGGTCTCGAAGAAATCGCCGAAACTTCCGCGGCGACGCTTACTCGCACGAAGAGTTGCAACCGTTCGCGCGGCCACTGCGTATGTCTATCCAAGGCGAGGCAGTGCACGCGCAAACGGCTCTTTCCACTGTGTTCCCTTTCAAGGAGCCCGCATGCAAGTCAACATCAACGGTATCGAGACCCGCTATGTGATGAGCAACGAAGGCGGCGGCCCATGGCTGACGTTCATCCACCAACTGGGCGGCGACCTGTCCGTGTGGGACCAGCTCGCCGGTTATTTCCGCGACGCTTACACCGTGCTGCGCTACGACCTGCGCGGCCACGGCAAGAGCGCCGTATCCGGCCGGCCGTTTGGGGTGGCCGATCTGTCCCGCGATCTGGCCGCGCTGCTCGATGCGCTCGATGCACCAAGCACGCATCTCGTCGGCATGTCGTTGGGCGGCATGATCGCGCAGCAATTCGCGCTCGACTATCCGGCCCGCGTCGACAGCTTGACGCTTGCCGACACCACGGCCGGCACGCCGCCCGAAGGCCGCGCGATCTGGGATCAACGTGCCGCGGCGGCCCGCAGCGATGGCGTCGCGTCGCTCGCGCCCGCAACTTTGAGCCGCTGGCTGACAGCCGATTTTCAGGCAGCGCACCCCGAAGCTGTCGAGCAGATTCGCGACGTGCTGACCCATACGTTGCCAGAAGGCTACGCCCTCGCATGCGAAGCGCTGCGCGATTTCGATGTCCGCGGTAAGCTGGGGACGTTACATCTTCCCACCCTCGCGGTGGCGGGCCGCCACGACACAGGCACGCCGCCTGCTGCGACACAAGCCATGGCAAACGCCATCGAGGGCGCACAGTTCGAACTGCTCGAAGCCGCTCATCTTGCGCCGATCGAGCAATCTCACCGTTTTGCTGCACTGCTTGAAACGTTTCTTGCAAGGCCGGTCTAACCGGTAGGTTCGGAACCTTTACAGGCATCAATCCGGACCCACCCCTTGAATTCCACACCAAATGCTCCACCTACGGTGCAGAAACGGCCAGGAGCCAACGGAAATAAGGAGTGTCGCCATGCAAATGATCTACAACAGCCCCAACTATTGTGTCGTCGAGTTTCCGCCGCAGGAAGGTCCGCTGGCCATGAAGTCCGGTGGCTACGAGATCGTCGACAAGAACATGCAGCGTGAAATCTATATCGACGGTGCAATGGCTGCGCGCTTTCGCGAGCACGTGCAAAAACTGATCGAAGAGGAGCCGTCGCTGGACGAGGTAGACGAATTCCTCGGCCAGTTCGACAGTCTGATGCATCAACCGGTGATTCTTCACTAACCTCGAGGTTCGGCTTAACAGTTTGGCGACATACATCGACCGCGCCGTCCGGCACAGCCGGCGGCCTTAAAGTCGGTCAGCATCGATAGAACGGCCCAGCAGGCTCATGCCTCGCTGGGCCGTTTTCTTTTCTCTGTTCCCCTTCCCGCGTTTCGTGCGTTTGCGTTCGCTTGCGTGCGTTTGCGCGCGTTGTCGCGCGTTGTAGTTTTACGTGCGCTTGCGCGTGCTTGCGTGCGCGTTGGTTGCCAGGTGGACGAATCCGTCGCGCCCACGGCGGTTGCGCCTCCCGCGCCCGGCGGAACCGCCCCGCAGCGGCTACAATGACAGGTTTCCCGAACAAGCCGGCGCAAGCCCACGTCCGCCATGAACCAGCCTGCTCAAACCGCCACGCCAGTCCGTCCTGATGCCGCCTATACGCGCGGCACGGCGCTGCCCGCGCTGCTCAAGTCGCGCATCCTGATCCTGGACGGCGCGATGGGCACGATGATCCAGCGCTACAAGCTCGACGAAGCCCGCTACCGTGGCGAGCGCTTCAAGGACTACGGGCGCGACATCAAAGGCAACAACGAATTGCTGTCGATCACGCAGCCGCAGATCATCAGCGAGATCCACGAGCAATATCTCGCGGCGGGCGCGGACATCATCGAGACCAACACGTTCGGCGCCACCACGGTCGCGCAGGCAGACTACGGGATGGAAGGCCTCGCCGTCGAGATGAACCTCGAATCGGCGAAGCTCGCGCGCGCCGCTTGCGACAAATATTCGACGCCTGACAAGCCGCGCTTCGTCGCCGGCGCGATCGGACCGACGCCGAAAACAGCGAGCATTTCCCCTGACGTGAACGATCCGGGCGCGCGCAACGTGACGTTCGACGAATTGCGCGCGGCGTACTACGAGCAGGCCAAGGCGCTGCTCGACGGCGGCGCCGATCTGTTCCTCGTCGAAACGATCTTCGACACGCTCAATGCGAAGGCCGCGCTGTTCGCGCTGGATGAACTCTTCGAGGACACCGGCGAACGTCTGCCGATCATGATCTCGGGCACGGTCACCGATGCATCGGGCCGCATTCTGTCGGGGCAGACTGTCGAAGCATTCTGGAATTCGCTGCGTCACGCGAAGCCGCTCACGTTCGGCCTGAACTGCGCGCTGGGCGCGGCGTTGATGCGCCCGTACATCGCCGAACTGGCGAAGCTGTGCGACACCTACGTGTCGTGCTATCCGAACGCCGGTTTGCCGAATCCGATGAGCGACACGGGCTTCGACGAATTGCCGGCGGATACGTCGGGATTGCTGAAGGAGTTTGCGCAGGCAGGTCTCGTGAATATCGCGGGCGGGTGCTGCGGCACGACGCCGGAGCATATCGCGGCGATTGCCAAGGCGCTGGCCGACGTGAAGCCGCGCAAGTGGCCGACGCAATATCGCGACGCAGCCTGAGTTCGCGGCTCTGCTCTGACCCGCCGCTCTTCCGCTATCGAAACAGACGCACCTAATCGTACGCAATCCCGCACGCAATCGAACCGCATACACGCCATGACCGATCACACCATGCGCCTTTCCGGCCTTGAGCCGTTCAACGTCACGTCCGGGACGCTCTTCATCAACGTCGGCGAACGCACCAACGTGACCGGCTCGAAAGCGTTCGCACGAATGATCCTGAACGACCAGTTCGACGAGGCGATCGCGGTCGCGCGCCAGCAGGTCGAGAACGGTGCGCAGATCATCGACGTGAATATGGACGAGGCGATGCTCGATTCGAAAGCGGCGATGGTGCGCTTCATGAATCTGATCGCGTCGGAGCCGGACATCGCGCGCGTGCCGATCATGATCGACTCGTCGAAGTGGGAGGTGATCGAAGCGGGTCTGAAGTGCGTGCAAGGCAAGGCGATCGTCAATTCGATCTCGCTGAAGGAAGGCGAAGAAGCGTTCCGCCATCACGCGAACCTGATCCGCCGTTACGGTGCGGCGGCTGTGGTGATGGCGTTCGACGAGCAAGGCCAGGCCGACACGTTCGCGCGCAAGACCGAGATCTGCAAGCGCTCGTACGATTTCCTCGTGAATGAAGTCGGCTTCCCGCCGGAAGACATCATCTTCGATCCGAACATCTTCGCGATCGCCACCGGCATCGAAGAGCACAACAATTACGCGGTCGACTTCATCAACGCGACGCGCTGGATCAAGGCAAACCTGCCGTACGCGAAGGTGAGCGGCGGTGTCTCGAACGTGTCGTTCTCGTTCCGCGGCAACGATCCGGTGCGCGAAGCGATCCACACCGTGTTCCTCTATCACGCAATCCAGGCGGGGATGGACATGGGCATCGTCAACGCGGGCCAGCTCGGCGTGTATGCCGAGCTCGATCCGGAACTGCGCGAACGCGTGGAAGACGTGGTGCTGAACCGTCGTGAAGACGGCACCGACCGTCTGCTGGAAATCGCCGACAAGTTCAAGACCGGCGCGGCGAAGAAGGAAGAGAACCTCGAGTGGCGCAACCAGCCGGTCGAGAAGCGCCTGTCGCACGCGCTGGTGCACGGCATTACGAACTTCATCGTCGCAGACACCGAGGAAGTGCGCGCGAAGATCGCGGCCGAAGGCGGCCGCCCGATCAACGTGATCGAAGGCCCGCTGATGGACGGCATGAACATCGTCGGCGACCTGTTCGGTCAGGGCAAGATGTTCCTGCCGCAGGTGGTGAAGTCGGCGCGCGTGATGAAGCAGGCGGTCGCGCACCTGATCCCGTTCATCGAAGAAGAAAAGAAGCAGCTCGCGGCCGCCGGCGGCGACGTGCGCGCGAAGGGCAAGATCGTCATCGCCACAGTGAAGGGCGACGTGCACGACATCGGCAAGAACATCGTGTCGGTGGTGCTTCAATGCAATAACTTCGAAGTGGTCAACATGGGCGTGATGGTCCCGTGCAACGATATTCTCGCGAAGGCGAAGGTCGAAGGCGCGGACATCATCGGCCTGTCCGGGCTGATTACGCCGAGCCTCGAAGAGATGGCGTACGTCGCGTCCGAAATGCAACGCGACGACTATTTCCGCGTGAAGAAGATTCCGCTCCTGATCGGCGGCGCGACCACTTCGCGCGTCCATACCGCGGTGAAGATCGCGCCGCATTACGAAGGCCCGGTGGTGTATGTGCCGGACGCGTCGCGCTCGGTCTCCGTGGCGTCGAGCCTGCTGTCCGACGAAGGCGCGGCCAGATACGTCGACGAACTCAAAGCCGACTACGACCGCATCCGCGACCAGCACGCGAACAGGAAAGCGCTGCCGATGGTCACGCTCGCCGAAGCCCGTGCGAACAGGACCAAGGTCGACTGGGCCAGCTACCAGCCGGTCAAGCCGAAGTTCATCGGCCGCCGGGTGTTCAAGAATTTCGATCTGAACGAACTGGCGAACTACATCGACTGGGGCCCGTTCTTCCAGACCTGGGATCTTGCCGGCCCCTACCCGGCCATCCTGAACGACGAGATCGTCGGCGAATCGGCGCGGCGCGTGTTCTCGGACGGCAAGTCGATGCTGGCGCGCCTGATCCAGGGCCGCTGGCTGCAGGCCAACGGCGTGATCGCGCTCTTGCCCGCCAACACCGTCAACGACGACGACATCGAAATCTACACGGACGAATCGCGCAGCGAAGTCGCGCTCACATGGCGCAACCTGCGCCAGCAGAGCGTGCGGCCGGTGGTGGACGGCGTGATGCGGCCGAACCGGTCGCTCGCCGACTTCATCGCGCCGAAGGAATCAGGCGTGGCCGACTACATCGGCATGTTCGCGGTCACGGCGGGCCTGGGCGTCGACGTGAAGGAAAAGCAGTTCGAGAAGGACCTCGACGACTACAGCGCGATCATGCTGAAGGCGCTCGCCGACCGCTTCGCCGAAGCCTTCGCCGAAGCGATGCACGCCCGCGTGCGGCGCGACCTGTGGGGCTACGCGAACACCGAAACGCTCTCCAACGACGACCTGATCGCCGAAAAGTACCGCGGTATCCGCCCGGCGCCGGGCTATCCGGCTTGCCCGGATCACCTCGTGAAGCGCGACATGTTCGACGTGCTGCAAGCCAACGAAATCGGCATGAGCGTCACTGAATCGCTGGCGATGCTGCCGGCGGCGAGCGTCTCCGGCTTCTATCTGGCGCACCCGGACAGCACCTATTTCTCGGTCGGCAAGATCGGCCAGGATCAGCTGGAAGACTACGCAAAACGCATGTCGTTGTCGAAAACGGACGCCGAACGGGCCTTGGCGCCGTTGCTGTAAGCCTTTGCGTGGCGGGAAACCCACTATATCGGGCGGGAAAGACTGAATATTTGCGGCAGCGTAATTTTCGGCTTTGTAGACTGAAACAGCTTGACCCCGCCAGACGCGGCCAAAACGCGTCGGCTTATCCAATTGCAATCGTCAACGGAGAAAATCGTATGAAGAAGCTGACGCTGTTATTGACTGCTGTTTCGCTCGCCGTCGGCGCCTCGGCGGCGCTGGCTCAGACGGCCGCTCCGGCCGGCTCCAGCGCGGTCAGTTCGTATTCGCCGCCGGTAGAGAAGCACGTCAAGAAGCCGAAAAAGAAGAAAATGAAAAAGGGTGCGTCAGCGCCAATGGCCGCACCGGCGGATGCCGCCAGCCAGTAAGCAGCCTGGACAGGCCGCCCGTTCGGCCCCGCAATAGACAAAGAGCCCGCGCGAAGCGGGCTCTTTTTATTGGCACACCATTGATTGGCGCATAAGGGTCTGCGGCGCGAGGCGTACCGCACGCCGCGACCGGCGGGCAGGCCCGAAATCAGAGGCCCCAGACGATGTCCGCGTTTTCCTTCTGCGCCGCGCGCAGCATGTCGAGGAACGGATACGCGCGCTGCGAGAGTCCGGGCGGAATCTCATGCGGCTCGTGGCCTTCTTCGCCTTCGTGGAAATGACCGTCGTGCTCGGCGCGCTCCTGCTTGTCGGTATTGATGGCCGACTCGAGTTTCGTGATCGCAGTACCCACTTCGTCGTGGGTAATGACACCACGCTCACCGAGACGCTTGCCGACGATGCCGACCAGGTACTGAGCGAGATTTTCCAGCATCACCACGTCCGGCGCAGCGCGACATTTGAAAGTAATCAGCATGACTGTTCCCTTTTTCGTTATGTTGGATCGCCGCGCAAGCGGCGGAACAGCAGCCGCCGGCGCGCGTTTCGTTGACACGCCGATCGGGCACGGCGGCCACGGCCCTTAGTGGGCATCTCATTGAACATATTAGCACCTGCTAAAATCCGTCTGGACGGAAAAGCGCGCCGCCATACGCCGCGCGCGGCCTGGCGGAAGTCGCGCGGCCGGACCCGCTGGCCGCGGTTCGCTGCATGCCGCTCTCAGCAAGCGCCTCGGCATGACGCTACGCACCGCGCCAGCTGCGTCGCAGGCCATGTGCCGGATGCCGCGCCCGAGCGGCGTGCCCGATGCATCCTGGCGGGCGCGCCGCCGCTTTCCACGCTTCTGACGAATCGGCTGCGCCTGCCGCGCGGCCGGCGCCTCTTCCGCATCACCGGATTGCCTCACTGGACTCGCAACAAGCATGCTGCCTGCACATAAACACACACTCGAAACACTGCTCGCCGACACGGTGAAGCACGTTGCGCAAGCGTCCCAGGGCGCGAGCGAAGCCACTTTCGTCGCGCCCGCGATCACGCTGGAGCGCCCCAAGGTCGCCGCGCACGGGGACATCGCCTGCAACGTGGCGATGCAACTCGCCAAGCCACTGCGCGCCAACCCGCGCCAGCTGGCGCAACAGATCGTCGACGCGCTGCTTGCGCAACCGCAAGCCAGGGGTCTCGTCGATGCCGCCGAAGTAGCCGGCCCCGGCTTCATCAACCTGCGCCTCGCGGCCGCCGCCAAGCAGGCGGTCATTGCCGCCGTGTTCGCCGGCAAAGACGCGTTCGGCCGCTCGCAACGCGACGCCGGCAAGCACGTGCTGATCGAATTCGTCTCGGCCAACCCGACCGGCCCGCTGCACGTCGGCCATGGCCGTCAGGCTGCGCTCGGCGACGCGCTCTCGAACGTGCTGGCCTCGCAAGGCTATGACGTGCATCGCGAGTTCTATTACAACGACGCCGGCGTGCAGATCCACACGCTCGCCGTGTCGACCCAGGCGCGCGCCCGCGGCCTCGCCCCCGGCGACGCCGGCTGGCCGGCATCCGCGTACAACGGCGAGTACATCGCGGAGATCGCGCAAGACTATATGAAGGGCGTCACCGTTGCCGCGAGCGACGGCGAGCCGGTGACGGGCGCGGGCGACATCGAAAACCTCGACGCGATCCGCCGCTTTGCGGTGGCGTACCTGCGCCGCGAGCAGGACATGGACTTGCAGGCCTTCGGCGTGAAGTTCGACCAGTACTATCTGGAGTCTTCGCTGTACAAGGAAGGCCGGGTCGAGAAGACGGTCGAGGCGCTGATCGCCGCCGGCAAGACCTACGAACAGGAAGGCGCGCTGTGGCTGCGCACCACCGACGACGGCGACGACAAAGACCGCGTGATGCGCAAGAGCGACGGCACCTACACGTACTTCGTGCCGGATGTCGCCTATCACGTCGCCAAGTGGGAACGCGGCTTCACCAAGGTCATCAACATTCAGGGCTCGGACCACCACGGCACGATCGCGCGGGTGCGCGCCGGCCTGCAAGGGCTCGGCATCGGCATTCCGAAGGGCTATCCCGACTATATCCTGCACAAGATGGTCACGGTTATGCGCAACGGCGAGGAAGTGAAGATCTCCAAGCGCGCCGGCAGCTACGTCACCGTGCGCGACCTGATCGAATGGTCGGGCGGCGCGACGCCGGGCTCGGAAGCCGCCGTCGACCTGATCGACGAAGAGACGATTCGCCGCGGCCGCGACGCCGTGCGCTTCTTCCTGATCTCGCGCAAGGCGGATACGGAATTCGTGTTCGACATCGATCTGGCGCTGAAGCAGAACGACGAAAATCCGGTGCATTACGTGCAGTACGCGCACGCGCGCATCTGCTCCGTGATCGCCGAGTGCAAGGCGCGCTACAACACGGACGAAAGCACGCTGGCCGAGGTGGACGTGTCGCCGCTCACGAGCGAACGCGCGATGGCCTTGCTGAACAAGCTCGCCGAGTTCCCGGACATGCTTCAGCATGCCGCCGACGAACTCGCGCCGCACGCGGTCGCGTTCTACCTGCGCGAGCTCGCCGGAGAATTCCACTCGTTCTACAATGACAAAGCCGAACGCGTGCTGGTCGACGACGCAGCCGAGCGCAACGCACGCGTCGCGCTGCTCGCGGCCACGCGCCAGGTGCTGGCCAACGGCCTCGCGACGATCGGCGTCTCCGCTCCCGTCAAGATGTAAGTCCTCCGGCGCAGCATGCATGCGGCCGTCGTTATAATCGACGGCCGTTCCAGGATTCTTTTTGCAGGTGATTCATACGATGGCAAAACCACGCCGCACAACAAAGCAATCGAAACAAACCGGGGGCACTTTTCTCGGCATCGTGCTGGGCCTGATCGTCGGCCTTGCGATCGCGGTAGTGGTGGCGCTGTATATCACTCGTGCGCCCACGCCGTTCGTCTCGAAGGTCGCGCCGCCCGCGGCGTCGGATTCCGGCGCGAGCCAGCCGCAATACGATCCGAACCGTCCGCTGCAAGGCAAGACGCCGGGCCTGCCGGTGCCGCAAGCCGCACAACCGGCGCCGCCGAACACCGCCCCGGGCCAGACCAATTCGCAGACGCAGTCGGGCATGCTGGAAGAGCCGCAGATCGTCGAGGTACCGCCGTCGAACGGCAGCGCAAACGGCAATGCGAACGGCACGGCGGTTGCACCGAAGCCCGCGCAGGATAACGGCAACGGCGCCGCGGCGTCGGCGAAGAAGCCGCAAACCGGCAGCGCGCCTTCGGCCGCGGCGGCCACCTCGGCGCCGAAGAGCAACTCGTCCACGGCGGTCGCCAGCATCAAGCCGGGTTCGAATGGGGCGCCCACGCCTGGCGACGCCAATACCGGCTACTTCCTGCAAGTGGGCGCGTACAAGACCGCGGCCGATGCCGAGCAGCAGCGCGCGCGTCTCGCCTTCCAGGGCTTCGAATCGAAGGTCACGCAGCGCGATGCGGGCGGCGTCACGTACTACCGAGTGCGCATCGGGCCGTTCTCGAAGTTCGAGGACATGAATTCGAACCGTCAGCGTCTGTCCGACGCAGGCGTGGATACCGCTGTGATCCGCTTTACGAAACAATGAGCCAACAATAAGCAAACGGTGATTTGCCGTGACGCGCCGCCGCCGAACTATCGGCGTGCGGCGCGTGTCACAGGCAAAACAGACAAACAAGACGTTTAACGCCGATTTAAAAACGGTGACGGGCATTTGCGTGGCGCCACCGCTTTACCGCCTACCTGGGTCAACACAACATGAAAAAATTGCTGAGCATTCTGTTCCTCTCGCTGGGCCTCGTTGCCGCCACGGCGCACGCATCGCCCACCGCACCGGTGTCCGGCAAAGACTTCACCGTGCTGTCGGCGGCGCAACCTACCGACGCGCCGGCCGGCAAGATCGAAGTCACCGAATTCTTCTGGTACGGCTGCCCGCACTGCAACGAATTCGACCCCTTCCTCGAAGCTTGGGTCAAGAAGCAGGGTCCGGACGTCGTGTTCAAGCGCGTGCCGGTCGCCTTCCGCGACGATTTCATTCCGCACTCGAAGCTGTACCACGCTGTCGACGCACTCGGCCTCGCTCAACAGCTCACGCCGAAGATCTTCAACGAAATCCACGTCAACAAGAACTACCTGCTGACGCCGGAAGATCAGGCCAAATTCCTCGCGAAGAACGGCGTCGATTCGAAGAAGTTCATGGACGCGTACAACTCGTTCTCGACGCAAAGCGCGCTGCAAAAAGACAAGAAGCTGATGGAAGACTACAAGATCGACGGCGTGCCGACCCTGGCCGTGCAAGGCAAGTATGAAACCGGTCCGGCGGCGACCAACAGCCTGCCGGGCACGATCCAGGTGCTCGACTACCTGGTCCAGCAAGTCCGCGCCAAGAAGATGTAACGTCCGAGGCGCCGGAATGAGCTCCCCCCTGAAGGTTTTCATTACCGGCGCATCGAGTGGCATTGGCCTCGCGCTCGCCGCCGAATATGCGCGGCGCGGCGCGATTCTCGGCCTGGTTGCCCGCCGCGGCGACGCGCTCGCCGCCTTCCAGCAGTCCCATCCCCAGAACACCGTCTCGATCTATTCCGTCGACGTCCGCGACGCCGAGGCGCTCGCGGAAGCGTCTGCACAATTCATCGCGCGGCACGGCTTGCCGGACGTCGTGATCGCCAATGCCGGCATCAGCCGCGGCGCGGTCACCGGCCACGGCGATCTGCGCACTTTCCGCGAAGTGATGGACATCAATTACTTCGGCATGGTCGCCACCTTCGAGCCGTTCGCCGCCGCAATGGTCGACGCAAGGAAAGGCACGCTGGTCGGCATGGCCAGCGTGGCCGGCGTGCGCGGCTTGCCGGGCTCTGGCGCCTACAGCGCGTCGAAGTCGGCGGCGCTGAAGTATCTCGAAGCGTTGCGCGTCGAAATGCGGCCGTTGGGCGTCGGCGTGGTCACGATCGCGCCTGGCTACATCCGCACGCCGATGACCGCGCACAACCCATACGCCATGCCGTTTCTGATGGATGCCGACCGCTTCGCGGTCAAGGTCGCGCAGGCAATCGAACGGCAAACCGCCTTTGCGGTGTTCCCGTGGCAGATGCGCATCGGGGCCATGCTGCTGCACGTATTGCCGCGCTGGCTCTACGACCGAGTCTTTGAGCGCGCGCCGCGCAAGCCCCGCGCCGCCACCGAGTAAATCATGCAGCCGCGTGCGGTCGATGCAGCCGGCGTCGCGCACGAAGTTGCGGGCGCCGAAGCGTCGGGCGCCGCTGCGTCGGGCGCCGGCGTGCGCATCGTCTCGCTGGTGCCGAGCATCACCGAATTGCTGTTCGCGCTGCAACTCGACAGGCAAATCGTCGGACGCACCGGCTTTTGCGTGCATCCTCGCGACAAGGTGCGGCAGGTGCGCAAGGTCGGCGGCACCAAGGCCGTGAATATCGACGCGATCCGCGCGCTGCGCCCCACCCATCTGATCGTCAATATCGACGAAAACGAGCGCGATACCGTCGATAAACTGCGTGCGTTCGTGCCGCATATCGTCGTGACTCATCCGCTGACGCCGCAGGACAATCTCGCGCTGTACGCGCTGCTCGGCACGATCTTCAACCGCGAGCAGGAAGCCCGGCGCTTGAGCGAGGCGCTCGAAGCGCGCCTGCACGAAGCCGCGGCGCGCACGTTTCCCGCTCAAAACGTGCTGTATCTGATCTGGCGCGAACCCTGGATGACGGTCGCACGCGACACCTACATCGCCGCGATGCTGCGGCTCGTGAACTGGTGGACACTGCCCGACGTGCAAGGCGGCGCGGCGGGCGCCGCGCGCTACCCAACCATCGACTTCGACCACGCGCCGTGGCTTGCCGGGGTCGACCGCATCCTGCTGTCCAGTGAGCCGTATCGCTTCACGCAGGCGCATTGCGACGCGCTGAAGCGCGATCCGCGCCTCGCCGGCAAGCGCATCGAGTGGATCGATGGAGAACGGGTGTCGTGGTACGGCGTGCGCGCAATCGAAGGCATCGGTTATCTGCTGCACCGCGCCGCCGCGCCGTGAGCGCGTTTCGCCGCACCCATATGGATATGCGGATTAAGTTGTTGTCGCCGCAACCACCCTTCGATAAGCTTTCGCGAAGGCCGAGGCGCGCGGGTATTGGCGGGTAAGTGCAGCACCCAAACCATGCGCCGGCCCCGGAAACGTATCACAATAAAGACGACGGCCACGCCGACTGCCAGTTGCCGTCACTCGTCAACGAAACATAACCACACCACCAGACGCACTGCCTGACTGCGCTCGTTATGGGAGATCCTATGCGCTTCAAACTGCTCGCAGCCGCCGTACTGTTCACGGCGCCCGCGCTCGTGCTCGCCAAACCGCTGACCGTCTGTACCGAGTCGAGCCCTGACGGCTTCGATGTCGTGCAGTTCAATTCGCTGGTGACGACCAACGCGTCGGCCGACGTGATCTTCAATTCGCTGGTCTCGTACGACGAGGCTGCGAAGAAAGTGCTCCCGGCGCTCGCCGACAAATGGGACGTGAGCGCCGACGGCCTCACCTACACGTTCCATCTGCGCGCGAACGTGCAGTTCCAGACCACCGACTACTTCAAGCCCACCCGCACGCTGAATGCAGACGACGTCGTCTTCACATTCGACCGCATGCTCAACGACAGCAATCCGTGGCACAAAGTGGCGGGCGCGAGCGGCTTCCCGCATGCGCAGTCGATGGGCTTGCCGAAGCTGATCAAGTCCATCACCAAGGTCGACGACAACACCGTCAAGTTCGAACTGAACGCGCCGGATGCCACCTTCGTGTCGATCCTGACGATGGGTTTCGCGTCGATCTATTCGGCTGAATACGCCGACCAGTTGCTCAAGGCCGGCAAGCAGGCCGATCTGAACTCGAAGCCGGTCGGCACGGGTCCGTTCGAGCTGAAGAGCTACACGAAAGACGCTGTGATCCGCTACGACGTGAATCCGGCCTACTGGGGTCCGAAACCGAAGATCGACCGCCTGATCTACGCGATCACGCCGGACGCCACCGTGCGCGCGCAGAAGGTGAAGGCGGGCGAATGCCAGATCGCGCTGTCGCCGAAGCCGCAGGATCTCGCCGACGCGAAGAGCGACAAATCGCTCGCCATCGTGCAGACGCCCGCCTTCATGACAGCGTTCGTCGCGCTGAACACGCAGAAGAAGCCGCTCGACAACCAGAAGGTCCGCGCCGCGCTGAACATGGCGTTCGACCGCGGCACGTATCTGAAGACCGTCTTCGACAACACCGCGACGCCGGCCAACAATCCGTATCCGCCGAACACGTGGAGCTACGACAAGTCGGTCAAGCCGTGGCCGTACGATCCGGCGAAGGCGAAGAAACTGCTCGCGGACGCAGGCTATCCGAACGGCTTCGAAACGACCATCTGGGTGCGTCCGAACGGCAGCGTGCTGAATCCGAATCCGAAGGCCGGCGCCGAACTGCTGCAAGCCGACTTCGCGAAGATCGGCGTGAAGGCCGACGTGAAGGTGATCGAATGGGGCGAGCTGATCAAGCAGGCCAAGCAGGGCCAGCATGACACGCTGTTCATGGGGTGGGCCGGCGACAACGGCGATCCGGACAACTACCTGTCGCCGCTCTTCAGTTGCAACGCGGTGAAGTCGGGCATCAACTTCGCGCGCTTCTGCGATCAGGATCTGGACAAGCTGATCGCCGACGGCAAGGCCACGCCGGATCAAACCAAACGCGCGAAAGCGTATGAACAGGCGCAGCAGATCATCCACGATCAGGCGCTGTGGATTCCGCTGGGATATCCGACCGCCGCGGCGATTACGCGCACGAACGTGAGCGGTTATCACGTGAGTCCGTTTGGCCGGCAGAACTTTGGGACGGTGGCGGTGCAGTAAGGCCTGGTAGTAAAGCGATGCGGTAAGCTTCAGCGACACCACGTCAACAAAAAAGCCCGGTTGCGAAAGCACCGGGCTTTTTTCATGTACGCGTGACGCTCACCGGGCCGCAAACCGGATCACGCCATCCGCATCCTGCGTGCGCTTCAATTCACCGGCAAGCCACAGCAGATGCAAGTGAGCCAACGCTTCGCCCATCGCAAACGTCATCTGGTGAATATCGAGTTGGCGCCTGAACATCAGCGGCACGATATCGGCCGCGCTCTGCGGCTTCTCGGCGCACGCCTCGCGCACTTCGGCCAGACGCGCGTCGTGATGCTCACGCAGTTGCGCGATCCGCGTACGCACGCCGCGAAACGGCTTGCCGTGCGACGGCAGCACCAGCGTCTCCTCAGGCATCGTCTCGTAGCGGCCGAGCGATTCCAGGTACAGCGCGAGCGGTGAGCCCTCCGGCTCCATGTCGAACACCGACACGTTGGTCGAAATGCGCGGCAGCACCATGTCGCCCGAGATCAGCACGCCCGTCTCTTCGCAGTGCAGCGCGCAGTGTTCCGGCGCATGGCCATAGCCGGTCACCACACGCCACGTCTTGCCGCCGATCTTTACGCCATCCGCTTCGCGCAGCCGCCGATACTGCCCCGGAATCGCCGGCACGAGGCTCGAGTAGTAGCTCTTGCGATTGCGCAGCTTCTCCAGCGACTCTTCGTCTTTCACGCCATGCCGCGCGAAGTGCCGAGCCGCGCCCTCGCCGCCCGCGTTGGAACCATCGCCGGCCGCCATCACGCGGGCTTGCATGTATTCGCCGAGCGTCATCCACAGCCGCACGTCCCAGCGCTGCTTGTCGCCGCCGGCGCAGATCCAGTGCGCGAGGCCGATGTGATCAGGATGGCAATGCGTGACAATCACGCGCAGCACCGGCAAACCGTCGAGCACCGAGTCGAACACCTTCTCCCAGTTCTCCTTGATCGCGTCCGACGTAATGCCGCAGTCGACCACGGTCCAGCCTTGCTGACCGTCGATTTCATCGCGTAGCAGCCAGAGGTTGATGTGGTCGAGCGCGAACGGCAGCGGCATGCGCAGCCAGAACACGCCCGGCGCGACTTCCACCGCGTGGCCCGGTTCGGGCAAGGTGTCTTTGAACGGATAGTCCAGTTGATGTTCGAGGGCATTCATTGTGAGTGTCTTCCTCCGTCGGCCATCCGGCATGGCGAGGTATGCGATGTCCGATAGCGTGGTTGCGGCGCGTTCGCGAAATCAGCGTGCCGTATTGCGCCTGGTTGCGTTTCGATCAAGTTGACGATAACGTAAACGTCGATTCTATCGTTCAATCCGATTTTCTGCCCGGCCACGGGATGCCCTGATGAATACGCAATACACGATCACCGATCTCGCGCGGGAATTCGACGTGACGCCGCGCGCGATCCGTTTCTACGAAGATCAGGGTTTACTCGCACCGAGCCGCGAGGGATCGAGCGGCTTGCGGCGCGTCTATTCGGGCCGCGACCGAACTCGCCTGAAGCTGACGCTGCGCGGCAAACGGCTCGGCTTCACGCTGTCGGAAATCCGCGATCTGCTGGACGTCTACGAATCGCCGACCGACACCGTGCCGCAATTGCACGCGTTCCTCGCGACGGTGGCCCGGCATCGCGGGGTGCTCGAACGTCAACGGGAAGACCTGAACGCGACGCTCGAAGACCTCGCGCAATACGAAGCCCAGGCCCAGGCGCTGCTCGAAAGCGGCACGCGCGAAGCCAAGCCGGCATGAGCGTGGATGCGTGCCGGACATGAACAGGCAGTAAATATTTTTTGCCGAAAGTTGAGCCGATTAAGGCATGCCAAACTGCGGCATTGAGCGGAGATAGTCTGAAAGTCGGCGAACGCCTGACAACGCCCGCGAGGCGGCAAGGCGCGAGTCGAGCGGCGCGATGCGTCGCAGGTCCGCCCGGACGATACAATCCCGGGTGTCTTCACGACATGGGACGAATGCACGGTCGACATGAATCACTTCCCCAAACTGCTGTCGTCGCAGATCGGCTTTGACGTTGCGCAGACGATGCTCGAAGGCTTCAATCGGCACTACCGGATCTTCCGCGACGCTGCGATCCGTGCCAAGACACTCTTCGAAGCCGCCAACTGGCACGGTCTGCAAAAGCTCGCGCGCGAGCGCATCACCTCGTATGACGAACGCGTCGAGGAATGCGTCGAATTGCTCGAAGACGAATACGACGCGGAAAACATCGACGGCGAAGTGTGGCAGCAGATCAAGCTCCACTACATCGGTCTCCTGACCACGCACCGGCAACCCGAGTGCGCGGAAACGTTTTTCAATTCGGTGTGCTGCAAGATCCTGCACCGCTCGTATTTCAACAACGACTTCATTTTCGTGCGCCCGGCGATCTCGACCGAATACATCGAGAACGACGAACCGGCGGCGAAACCGACCTATCGTGCGTATTACCCGGCCAAGGACGGTCTTGCCGCGACGCTCGAGCGCATCGTCACGAACTTCCAGCTGGAGCTGCCGTTCGAAGACCTGAGCCGCGACGTCGGTTGCGTGATGCAGTCGATTCACGACGCGTTCGGCGCGTTCGACGCAGCGGCCAACTTCCAGATTCACGTGCTGTCGTCGCTGTTCTATCGGAACCAGTCGGCGTATATCGTCGGACGGATCATCAACGGCGACTTGCTGCTGCCGTTCGCGGTGCCGCTGCGTCATGTGAAGCCCGGTTTGCTGGCGCTCGATACGGTGCTGCTCAAGCGCGACCAGTTGCTGATCATCTTCAGCTTCTCGCATTCGTACTTCCTCGTGGATATGGAGGTGCCGTCCGCGTATGTCGAGTTTCTCGGCACGATCATGCCGGGCAAACCGAAGGCGGAAATCTATACGTCGGTCGGTTTGCAAAAGCAGGGCAAGAATCTGTTCTATCGCGATCTGCTGCACCACCTGTCGCATTCGAGCGATCAGTTCATCGTCGCGCCCGGCATCAAGGGGCTCGTGATGCTGGTGTTCACGCTGCCTTCGTTTCCGTACGTGTTCAAGCTGATCAAAGACAGTTTCCCGCTGCCGAAGGAAACCACCCGCGCGCAGATCAAGGAAAAGTATCAGCTCGTCAAACGGCACGACCGTCTGGGCCGCATGGCCGACACGCTCGAATATTCGAGCGTCGCGTTGCCGGTCCCGCGCCTCGACGAGGCGCTCGTGCGCGAACTCGAAAAAGAAGTGCCCTCGCTGATCGAATACGACGGCGGCAATCTGGTGATTCGCCATCTGTATATCGAACGCCGGATGGTGCCGCTCAATCTGTTCCTGCAAAACGGCAGCGACGAAGACATCGATCACGGCATCAAGGAATATGGCAACGCGGTGAAGGAACTGATGCAGGCCAACATCTTCCCCGGCGACATGCTGTACAAGAACTTCGGCGTGACGCGTCACGGCCGCGTCGTGTTTTACGACTACGATGAAATCGAGTATCTGACCGACTGCAACGTGCGCGCGGTGCCGGCGCCACGTCACGAAGAAGACGAAATGTCGTGCGAGCCGTGGTACTCGGTCGGCCCGCACGACATTTTCCCGGAGACGTACGGCACGTTTTTGCTCGGCGACCCACGCGTGCGCCGTTCCTTCATGCAGCATCATGCGGATTTATTCGATCCCGCGCTGTGGCAACGGCACAAGGATCATCTATTGAAAGGCGAACTGCCCGACTTCTTCCCGTACGACAGCAACGTGCGCTTTTGCATCCGTTATCCGGAACGCTTCGCCGATGCGGCGTCCGAACTATCGGAGACGCCGGATAGGCAAACCGATCGGCGCACCGCGCGCGTGGCGTGAGCATCATGCGCCGCGAGCATTTTTGCACGTATCGTCCGAACCTCATGTAACGACACCGACCGGTCAATCGGTCGGGCAACCGCCCAGACGCACCATGAACACGAACGCTTCTTCCCTTCCCAACCCGCTCGCGCATCTATTCGACAACAACGACGCGTGGGTGGCCCGCAAGCTGTCCGAAGACCCCGAGTATTTCTCGCGTCTCGCCGATCAGCAGACGCCCGAATACCTGTGGATCGGCTGCTCCGATTCGCGGGTGCCGGCCAATCAGATCATCGGCCTGCCGCCGGGCGAAGTATTCGTGCACAGAAACATCGCCAACGTCGTGGTGCATACCGATCTGAACTGCCTGTCGGTGATCCAGTTCGCCGTCGATCTGCTGAAGGTCAAGCACATCATGGTGGTCGGCCACTATGGCTGCTCCGGTGTCGGCGCTGCGTTGCACGGCCGTCGCGTGGGTCTCGCGGACAACTGGCTGCATCACGTGCAGGACGTGCGCACCAAGCATGCCGCGCTGCTCGCGGAATGGCCGCTCGGCGAAGCGCGTCATCGGCGTCTGGTCGAGCTGAATACGATCGAGCAGGTGGTCAACGTGTGCCGCACCACCATCGTCAACGACGCATGGGCGCGCGGCCAGGAACTGACGGTGCACGGCTGGGCGTATGGCGTGCACGACGGCAAGGTGCGCAACCTCGGCATGACGATCAGCGAGCCGGGCGAGCTCGACCCGACCTATCGGAATTGCGTCGCGGCGGTGTCGGCAAGCCGCGCGCACCAAGCGGAGAACGACGTGGTCGCCGCCGATGCGGCCAAGCTCGGCGATGTGCCGGCAATCGTCGAAGGTGTGATCAAGGAGATCAAACATGAGTGAGACAAAATCCGATCCGATCGTGATCGTTTCAGCAGCCCGCACGCCGATGGCGGCATTTCAGGGCGATTTCGCGTCATTGACCGCGCCGCAACTCGGTTCGGTCGCGATCGAAGCCGCCGTGCAACGCGCGGGCCTGAAGCCTGAGCAGATCGATGAAGTGGTGATGGGCTGCGTGCTGCCCGCCGGTCTCGGCCAGGCGCCCGCGCGCCAGGCCGCGTTGGGTGCCGGCTTGCCGTTGAGCACCGGCAGCACGACCGTCAACAAGATGTGCGGCTCCGGCATGCGCGCGGCGATGTTCGCGCACGACATGCTGGCCGCGGGCTCGGTCGAGGTGATCGTCGCGGGCGGCATGGAGAGCATGACGAACGCGCCGTACCTGTTGCCGAAAGCGCGCAGCGGCATGCGCATGGGCCACGGCCAGGTGATCGACCACATGTTCTACGACGGCCTCGAGGACGCGTACGAGAAAGGCCGCCTGATGGGCACCTTCGCCGAAGAATGCGCGGCGTCGTTCGATTTCACGCGTGAAGCGCAGGACGCGTTCGCCGTCGAATCGCTGAACCGTGCGAAGCGCGCGAACGAAGACGGCTCGTTCGCGTGGGAAATCGCGCCGGTGAAGGTGGAAAGCCGCAAAGGCGAAGTCACCATCGATCGCGACGAACAGCCGTTCAAAGCGAACCTCGAAAAGATTCCGACGCTCAAGCCCGCGTTCAGCAAGACCGGCACGGTGACGGCGGCGAATTCGTCGTCGATTTCGGACGGCGCCGCGGCGCTCGTGATGATGCGCGAGTCGACGGCGAAACGACTTGGCGTCGAACCCATCGCGCGCGTGGTCGGCCACTCGACCTTCGCGCAGGAACCGGCGAAGTTCACCACCGCGCCGGTCGGCGCGATTCGCAAGCTGTTCGAGAAGAACGGCTGGCGCGCGGACGAAGTCGATCTGTACGAGGTCAACGAAGCGTTCGCGGTGGTCACGCTGGCCGCGATGAAGGAACACGGTCTGCCGCACGACAAGGTCAACGTGAACGGCGGCGCCTGCGCGCTCGGTCATCCGATCGGCGCATCGGGCGCGCGGATTCTCGTCACGCTGATCGGCGCGCTGAAACAGCGCGGCGGCAAGCGCGGCGTCGCCACGCTGTGCATCGGCGGCGGCGAAGCGACGGCGATGGGTATCGAACTGGTTTGAGGTGATTCGATGAAAACAGTGTTGATCGTCGGTGCTTCGCGCGGCATCGGCCGGGAATTTGTGCGGCAGTACAGGAAGAGCGGCTGGCGCGTGCTGGCCACCGCGCGCGATGGCGCCGCGCTCGACGCGTTGAACGAGCTCGGCGCGGAAACCTTTTCGGTCGACGTCAGCGCGCCCGACGAGATCGCCGCCCTCGGCTGGAAGCTCGACGGCGAACAGCTCGATGCGGCGATACTGGTCTCGGGCGTGTACGGCCCGCGCACCGAAGGCATCGAGACGATCACCGCCGAAGACTTCGACCACGTGATGAGCACCAACGTCCGCGGTCCGATGCAGTTGATGCCGATCCTGCTGCCGCTCGTCGAAGAAGCCGGCGGCGTGTTCGCGGTGATTTCGAGCAAGATGGGCAGCATCAGCGACGCGAGCGGCACGAGCGGCTGGCTGTATCGCGCGAGCAAGGCGGCGCTGAACGACGCGTTGAAGATCGCGTCGCTGGAAGCGAGGCGCGCGACCTGCATCTCGCTGCATCCGGGCTGGGTGCGCACCGACATGGGCGGCGCACAGGCCGCGATCGATCCGGCGCGCAGCGTGACCGGCATGCGTGAAGTGCTCGCGCAGGCCACCGCCGCACACGAATCGTTCAACGGCCGCTTCTTTCAATACGACGGCACACCGCTCGACTGGTGAGGAGACGAATGAGGAGACTGAGGAGGAGACCGAGCCATGGTGCTTGACCAGGATCACCTGATGGTCCGCGATGCGGTGCGCACCTTCGTACGCGAAGCAGTCACGCCGAATGCAGCGCTTTGGGACCGCGAGCGCATCTTCCCGAAGGACGTGCATCGGCAGCTCGCCGAACTGGGCGCGTATGGCGTGCTGGTGCCCGAAGCGTACGGCGGCGCCGGCATGGACGCGCTGGCGCTCGCGCTGATCCTCGAAGAAATCGCCGCGGGCGACGGCGGCACGTCGACGGCGATCTCCGTCAACAACTGCCCGGTGTGCAGCATCCTGCTGACCTACGGCAGCGACGCGCAGAAGCGCGACTGGCTCACGCCGCTCGCGCGCGGCGAGATGCTCGGCGCGTTTTGCCTGACCGAACCGCAAGCGGGCTCGGACGCGTCCGCGCTGCGCACCACGGCCACCCGCGACGGCGACGCGTACGTGCTGAACGGCGTCAAACAGTTCATCACGAGCGGCAAGAACGGCAACGTCGCGATCGTGATGGCGGTGACCGACAAGAGCGCGGGCAAACGCGGCATCAGCGCGTTTATCGTGCCGACCGATACCAAGGGTTATATCGTCGCGCGAGTCGAGGAGAAGCTCGGCCAGCATTCGTCGGACACCGCGCAAATCCTCTTCGAAGATTGCCGCGTGCCGGCGGCGAACCTGATCGGCGCGGAAGGCGAAGGCTACCGGATTGCGCTGTCGGGGCTCGAAGGCGGGCGCATCGGCATCGCCGCGCAAAGCGTCGGCATGGCGCGTGCCGCGTTCGAGGCGGCGTTGAGCTATGCAAAGGAACGCGAAAGCTTCGGCCAGCCTTTGTTTTCGCACCAGGCCGTACAGTTCCGTCTCGCCGACATGGCGACCCAACTCGAAGCGGCGCGCCAGCTGATCTGGCACGCGGCTTCGCTGAAGGACGCCGGCCTGCCGTGTTTGACCGAAGCCGCGATGGCCAAGCTGTTCGCGTCGGAAGCCGCCGAGCGCATCTGCTCGGCGGCGTTACAGATCCACGGCGGCTATGGCTACCTGAGCGATTTCCCTGTCGAACGCATTTACCGCGACGTGCGCGTGTGCCAGATCTACGAAGGCACTAGCGACATCCAGAAGATCCTGATTGCACGCGGTCTTGACTGAACGTCTGATGAATAAGCCATTGTTGTCGATACAACGACCTTCCGACTGTCCTTGCGGCGGCTCAGCGCCCGATCAGCGCAGTGCGCCCAAGGCGCCCCGCTTCGCGCAATGCTGTGGCCGGTATATCGACGGCGGCGAAGCGGCGCCGCGCGCGCTCGAACTGATGCGTTCGCGCTACAGCGCTTATGTGCTGGGCGCAACGGATTACCTGCGCGCGACCTGGGCGCCGCACACCTGTCCGGCCGATCTCGACGCCGACCCCGCCGCGCCCGACGCGCCCCGTTGGCTCGGACTCCAGATCAAGGCCTTCGCCGAAACCGACGCCGGGCATGCCACGGTGGAATTTGTCGCGCGCTATAAGGTGGGCGGCCGCGCGCATCGTCTGCACGAGCTGAGCCGCTTTGTACGCGGCGAAGACGGACGCTGGCGTTATGTCGACGGCGACGTGAGCGAATAACGCAATCCTTTCTGCGCCTTACAGCGCAACATGACAACCGGCGTGACCGACGCCTTGAAGCACGCTACGGCGAACTGAATAGCGACGTCACATATGGCCCTCAAAACAGGGGCTTTTTTCATGTTGGCTCTACGCCACAGCGCGTTCGTGTGCTGATTGGCGCAGCGATTCCTTCGTGGAGCCAATCACCGCCGGAGCGCCAGTCCCGCAGCCCCATCACCCCCGATCCCTGCACGGTAAATATTTCGTCGCGGGTTCTCCTTGATTGCACAAAACAAAATTGTCGTGCCAGGATGAGGCCGTAGGTTTATGACGCCACGTTGTGAGAGCCGGTCGATAACGGCTCCGCAAAATGCGCAGGCGCCCTGCCGCTAACGGGTTGATTCGTTGCGGCGGCGGTTTCCAAGCAGCAGGTGTGGCGCTCATCATCGGCGCGTGGGGTCACGTCGGCCGTTTGGGTTCATCCCGTGCAATCTCGATTGGCGTGCGCGCGCTTGACGCACTACGTACGCGAGTGTGTTTCTGTTTGTCGAAAACGCCAATGAAAGGCAAATGTCAGCAATGACTTTCGACAAACAGGCGCCACGGTGTCAAGGGCAGATTTTTGAGGCAGGTGCGTCAATGGTGTTCAGCAAGGTTTTGACGAAGTGTGCGGTGATGTGTGCAACGGCGACGTGCGCTGTCGCACTCGCGCATGCCGACCCGCTCGCCGACCCCCTGGCAGGACCGCTGACCCGCGCTCACGTACCGCGCATTGCCCTTGACGACGATGTCTATCTGCCGAGCGCGAGCCTCAACGAGCGGATTGTGCGAGTCCCGGTCGACGCTGCCGGCTCGATTACGCTCGAAACGACGATTTACAAGCCGGACGGCGCAGGCCCGTTCCCGATGATCGTCTTCAATCACGGCAAGATTCCCGGTGACCCGCGCATGCAGGAGCGCAGCGATCCGCGGCCGTTCGCGCGTGAATTCGTGCGGCGCGGCTACGTGGTGGTGGCGCCGAACCGCCAGGGCTTCGGCCATTCGGACGGCGCCTATCAGCAGAATGGCTGCGATGTCGAACGCAACGGCATCGGCCAGGCCGGCGACGTCGCCGCGACGATCAACTACATGACGAAGCAGCCATACGTGGACGCAGCCCACATCGTGGTGGCCGGCACCTCGCACGGCGGTCTCGCGACGATGGCCTACGGCACCGAAGCCGCACCAGGCGTTCGGGCATTGATCAATTTCTCTGGCGGGTTGCGGCAGGACGCGTGCGCCGACTGGCAGGGCAACTTGACGCGCGCGTTCGGCGCGTATGGCGAGAAGTCCAAGGTGCCGTCGCTGTGGTTGTACGGCGAAAACGATTCGGTCTGGACGGCGCCTTTGGTGGCCGGCATGTATGCCGCTTATGCCGCGCATGGCGCGAGCGCCAGGATGGTGGATTTCGGCAACTACAAGAACGACGCGCATCGGCTGGTGGGCGATCGCGATGGCGTGCAGATCTGGTGGCCCGCGGTTGAGGCTTTCCTGGCGCGAGCGGGGATGCCAACTGGCGTGCAATATCGCGTGTCCGATCCTTCTTTGCCGAAGGCTAGCGGGTTTGCCGCTGTCGATGCGGTCGACGCCGTGCCGTTTGTCGATGAAGCCGGACGCAATGGGTATCGGAATTTCCTGCATCAGTATCCTAGCCGCGCGTTTGCTGTTTCGGGTACGGGGGCCTGGTCGTGGGCTGAAGGCGGCGATGATCCGATGTCGGTAGCGATCGCGAATTGCCAGAAGCAGAGTTCGGCGCCTTGCCGGTTGTATGCGGTGGATAACTCCGTTGTCTGGGGGACGCAGTCTTCGCAGACGGCTAGTTCGTCTGCTGACTCGGGCGCTGAAAAGCGGGCTATTGCTAGTCGGGAGTAGGGTTTTTGCCTTTGGCGGCGGCATTGTTCGGTGTGCTTTCCTTGATTTTTTGCCTTCGCGGCGCTTTTGTTCTTGCTGCCTACGGCGTTGGTCTTCCCTTGATTTTTTGCCTTCGCGGCGCTTTTGTTCTTGCTGCCTACGGCGTTGGTCTGCCCTGATTTTTTGCCTTCGCGGCGCTTTTTTTGTTGCTGCCTACGGCGTTGGTCTTCCCTGATTATTTGCCCTGTGCGGCACTTATGGTGGTGCTGCCTGCGGCGTTGGCTTTTCCTTGATTTGGTATTGGTCTATTAGCTTTCCCCCTGTGCGGGGGAGCACCTACTTTTCTTTGCCGGCCGCAAAGAAAAGTAGGCAAAAGAA